>WHUC01000184.1 GCA_009377435.1 Acidimicrobiia bacterium
CCGCGTAGCTATTTCGGGGACACACCACTAGGATCTCCTACCAGCCTCGGGTTCGCCACTCCTCGAGGTGGGGCCGCTCCGATCCGATGGTGGTGTCCTCGCCGTGTCCCGGATGGACCACGGTCGGATCGGACAGCGTCATCAGCGAGTCCTCGATGGAGTCCATGATCTGTCCGAAATCGGAGTAGTCCCATCGGGTGGCACCGGGGCCACCGGGGAAGAGGGTGTCACCCGTCAGGACGAAGGGCTCGACCAGAAATGACATCGACCCCGGCGTGTGCCCGGGGGTGTGGACGGCATGGAGGGCGATATCATCGATGACGATCTCCTCGCCGTCGGTGAGGGCCTCGTCGGGATCCCTGCCGGCGACGGCTCTGTCGGCGGGATGCAAGCGGAAGGGGATGTCGAGGGCGGCGCGGACGGCGTCTACGGCGCCTATGTGGTCGTGATGCCCATGGGTGGTGAGGATCGCAGTGATCTCGATCCCTTCACAGGCGGCGAGGATTCGGTCGGGTTCCGCGGCGGCATCGACGATAACGCCCCGGTTTGTGGTCGGCGAGGACACGATGTACACACAGTTGTCGAGGGGACCGAGCCGCATCTTGTGGATGGTGGGTGCCATCCGGCCACCGTACTTCATGCCAGCCGTCGAGGTCGCAAACATCGGGAACGATCTCGCCTGTTGCGGCGTGTGTATGGGATCAGAAGCCGCGACGTTACGATTGGACGCTGTGAAACGCATTACCACCCTTCTCTCAGTACTGCTCGTCGTCGGACTGGCCGCACCCGCGGTCGCTCAGGACCTCCCTCCGGGAGGCTCATTCCAGGACGACAACGGCAATGTCCACGAGGGCTCCATCGAGGCCCTCTACCAAGCCGATATCACCGACGGGTGCAATGAGGAGGAAACGCTGTTCTGTCCCGATGACCCGGTGACCAGGGGTCAGATGGCGGCATTCCTGGTCCGTTCCGTGGAAGCGATCGAGCGTCTTCCGGGCGCCGACTACTTCGTCGACGATGACGAGTCGATCTTCGAGGGAGACATCAACGGTATCGCCGCCGCCGAGGTCACCTTGGGATGCAACCCGCCCGACAACGATGAGTTCTGTCCCGAGGATCCGGTTACCCGTGAGCAGATGGCGACCTTCCTGGTCAAGGCGTTCGAGTTGGGTGACGAGGATGGGCCGGGTGACAACCCCTTCACCGATGTCGGGGAGCACAATGTCCACCGGGAGAACATCATCACCCTCGCCGAGTCGGGGATCACCGTCGGTTGCAATCCTCCCGATAACGACGAGTTCTGCCCCTCCGCTTCGGTGACCCGCGCCGAGATGGCGTCCTTCCTGGTCCGGGCGCTCGGTCTCGAACCGATCGACGTACCGCCGGGCGCCCACATGATGGCCCGGTTCACCACATACCATGACTGCTGTCAGGAGCGCGTGCACAACATCCACCTGATGGCGGACCAGGTGGACGGCTCGGTGGTCGATCCCGGGGAGATCTACTCCATCAACGACGAGATCGGTCCCCGGACCACCGAGAAGGGTTATGTTCCCGCTCCGATCCTGGTTGACGGCGAGCTGGTGATGGGTGTGGGCGGCGGTGTCAGCCAGTTCGCCACGACCATGTTCAACACCATCGTCTACAGCGGCCTGGAGGAGATCGACCACCAGCCCCACAGCGTCTACATCAGCCGTTACCCGGTGGCCGTGGAGGCGACCCTCAACTACGACAACATCGATCTCGCCTTCCGCAATGACACCCCGTATCCCGTGACCATCGAGACCTCTTACACCGATACGTCGATCACGGTTGAGTTGTGGGGTGTCAACGACTATCGGGAGATGTCGGGGTATCACACGGCGAGTAGTGGCACCATCGTCGAGGTGGTCGCCTCCGGTGGTGAGGAGGCCCGTCGGGTCTCCGTCCACGTCGGCGAGACCGGGTCCTCCTCATACCGCGTCGATCGCCATGTCGACGGCCCCGACGGCAGGATCCACGACGATAGCTGGGATTGGACCTATCGCACCGACACCCAGAACTACGCCGGTGTGGACGTGATCGACGCCCCAGGGGTAGAGACAGCCAGGCCGTAATCCGCGCCGGATCGGATCGCAACGTTGCCCCCCTACCTGCCGTGCCCCCTTACCTGCTTCGCAGGGACCTTTCCCCCTCTCCGAGGGGGAACAAGGGACCTTCCCCCCTCTCCCACCACGGTCTTGACGAGGGTGGCGGCGTGGCCGGGGAGATCGAAGCCGGGGTCGATCATGTGATGGAGGGCGTAGCCGTTGAGGGCGGCCAGGATTGCCTCGGCATCGGATGTCTTGGCGCCCGGCACGGATCGTTGCAGGGCGGCCTCGAAGCGATCCACCCGGGCACGGTGGTGGCCCAGGATGCGGTTGCGGAGGGATCCCTCGCCGAGCCCACCTGCGATGGCGATACGGAGATAGACCCGGGCGATGACCTCATTCCTGGTGACGAACCTGACATAACGCCCCACCAGTTCCTCGAGGGTTTCGTTGGCATGGTCTCCGCCGTCGACCTCCTGGATCGTCTCGCCGATCACGGTGAGAACGGCCTCCTCCTTGGAGCCGAAGAGGTTGTAGAAGCTCCCGGCGAGTATGTCGGCGCGTTCACAGATCGCCTTGATGGTGATGGCGTCGATGCCGAGCTCGCTGAGTAGCTGTCGGGTGGCGTCGAGTATCCGTGTCCTCGTTTCCATGCCGACGCGGTAACGCATCCGGAAAACCGTACTAGGAGGCTGGGGATGCCCGTCGAGGCTTTTTGAGACAGAGCGACGACAATGGGGATCGGATGAACACGCCCATTCTCATCTTCGTCTCCGTCTTCCTCGGTGGGGTGTTCCTCGTCGTGGCCGCCGCCATGCTGTGGCAGGAGATCCGGATGCGGAGCAGCGAGGAACTTCTCTACTCGGTCCCCGACGCCGTCGACCACATCTGGGCGACACTCGCCCCCGACCAACAGGAGCGTCTCCAGCGCTCCGGGGTGAAGACGATCCTCGACTGGGAGATCTACTACCTGCAGGGTCTGGCGCAAGAGAAGAGATCCAACCCCGTCGAGGTCGTGGCCGGTGGCGGTGACGCCGCCGTCGGTTACATAGTCGACAGAATCGCCAGCGGTCAGGGAAAGTCCTACGCTCCTGAGGATGTGCGAGCGGTGCTCGCCGGTGAGGCCGGGTATCTGGCTTCGATCGGCGCCGTGGGCGCTCCGGTGGCACCCGAACAATCCGAGAGAGGTGACGAGACATCATGATGATTCGCTGTGGGTCATGTCGCACCCAATTCGAAGTTCCCGGTGAGGGACGTTTCTCATGCCCGGCATGTGGTTCAGTCAACCTGGTGAGGGGCCCGGCGGGCGCCGGTGCTCCTCCACCCGGCCCGGCACCAGGTCCCGCTCCCGGTGCCGGGGGTTCGGGACCGCCGCCCAACACCGGGGCGATGCCCCCAACCCAACCCGGGATGGCAGGGCAGCCCCAGCCCGTCCCTCAACCGCCACCCGACGTGCCCGCCCCCAGGATCACCTGCGACGACTGCGGTTTCACCTTCATCGTCGGTGATATCGCGGTGGCCACCTGTCCCAACTGTGGGGCGGAGGTCGAGACCGGGTTCGACGAGGACGAGTAGGGATGGTCCGCCCGAGGAGATTCGAGGAGCACCGCTTCATCGGGATCCGCGACACGATGACCGTGTATGACGCCGACGATCCCGACGACCTCAAGAGCCTCGGTGGACTCCTCGAGGACGGCGAGCTGTTGCGGACCAA
>WHUC01000185.1 GCA_009377435.1 Acidimicrobiia bacterium
GAGTCGGGATGGCCACACGATCGCTCTGTTCGGAACCTTTCCGGACATCGTCGGATGGAGCGCGGCAACAGATTCAAGACCACCGATTGAGGCTCTCGACGTCACGGTACCGCTCGGCGGGTGAGGGCGAACCTCTGTCTGCGGTTCGGCCCGCCATCGCTGCGCGGGCTGGCGCGAGGTATCGACCACCCGGCGTAGCGGCAGCCCACCGTCCGGACGTCAGGAGATGAGATCGGCCGGATCGACGGACAGGTGAGCCACCCCGATATCGAGACTTGCCGTTGTTCCGGCGTCATGACGCCCCGTTTCGGCATAGTGGCCCTCGATCAGACGGTAAACGATGATCTCGGGACCCTCGGGGTCGATGATCCAATAGCGTTCCAAACCGGCCTCCGCATACTTTCGGAACTTGCGGATGGTGTCGGCGGATCGGTCGGTAGACAGGACCTCGACAACGAGGTGGGGAGTGGACGTGAGGCGCCACTCTTGGTCGGTGGCGCCAAACACAACCACGTCGGGGATGAACTCATCGACACCGGGCTTCCATCCCCATCCCGAGGAAACATCCACCCCACTGGGGAGCGACCGACCAAGCACGGCTTCGAGATTGTGACAGATCCGCTGATGACGCCGCGTCGGTGAGGGGCTCACGACGAGCTCCCCGTCGATGTACTCGCCTCGAACCTCTTCGCCCAGCGCCTCGTACTCCTCCCATGACATAGGGATGCGCCCGTCCTCGAGATCCGAGGTTTTGATACTCGCCATTTCTCCATTCACGGTACTCCTTCCCATTCTGATCGGGGAAGTTCCTGTCAAGGTACCGGGCAGTACCGACAGGAAAGCCGGGAGATGATCCGCGTCGCCGCTATCTCTCGAAGACACTGACGAACTGGGGGGAGCGGAGGAGGTTGAACTCGTGGTGGGTCTCCCGAAGTCCGAACGGGCCGGCGATGTCCCGCATCCTCTTCGGAGTCAGCCTGTGACAGTGGACCTCACGGGCCTTGAAGGGCGTGCCATGGAGGATCACCGAGGTGGGGATAGCAAACAGACCCTGGATGGGCTCGGCCGGATAGATGGCGAGGAGGGTCCCACCGGGTTTGAGCACCCGAGCCATCTCGGCGAAGGCCATCTCGATCGGTGGGATGTGTTCGATGGCGTGAACCGCCACGATGTGATCGAATTGCTCATCGGGAAATTCGAGCCGCTCCGCCGACATCGAACGGACCCTGTCGATCACGGCCTCATCCTCGGCGTTGGGGTTGACATCGGTGCCGATCACGTCGAGGCCCAGGTCCTCGACCATCGCCCTGGTGAGATGACCGCGGCCACACCCGACCTCGAGGACCTTCGCCCCCGGTCCGGGGTCGAGGAGACGGGTCACCTTCGCCAGATGGGTGGGATCCCATCGGTTGACCCGGACATAACGGGAGCTGTCATAGCGGTTGCTGGGCACCGGGGGAAGATTACCGACGACCGATGCCTACTCCGTCGGCGAGCACCTCCTCAGTCCAGGGTAAGGGTCATCGCCCGGGCACAACCTCCGCCCACAGAACGGACTGCCAGCTCAGCTCACGAATCCGGAGGCGAAGATGAGCGAGACGATCGTCATGATCTTGATCACGATATTCATCGCCGGGCCCGAGGTGTCCTTGAAGGGGTCACCGACCGTGTCACCGATGATGGCCGCCTTGTGACTGTCCGATCCCTTGCCCCCGAAGGCACCGGCTTCGATGAACTTCTTGGCGTTGTCCCAGGCGCCACCGGCGTTTGCCATGAATATGGCGAGGAGGAATCCGGTGACGAGGGCGCCGGCAAGGAGGCCACCGAGCATCTCGGTGTCGATGTAACCGACGACGATGGGGATCACCACGACGAGGGCACCGGGGATGATCATCTCCCGGAGAGCGGCGGCGGTGGCGATATCGACACATGCGGTGTAGTCGGCGCGGGCATCGGGGTCGCCCTCCCTGAGACCGGGGATCTCGCGGAACTGCCGTCGGACCTCGTCGATCATCTTGTTCGCTGCCCTCCCCACCGCGTTCATGGTGAGGGCAGCGAACAGGAAGGGGATCATGCCGCCGATGAACAAACCGATGGTGGTGACGGCCCTGGAGAGGTCGATCGCCTCCAAGCCGACCGCCTGGGTGTAGGTGGCGAAGAGGGCGAGTGCGGTCACCGCGGCAGAGGCGATGGCGAAGCCCTTGGCCACGGCCGCCGTGGTGTTACCGAGGGAGTCGAGGGCGTCGGTCGCCTGACGGACCTCGGGTGGCAAGTGGGCCATCTCGGCGATACCACCGGCGTTGTCGGCGATGGGACCGTAGGCGTCGACGGAAATAGTGATGCCGAGAGTGGCGAGCACACCGATGGCGGCCACCGAGACCCCGTAGATCCCACCGCCATCCCCGAGGGCCCAGTCACCCGCCCAGAAAGAGACCCCGATACCGGCGGCGACCACGATCACCGAGAAGGCCGCGGAACGCATACCCTCGGCGATTCCGGAGATGATCACGGTGGCCGGGCCGGTCTGGGACTGACGTGCAATCTCCTTCACGGTCTTGTAGTGGTCCGAGGTGAACCACTCCGAGATCTTCCCCACGAACCACCCGACGACGAGGCCGGCGAGAACGGCGAGCCACAGACCGAGTGGGTTATCGGCGTCACCGAACACGACGAACACCAGACCGAGCACCCCGACCGCCGTGAGGAGGAGGGCGACATTGGTGCCCCGGTGAAGACCGGCGGCGAGGTCCTCCTCACCCTTGGCCTTGACGAGAAAGGACCCGATCATGGCGGCCGCCATACCCAAGGTCGCCACGGCGAGGGGGAAGGCGATGGCGGGGATGAGGAAGTCGGAGCCCACGAAGACGAGTGCGGCGTAGGCGATGGGGGCGACCAGCGCGCCGACGTAGGACTCGAACAGGTCGGCCCCCATGCCGGCGACGTCGCCGACGTTGTCACCGACGTTGTCGGCTATCACCGCGGGGTTTCGGGGATCGTCCTCGGGGATGCCGGCCTCGATCTTTCCTACGAGGTCGGCGCCGACATCGGCGGCCTTTGTGAAAATCCCACCGCCGACACGGGCGAAGAGGGCGACGGACGAGCCACCGAGACCGATGGCGGTGATTATCTCGGCGCCCCGGCCGATCTCGATGCCACCCCATTCTACGACGACGAGATAGGCGAGGACCACCCCCAGCAAACCGAGGCCGGCAACGGTGAACCCCATGACGGCACCGCCGCGGAAGGCGAGGGGGAGCGCCTCGGCGACGCCGCCCCGACGGGCGGCTTCGGTGGTGCGGGAGTTGGCGCCGGTGGCAACCCGCATCCCGACCAAACCCGCTCCGGCGGATAGCAACGCACCGAACACATATGCCAGCGCCCGTAGGATCCCGTCGTCGAGAAGGAACCCGATGAGGAGGGCGAGACCGACGACGAACACCGCGACCCACGTGTACTCCCGTCGGATGAAAGCCATGGCGCCATCGCGGATCGCCGTGGACAGCTCGATCATCCTCTCGGTCCCCTCGGGTGCCGCATGCACCGCCCGGGCGTAATACACGGAGAGTGCGAGCGCAGCCACACCGGCCAGGAGGGCGAGATACAAGAACGTTGCGGTCATTACGGTTTCCTCCAGGAGGGGCGCATCGGAGACCGCCGCAGTATAGGACCCCACGTCACCACCTCCCCCAAATTATCCGCATAACGCGACGCCTCCACTATCGTCGTATCTTCCGCGGCCACCACCGGGGCGGTCGCCACCGGA
>WHUC01000020.1:0-4632 GCA_009377435.1 Acidimicrobiia bacterium
CTGCCGGACCGGAGGTCCGGGAGGTATGGGGGCACAACAGCCTCGGCGGTCGCGACGCTATCTGGTCGCGGAGGTGCCCCCCTCGTCAGCGCCTCCGGGGCTGCCACTCCCCCCTCTGCGAGGGGGGAGAACGACTTCACGAAAAGCTCGCACCGACCACCACAACCCATTCAAGGCGGCGGCGCCGGTGATGATCAGACCGATCGCCGGCCGACAGGGAGCAGAACCGTCCGGCGCCACCGTGCATACCTCGATGCCCTCGATGACCGTCCACACCACTATCCCCACCGCGATCGCCGACCCCACCAAGGGGAGGACCCGGAACCAGTGGATCTTCACGGAGAATGCGCCGACCAATCCGACGGCTGCTCCCCAGGCAGCGAGGATTCCCCACCCGTCGAGGCCATAACGGGTCCCAATGAACGTGTCGAACCAGGGCAGCATCGTGCCGATGATGACCACGACGAGACTAAGCGTCACCCACAGCTGGTGTCGTCCGAACCAGGGGAAGCGGGGGCGACGCCGGGTCGCCCCCTCCTTCGCCTGGGTGTTGTTGGTTGGGGAACTCAATCCAAGGCCTCGGCAGCCTTGGCTGCGGAGATCACCTCGGGGATGCGGACATTATCGACCAGATGCTGGATCTCGTCCGGTGGCGCCGGTGTCATTCTCGACACCGTCCAGGTGACGATGAAGTTGAGGATCATGCCGACGGTCCCGATGCCCTGGGCGCTGATCCCAAAGAACCACGGATCCAGCGCCATGAGCCCACTGGCGGTCATGATGATGTAGATGGCGGTGAACGCCAGCCCCACACTCATCCCGGCGATGGCGCCCTCCTTGGTCGTCTTCTTGGAGAAGATCCCCAGCACGATGATGGGGAAGAAGCTCGCCGCGGCAAGACCGAAGGCGAAGGCCACCACCTCGCTGACGAAGCCGGGCGGGTTGATACCGAAGAAACCGGCGCCGAGTACCCCGAAACCGATGGCGATCCGGCCGGCGAGCAGCCGTTCCCGCTCCGTCTCGCCCCGCCCGAGCACCCGAATGTAGAGGTCGTGGCCGATCGACGACCCGATCACCAAGAGGAGGCCCGACGCCGTCGACAGGGCGGCCGCCAAACCCCCGGCGGCGACGAGCCCGGTCACCGGCGCCGCCAACCCGGCGATGGCGGGATTGGCGAGGACCATGATGTCGGGGTCGACGGTCATCTCGTTGGTCGCCTCGTCCGGTGTGTAGTCGATTATCCCGTCACCATCAAGATCGTCGAAGGCGAGAAGACCGGTTTGCTCCCACGCCCCCATCCAATCGTTCTCGGCCCGCACCTGCTCGAGGTTCTGTCCTGCCGTGGTTTCGAGGAGATTGAACCTGGCGAAGGCGGCCACGGCGGGGGCGGTGGTGTAGAGGAGGGCGATGAAGAACAACGCCCACCCCGCCGACCACCGCGCCGCCCGTACCGTCTTCACGGTGTAGAACCGGACGATTATGTGAGGCAGACCCGCCGTTCCGGCCATCAGGGCAATGGTCACGAAGAGGACGTTGAGCATCGACATGTTGTTGAAGGGCTCGGTGTAGGGCCCGAACCCGAGTTCGGTCTGGATGCCATCGAGACGGTCGAGCACCGAGCCGAACCCGAGCTGGGGTATGGGTGTCCCGGTGAGCGTCGATGCGATCGCCCACGCCGGGATCAGGTAGGCGATGATCAGGACGGAGTATTGGGCGACCTGGGTCCAGGTGATGCCCTTCATGCCACCGAGCACCGCATAGATGAACACGATCGCCATCCCCACCAGCACCCCGACGGTGATCGAAGTGTTCAGGTATCTGGAGAAGACGATCCCGACACCACGCATCTGCCCGGACACATAGGTGAACGACACGAAGATCGCCGCGATCAGGGCCACTACCCGGGCGCTCTCGCTGTAGTAGCGATCGCCTACGAAGTCGGGAACGGTGTACTTCCCGAACTTCCGCAGATACGGTGCCAGGAGGAGGGCGAGCAGCACATACCCGCCCGTCCACCCCATGAGATAGATGGCGCCGTCGAATCCGAGGAAGGAGATGAGACCGGCCATCGAGATGAACGACGCCGCCGACATCCAGTCGGCGGCCACGGCCATGCCGTTGGCGACGGTGGGAACACCATGCCCGGCGACATAGAAGCCCTCGGTCGTGCTCACCCGGCTTCGCCAGGCGATGAAGATGTAGAGGGCGAAGGTGATCCCGACGAAGAGCCATGTCCATCCTTCGACGCTCATGAGCTCGCCCTATCGCCGTTTACCTTCGCCTCGAGCTCGGCGTCATAGCGGTCCATCGTGCTCGCATAGACGAAGATCAGGATCACGAAGGTGAATATCGAGCCCTGTTGTGCCATCCAGAACCCGAGGGGGAAGCCACCCAGACTCACCTGGTTCAACTGCTCGACGAGGAGGATCGACAACAACAGCGAGACCACTCCCCAAATGGTGAGCAATATCACCTTTAGGCGGACGTTCTTCCGCCAATACTCGGCAATGTGTTCGTCCATGTTCGTCCTCCTCCGTTGTCTCCACGACGACCCGGGCAGACACACCGGACGGCCGATGTCAACCTATGGTGCGACGTGCCCGGGGAACAGCCGTATTCGATGAGCGGTCATTTGGGGTGGGGGAACGGTCGAGGGGCGCCGTTCGACTCATCCGATCCGGGTTGTGCATCCCGAGGAGGAGGGATTCGACGTCATCGGATACCGACCGGCCCCACGACAAGGCGGCCATGACGGCGAAGGCAAGTGGCACCGTAACGATGGCCGGTTGGGCGAGGAAGACCCCGATCCAACCGGTCTGGGGCTCGATCATGGTGACCAGGATTGCCGTCGTCGATGTGATCCCACCGACGATGACACCGGCTACCGCACCCCGCATGGTGAGACGGGGCCACCAGATGCCCAGGATGAGCAGAGGGCAGAACGCCGAGGCGGCGATGGCAAATGCCCAGCCCACCAGGACGTTGATCTCATAGGGACGGACCACCAAACCCAATCCCATTGCGACCAAGCCTCCCACTACCGCGGCGAGCCTGAAAGCCTGGAGACGCCGACGATCGTCGGCATCCCTGACCAGGGTTCCGGCCAGGTCGTGGGAGAGGGCCCCCGCCACCGACACCAGAAGACCCGAGGACGTGGAGAGGAACGCCGAGAAGGCACCGGCGGCGACCAGCCCGGTGAGAAACGATCCGCCCGATCCACCGACCAAGCCGGGCACGGAGAGAACCACCACCTCGGTCTCACCCGTCAGATAGAGCTCGGGCATCCACAAACGCCCCATCGCCGCATAGATCCATGGGAACAGATAGAAGAACCCCACCAGGGCGAGGGTGCCCACCGCGGTCCGGCGCGACGATGCGCCGTCCCGGTTGGTGTAGAAACGAACCAGGATGTGGGGCAATCCCATCGTCCCCAGGACGGTGGCGAGGAGGAGGGAAATGGCGGCGACCAGGTGAAGCGGCTTCCGATCCGAGAAGGGCAGGGCCCACGAGTAGCCGTCGGCGAGGGGCCGGTCGACAGGTTGGGGAACCGCATCTTCCTTATCGAAGACGACCTCGCTCCCGGCGGCGACGGTGACGACCCCCTCCCATAGGGTGGGGACACCGTCGACGACCACGGTCATCGGTTCATCGACCCGCAGCTCCTCCGTCTCGGTGAACTCCACCACCCTCTCCCCGGGAAACCGGGGATCTTGGTCACCGAACACCGAACGCCCGTCATCATCAAGACCGAACAATCCGATGAGGATGACCGCCGGCACCGCGATAGCCACCAGCTTGGTCCAGTAGTGGAAGGCCTGGACGTAGGTCACTCCCTTCATTCCCCCGAAGGACACACTCGCCATCACCAGCACACCGACCAACACCACACCCACCCAGTACGGGGCCCCGGTGAGGACGGCGAAGGTGACCCCGGCCCCCTTCATCTGGGGGAGCAGATAGAACCACGCGATCACGAGCACCCCGACCGCCACGAGTCGTCGCATTCTGGGGTTGCCGAACCGCCCCTCGGCGAAGTCGGGAATGGTGTAGGCGCCGAAACGTCGCAATGGCGCGGCCACGAACAGGAGCAACATCAGATAACCGGCGGCGTATCCGAGGGGATACCACATCGCCGAGGCACCCTGGGTGAGCACCAGTCCGGCGATCCCGAGAAACGACGCCGCCGAGAGGTACTCCCCGGCGATGGCCGAGGCGTTCCACATCGGTCCCACCGCCCTGGTGGCCACGAAGAAGTCCGACGTCGTCCGGGCCAGGCGGACCCCGTAGAGCCCAATACCGAAGGTGGCCACGATCACGGTGGTCACCATGAAGAACGTCCAGTTCACGGTTCGTCGACCAGCTCGGTGTACTCGGTCTCCGCGGCCTCGACCGATCGCACATACGACCATCCGATGGCGACGAGGATGGGGTAGCCACCCCCACCGAGGATCACCCACGCCAGTGGGATGGGACCGACCCGGAAGGCTGCGACCGCCGGGAACGCCCAGAACAGCACCGGAAGACCCAAGGCGATCAATGCGAAGACGGCGAGATGGGCCAACGAGATGGACATGTGGAGTCGGAGGAGGCTGCGGAGATACAGCCGATCCATACCTCCCTCATCGAGCTTGG
>WHUC01000020.1:5080-12865 GCA_009377435.1 Acidimicrobiia bacterium
TAGTCGACGGCCTCGACCTCAAAGGCGCTCACCGCATGGACGTCGTAGGCGCTGACGAAGACTATGCGGGGGGGATCGGAGAACTGGCCGATCGTGGCTGCGAGCTGAAGGCCGTCGAGACCGGGCATCCGGATATCGAGGAACACGGCGTCGAAACGTCCCTTCTGCATGGCGACCAGGGCCTCCTCGGCACTCGAGGAGACGCCGACCGACTCCACCCTCCCCGACGCCTCGAGAAGATCCACCAGGTCGTCACGGGCATGAGCCTCGTCATCGACCACAAGGACGTTCGACAACGTCATGCCGTCATCCCGGCACGGAACTTGGGAACGCAGAACGAGGCGGTGAGCCCCTCCCCCACCTCTGAGTCCAGGCTGAGGCGGTAGCGCTCTCCATAGGTCGTCTGCAGTCTCTGGTTGACACTGCACACTCCGTAGTGATCCTCCCCTGCATCGAAACGCGACGCGCCGAGCAGATCCGAGATCCCCGACATCTCCATCCCCGGGCCGGTGTCGATGACCGCCACATAGACCTCCTCATCCCGATCCTCGGCGACGATCGTCACCACCCCACCCACCCCACTCTCCTCGATTCCGTGCTGCACGGCGTTCTCGACCAGGGGCTGGAGGATGAGAACGGGGACCATCACGTTGAGGACACCGGGATCGATGCGGAACACCACCTCGAGACGATCGGGATGACGCATCCGCTCCAGATCGAGATAGTTGTGAACATTGCGGAGTTCGTCGGAGAGGGGTGTGTTCACCCTGTCATTCCTGAGGATGTAGCGGGAGAAATCGGCGAACTGGACAAGCAGTTCCCGGGCGCGATCGGGGTCACGACGCACCAGCGAAGCCGCCGCGGTAAGCGTGTTGTAGGCGAAATGCGGTGAGATCTGCGCCCGCAAGGCCACGGTTCGGGCCCTGGTGAGCTCCTGACGTGTCGTGTCGTGTTCGGCCAGTGCCAGTTGCACCCCGATCATCCGGGCGACCTCGCGGGTGGCGCGGGCCATTCCCAGGGTGATGTCACGACCTTCGCCACGGCCGACCACCACCGCGCCCACCGAGTCGTTCCCGACCCGGATTGGCACGGCCACCGTCTCACCGAGTCGACATGACGGATCACCGCAGATCCAGCCGGGAGGGGCGCTCTGGGCGCGGGCCGACTCCATCGCCGTCTCTGCCAATTGAAACAAATTGGAGGCCCCCTGATGCTTCCTCGACTCGGCGCCGGCGTAGGCGAGCACCTCTGTGGTATCGGTGATGGCAACCGCCGCCACATCGAGCAGCTGACGCACCGCCCGGGCCGACTGCGCTGCCGGCCGCGGCCCGAGCCCCTCCCGGAAGGGGCGGGTCGCCAGGTGGGAATACCGAAGGACGTCGTAAACCGATCGCTCGGCCGAGCTGCGCAGGGATCGGCGCAGCAACCCCAGACCTCGGGACCCGCTAGGCACGGGCCCTTTCCTGTTCCGCGTGCATCGTTGACATTGCCAAGCGGAAACTACCACCTGTTGCCGGGCGACGACGGAGTGGGGATCAGGCTGACACTCTCAAAGCAGGACCGAGTTCGCGGAAACAAACATTGATTTGGGGTTGCGTTCCATTCACCCGTCGGTTACTTTATTCGAAGGGCAGCGACTTCGGTCGCTACCCGTAACCGCCCAGCGGCCCTCGTGGTCACTGGGCGGTTCTAATTGGTGGAGAGACATACAGCGGAGATCGTAGGGCGTATCTCCCTTTCCACCCCGGGCGAAGCGCCATAATCCATACATGAACGCTCGGGCGTTGGTCGTTGAGGATGATCGATCGATCAGGGAACTCACCCGGATCGGCCTGTCCGACGCCGGGTTCTCGGTGACCACCGCCGACGACGGCGACACGGCGTTGTCCCGGTTCCGTGAGGATCGACCCGACGTGGTGGTTCTCGACGTGATGCTTCCCCGACGGGATGGGCTCGATGTGCTCAGGGCGATCCGGGCCGAATCGACCACCCCGGTCGTCATGGTGACCGCCCGCGATTCGACCACCGATGTCGTAGTCGGGCTCGAGTTGGGTGCGGACGACTATATAACCAAACCGTTTGAGATGCCCATACTGGTCGCCCGGGTCAGGGCCGCGCTGCGACGGTTCGCCACCACCCCGGAGTCCACCGACATCAGCCTGGCCGGTCTCGAAATCGACCTCGGTGCCCATGGTGTCAGCCGGGACGGCACACAGATCCCGCTCACAGCCACCGAGTTCCGCCTTCTCGTCGAACTAGCCCGACGTCCCGGGCAGGTTTTCACCCGCGAGATCCTCCTCGACCGGGTGTGGGGCTACTCGTATCTCGGTGATTCCCGACTCGTCGACGTTGCCATCCAACGTCTCCGCTCCAAGATCGAGCCCGACCCAACCCACCCCTCCGTAATCGAGACGGTTCGTGGGGTGGGTTACCGGGCGGCCAGGGCCGGCGGGTGATGCCGCTCCGCGAGGATCCACCGAATCCGGGACCAACGTGAAGTCGGGCTTCCGCACCCGGCTCATCCTCACCATCATCGGTCTGGTGACCATCACCGCCGTTGTCGTGGCGGGTTCGTCGTTGGTCCTCATGGAGCGGTCTCTCCGCAACCGACTCGTGGAGGACGCTGTCGATTCGGCGCAGTTCAACCTCGGGACCCTGTTACCCGCGGCCGGGCTACCCGACCAGATCGATCGACAGACACTCAACCGGTCGGAGTTGGTCGAGCGTTTTCTCCGCAGGGGGACGGACGGGGTGTGGGTCGAGTTCGACGGGGCCGACCCGTATGTGACCGAGCTGGCATTACTGGCGGGACCCGCCGCCGTTTCGGCCGAGATGCGCCGCATCGTGTCCAACGGGGAGGTCGGCTACGAGTTCACCACCATCGGTGACTCGCCCGTCCTCGTGGTGGGGGCCCAACGTCCGCTCGCCGGACCCGACTTCTACTTCGTGACGTCGACCCAGCCGATCGAGGACGCGGTCAACCGGATGCTCGTGATCGTGGGGATCGTGGGGATCGTCGTGATCGTCGGGGGTGCCCTGGTGGCACGTCGGGTGGCGGCGACGGTGCTCCGACCGGTAGCCGCGGCAGCCGCCGCCGCCCACAGTGTCACCAGAGGCGATCTCAACGTGAGGATCGACGAGCCGGTCGATGACGAGTTCGGTCAGCTCATGGCCAGTTTCAACGAGATGGTCGATTCGCTCCGCTCCACCATCTCCGATCTGGAGGACGCCCGGCACCGTGAGCAGCAGTTCGTCGCCGATGTCTCCCACGAGTTGCGCACCCCCCTGACGACGCTGGTGAACGCGGTTGGAATCCTCGGTGATCGACTCCGCGTTGGCGAGAATGTCACCGCAGAGGACATGGACATCCTCGGGCTCCTCCACCACGACGTTCACCGCTTCCGTCTCCTCGTCGACGATCTTCTCGAGATCTCCCGTCTCGAACTCTCCCCTGAGGTCACCCGGACCGAGGTGGACCTGGAGGCATTCCTCCGTGCCCTGGTGTCGGAGAGACATCTCGGGGCGACACTCGACGCCGTTGGCGTCGGCTTCGTCTCCACTGACCCGCGGGCCATCGAGAGGATCGTGGGGAACCTCCTCGATAACGCCGTCCACCACGCCCCCGGCTCGGATGTGGATGTCATTGCCCGTCGCCGCGACGGGGCGGTCACCGTCGAGATCGCCGATCGGGGTCCTGGGGTTCGACCGGGCGAGGTCGATAGGATCTTCGACCGGTTCAGCATGGGTGACGGCTCTCGGCATGGTGGGGGTGGGCTCGGTCTGGCCATCGCCCGGGCCCACGCCCGACGTCTCGGCGGCGACCTGATGGCCCAACCCCGGGAGGGCGGTGGTCTTTCCATGATCCTGCGCCTCCCCGACTGGATTTAGGAGACTGGGGTGTTCTGGCGCGTCTAGGCGGGCGCATGGGCCTGCCCACCCGCGCCAAAACGGTCAGAGACTGGGGAGAAGTCGGAGCGCCGAGAGGAATTCTTCGCCCGTCCGGTCGTCCAACACATCGAAGGTTTCCTGTGCCCTCCGATTGGTCTCGGCCTCGATCGACTCCCGTATCTCACGCCCGGCGGCGGTCAAGGCCGGGGGGTCTCCCCGGGCGAAACCGAGGTCGACCAGTCGGGAGAGCCCATCGGCCGACTCCTCCACCGACTCACCGTGCCACAGTGCGGTCATCACCACCATGTCCGAGGCTGTCAGATCCTCCGCACCCCACGCCTCGGCGTGATCGTGCTGGCGGATGTATCGCAGCGTTACCAGTCGGTGGTGCAACCCGGCATAGGGGTTCGACGGTCGGGGAACGCCGCGATGAACCACGGCGACGACGTGCTCGTCGGACGCCGCCGCCGCGATTTCGTCCGCGGTTGTTGTCACCGTGGCGACTGCAGCCTCATGATCCCTCCACGCCTCGGCCGCGCCGGCGGTCTGCGCTTCGGACAAGGCCTCCAACAGGGGCACCATCGTCGGCGTCGCGGCCAACCCGGTGCCCCCGGAACGGATGAGACCCTTCGTCTCCAACTCATCGAGACGACCTCGGACCCGATCCCCGGGAACATAACGGCTCCGCAGGGCGGCGAGATCTGGGGTGAGCACCCCGGCCAGCAGAAAGTCCCGCCAGTGGAGAATCATGTCGAGGTTGTCCAACCCTCGCTCGGCGGCGAGTTGACCAATCCGGTTGTTGTCGATGTTCCGGTTGACCGAGAGGACGAGACGGTCGATCTCGGGGGCGGCGTCCGTGGTGATACTCATCAAGCGACCCTACCAGTCGGCTCGGGGCCGATGAGCTGTGACAAAACCGTTACCCGACGGTGATGGCGGTGAGATGTCGCTCATGGAGACTGGTTGAGACCAATCGCGAAAAGGAGCCCCTGTGACCCGTCTACTCATTGTCCTCACATCCCTGACCTTGATCCTCGCCGGATGCGGTCTGGGCCAAACCGGAAGCGCCGGTCCGATCACGGTCGACTCGGCGGCGACACCGCCCCCAACGATGCAAGACTCCGTGTCGGGAACGGATGCCACCGGCGTGGCGCCAACAACCACAACCGCCACAACGACTACCACGAGGGACGATACCGGGGCTCCTTCGACCTCTGCAGCGCCACCGACAACCACCCCTGCCTCGGAACCGGACGAGACCCCACCCGACACGACCGATCCAACGATCACGGTGGAGGTCTTCTTTCTCTCCGACACCGAGGCGATACCGGTCACCAGGACCTACACCGGTCGCGAGCCGGCGACCGCAGCCATGCAGGCCCTCCTCGCCGGGCCCTCGTCCGAGGAAGCTTCCTCAGGTCTCAACTCGGCGGTGCCGCCCGGCACCCTGCTTCTGGGTCTGAGCATCTCCGGCGGTGTGGCCGACGTCGATCTGTCCGGGGAGTTCGAATCCGGTGGTGGCTCGTTCAATATCCTGGGACGACTCGTCCAAGTCGTCTACACACTCACCCAGTTCCCCACCGTCGATGAGGTGCGATTCCTCCTCGATGGGAAGCCTGTCGATTCGTTCTCGGGTGAGGGTGTGGTCCTCGACGGTCCGGTGGGACGTAACGACTACCTGTCGGCCGTGCCCATCGGTGACGGCCACGAGACCACCACCCCCGTGTGGGGCCAGGACGACCTGCCGGCGGTGACGATCGGGACGTCCGATGTCTATCGCGTGGTCCTCGTCGTCGATGGCGACAGTCTCAACGTGCGTTCGGGCGCCGGAACCGAAAACCCCGTCATGGGAAGCCTGCTTCCGGGGACGGCCATCCGTGTCACCGGGAACACGGCGCCGGTCGATGGCGGAACCTGGTTGGAGGTGGAGTCACCTCTAGGGCCGGGCTGGGTCAACGGCTTCTATCTCACCGGGACGGCCGACCCCGTCGATGGCGCTGCCATGGGTTCGATGGTCAACGAGTTGGGACAACGGTTCCAGTCGGGCTCGGAGTTCGATGATCTCATCTCGGAGAAGGGTCTATTCGTAGCCCACCACGCCACCCCGATCCGCGTCCGGTCGGTCGAGGGACTCCTCACCGATCCCACTACCTACCGCTGGGGTTCGAACGCCCTCGAGGAGGACAGCCCCGAGATCCAACCGGAGACCTTCTCCGAGGCGGTCGCCGCGACCTTCGTCTCCACGACGCTCGATGACGACACCCAGATCCTCATCGACGAGGCGATCGAGGGCCCCAACGGCCGACCGGTGGATTACGCCATCCCCACCGAGTTGGGCGGCTTCCCCTTCGTCACCGTCCACGACGCCGGGGACGACGCCGCGTACGGAGGGCTGGACTGGATGACCTGGTACGTCTCGTTCTCCATCGAGGACGGCCGGTACCGCATCGTCGGTCTCACCATCGACGAGTGGGCCCCGTGAGCCCTCCACCCCGATGTCGAGTGTGCCATCCGACCTAACCAGCGCGACCCACGGCACACTCGACACCCACACCCCGCAACCCGCTGACGAGTGTGCCATCCGACCTAACCAGGGCGACCCACAGCACACTCGACCCCGGGGCTAGGGATCGTTGTCGGTGGGGGCGGCGGTGGCGAGACCACTCTGGTAGGCGAAAACGACGAGTTGGGCTCGGTCGCGGGCGTTCAGTTTGGTCATCGCCCGACTGACGTGGGTCTTGGCGGTGTTGGTGCTGATGTAGATCTCCTCGCCGATCTCCTCGTTGGTGAGTCCCGCGGCGACGAGCGCCATCACCTCTCGTTCGCGTGGGGTGAGAATGTCGAGATCGGGAGCCACTCCCCCACCCGGCGTGCGGGAGACGAACTCGGCGACGAGACGTCGGGTGACGCTTGGCGAGAGGAGGGCGTCGCCATCGGCGATGATCCTGATCGCCTCGAGGAGATTCTCGGGGTCGGTGTCCTTGAGGAGGAAACCCGAGGCACCGGCCCGCAGGGAGTCGAAGACGTACTCGTCGATCTCGAAGGTGGTGAGGATGATCACCTTGGTGTCACGGAGACGGGGATCGTCGCTGATCATCCGGGTGGCCTCGATACCATCCGTTCCCGGCATCCGGATGTCCATGAGCACCACGTCGGGCCGGTGTCGGCGCACCGCCTTGACGGCCTCCTCACCGTCAGAGGCCTCCGCCACCACGATGAGCTCGTCATCGGAGTCGACGATCGAGCGGAAACCGGCCCGCACCAGGGCCTGATCGTCGGCGATGATCACACTGATCACGAGTTGGGGCCGAGGGGGATATGGCCTTCCACCAAGAACCCACCGTCGGGGCCCGGTCCCACGTCAAGACGACCCCCCAGGGCGGCGACCCGCTCCCTCATCCCGGCGATGCCATGACCGTCGGCGGGCTGATCGCCACACCCGGTACCATCGTCCTCCACCCGGACCAGGATCTCTTCGGGGTCACGATCGATCGTCACTACGGCGATGGCGGTTCCGCCATGACGGGTGACATTGGTCAGGCTCTCCTGGACGATCCGGTAGACGGCGAGACCCACATCGGCGGGCACGGTTGCGGTGTCGCCGTCAAGATGGAGGTCGACCGGCAGACCCGCCTCGCGGGTCGCCGCCACAAGTTGTTCGATGTCTCTCATCCCCGGTGAGGGTGTCCGCAGGGCCCCGGCACCGCCATCACCCGCCCGGAGGACACCCAGCGAAGAGCGCAGTTCGCGTAGGGCCTGCTTACCGGTGTCGCGCACGATGGCGAGGGCGTCGTGTGTCTTCTCCGGGTCGGTTTCGAGATGGTGGGAGGCGGCGCCGGCCTGGACGTTGATGATGGAGATGGAATGGGCGAGCACGTCGTGTAGCTCGCGGGCGAT
>WHUC01000020.1:13302-22503 GCA_009377435.1 Acidimicrobiia bacterium
GATCGGGTGGGTTGTCGCCCGAGACGACGTTGGTCCCCACCACCATCGCCACGGCGGCACCCAGACCGAACATCACGTCACCCGCGACCCGTCTGGTCCAATCCGAAGGAGTCGCCATGATTTTACTGTACGTCACGGTGGGACTGATGTCGTCACCCCTGGGGATGATCGGTCGCTACGTCGGGGGGAGTAGGCAAAGAGCCTCCCGTAGGGGGACGACAGGGAGGTCTCCATCACCGATGTTGGGAGGGACATCAATTGCCAAGGAGGCAAGACATGAATGCTCTGAGCATGATCGCCGACGTCGGTGGCCCCGGTTCCTGGGGCTCCGGCTGGTTCGGAGGCGGCGGTGGTCCGTACTGGCTGCTGTTCCCGCTGATCTGGATCGTCGTGATCGGGACGGTGGTGTGGCTGGTCTCCCGCCGGAGCCGCCGGGCCGAAACGCCCGCCGAACGTGCCACCGCGATCCTCACCGGCCGGTACGCCCGGGGTGAGATCGACGTCGACGAATACCACCAGCGTCTGGAGGGGATCAGGGATCTTCCCTGATCCCCTCGGGGGGAATAGCAGCCGAACGGAGTCTCTCCCATCGAGCCTGCTTTTTCGCGACCTCATACCGGCGAAAGCCCCCGTAGAGCGTCTTTTTGCCACATAGGAATCGGCCGTTGGTATTTTTGGGTGATCGGATCAACGAAGGGAATCCGATGAACGACGAGGTAGCAGAATCGCTTTTTGCCCGATTGCCGGACGAGGGAGCAAGGGAGGAGCTCGTGGATCTCTACGGGCCGCTGGTGAGACATCTCGCCCACCGATATGCCCACCGCGGCCAGGAGCCAGAGGATCTGGTGCAGGTCGCCTACGTTGGTCTTCTAAACGCCATCGACAGGTTTGACCCCAACTATGGCAGTAGGTTCATCAGCTTCGCGGTGCCCACCATCACCGGAGAACTAAAACGGCACTTCCGGGATTCGGGGTGGGGTGCCGGGGTTTCCCGGCGGATGAAGGACATCAGCGTACGCAGCAGACGAGCAAGCGACCATCTCAGCCAACGGTTGGGTCGCTCACCCACCATCGAGGAGATATCGGACTATCTGGACATCCCCGCCGACGACGTGGCCGAGGCTGCGACGTTGGGGACGGCGTACCGCCCGGACGCGTTGGACGCATCCCTACGCGACGATGAGCCGAGCCGGATCACGACCCTCGGCGAAGAGGACGGTCGGCTGGATCTTCTCGAGGATCTCGACGCCATCGAGCCCATCCTGGAACGCCAACCCGACCGGGAGAAGGAGATCCTCCGTCTCCGTTTCTACGAGGACCTGACACAGCGGGAAATCGCCGAGCGGGTCGGGATATCACAGATGCACGTGTCGAGGATCCTCAACAGCTGTCTTCAGAAGATGCGGGTGCTCGCATCGTGACGACGTATCCCGCCAGTGGGGCGCCATTAGCGGACCGGCTGTCTCCACCCGATCCCGGTACCTTCTTCCCCGTTCAGCGGCCAGACCTCCTCGCAAACCGCCTCGAGGATCTGCCATCGCATGTCCGTCTCCAGATCGGAAGGCGGCCAGATCTCCATAGGTGGCCTCATTATGACCTCGCCGGCCAGCCCCCCATCCACCTCGGCCACACTCAGGGAGAGGGCTGAGGGCGCGGCGGCGAGCAGGAAACCCGCGGCCTGGTCCACGGCAAGACAAAGGTCGTCCATCCCGTCGAAGCTCCAACCAGCCATCCGTGCCGCCCGACCCACGACCATGCGGATCATGGCGAGATACTCGTCCGACGCGGGCACCGTCAGATCGACACGCAGCCCACCGTCGTTACGTCGCTCGGGAAGGGCTGAAGGGGATATGCTCAGCAGCTCTTCGACGATGAACGGCCGGTGTCAGGCGCACCCCGGTTATCTGATCCGAACAGAACCGGTGATCGCCGGGATCCTTTGCCGAGCATGGCCGCTCCTTATCTCTTGCCTCTGAGAGCCTTACCCGCCGGTCATCTCGTCGAAACCACGAGCAGATGGGGTTTGGGGAAGACAGAGACGGGGTATGCGTCAGCCATGACTGCCACACAGAAGCTTCCATACACGACGCCGGGTCTGGAACTGGACGCCGCCGCCGATGTGATCGACATCCTCGACGACCGCATGGTGTCGCTGGTCGACCTGGCACTGACCCTCAAGCACATCCATTGGAATGTGATCGGTCCCCACTTCATCGGCGTCCATGAGATGCTCGATCCCCAACACGCCGCCGTCCAGGCTATGGTCGACGTCCTCGCCGAACGGATCGCGACCCTGGGAGGATCACCCAACGGCACACCCGGTCACGTGGTGAGGACGCGGAGTTGGGACGACTACTCCATCGGACGCGAATCCACCGACGCCCACCTCGGCGCCCTGGACCTCGTCTACGCCGGTGTCATCGCCGACCATCGCGGCGCCCAGACCAAGACCGCCGATCTCGACCCGGTGACCGAGGACATCTTTCTTGGCCAACTCGCCGAGCTCGAGCTGTTCCACTGGTTCGTGCGGGCTCATCTGGAGAACGCCGGCGGGCATCTCGCCACCGAGGGCGCCACATCGCTCAAGGAGGGGGCCGAGGCCGCCGACTAGACACCCCCATGAGCACCGGATTCATCAAGAAGGAGAAGAAATGGGAAAGCTAAAGATGTTGCTCGCCGCCGCCGCCGGAGCGGGTGCGGCATACCTACTCGATCCCGAGAAGGGACGGACGCGCCGAGCTCGTCTCTCCGACCAGATGGCCGCCGGGGCACGGGACGGCATGACCAAGACCCGCCGGCAGGCCGACTACCAGGCAGGTGTAGTCGAGGGTGCAATCCATGATGCCGTCGATCGGGTACGGCCGGAGAAGACATCCGACGACGCCACCCTCCTCCAGAAGGTACGGAGCGAGGCGCTCGGACCCTCCGGCGTCCCCTCCGAGTCGCTGACCATCATCGTCGATGACGGTGTGGTCACCCTTCGGGGCACGGCCCCTGCCGACGGCTCCGTCACGCGACTCGTTGAGTTGGCCTCCGAGGTCGAGGGTGTCGAGGAAGTCAGGAACGAGTTGAGCGCACCCACCTGAGAGAGTGCCAGAGGTACGGATAGATCTCGGGGACGGTGTTGTCCTCCACGCCGACCTGACCGACCCCGCCGGTCAGGCCTCCGGGCTCGTCGTCTTCGTGCATGGGAGCGGCAGCAGTCGGCTCAGTCCCCGCAACCGACACGTCGCTCGCCTCCTCGAGGAGCGGGGTCTTCGGACCCTCGTTCTCGATCTCCTCACCCCCGCCGAGGAGACGATCGACCTGCGGACGCGTCAACACCGCTTCGACATCGGACATCTTGCCCACCGAGTGATTGGTGTCCTCGACTGGCTGGGGGCTCGGTCCGCAATGGTTGCGGTGCCCATCGGGCTATTCGGCGCCTCTACGGGTGCGGCGGCCGCCCTCGTCGCCGCCGCCCGTCGACCCGACGTGGTTGCCGCCGTGGTGTCACGGGGTGGGCGGCCCGATCTGGCTGGGGATTATCTCGCCGAGGTGCGAAGTCCCACCCTGTTCGTGGTGGGTGAGAACGACGACACCGTCCTCGGTCTCAACGAGACGGCACGAGAGAGGCTCGGGGGGATTTCCTCGCTCGAGGTCGTGCCGGGCGCCACCCATCTGTTCGAGGAGCCGGGTGCGCTCGACATCGTCGCCGATCTCACCGGAGACTGGTTCGAGAGGCACCTGGCCAAGGAGTGACGCCCCACCTCTGGGACGGATAGGACGCCGGCCCCCGGTTGACCCGCCGCTTCTACCCCGCACCCGAAAACGGGACCGCCTATGCTCGCAGGCAACTCGACAAAGCGGAGGCGGAGTATGCGAAAGTCCTTCTGGATCCTGGTGGCCCTGGCGATAGCCACCCTGCCTGCCACCGGGGCGGCGTCCCTGGCTGGCGCCGATGTGACACAGGAGACGTCTGCAATCAACTTCTGGGCGTCTTTGTCGGGTTCCGAGGAGGTCCCGGCGGTTGACACCGACGGTGCCGGGGTGATGGGGGCGAGCGTCGATGACGGCGACACCGAGCTGACCGTGATGGTGGCGACGTTCAACCTCGAGGACACCATGGCTGCCCACATCCACTGCGGCCTCCCGGGCGAGAACGGTGCGGTGGGTGTGACCCTCTATGCCGGGCCGCCGGTGACCCAAGACGGGATACTGGCGCAGACCACCATCACCGCCCCCGACGAGGGCAACGCATGCGGATGGGCCGACCTTGCCGAGGTGCTGGCAGCGATGCGATCCGGTGAGACCTATGCCAATGTCCACACCCTGGTCAACCCGGGTGGTGAGATCCGAGGTCAGGTGGAGGCATTCGCACCGCCCATAACGCCCAGCGGAAGCTTCACCGACGACGACGGCAACATCCACGAGGGCAACATCGAGGCGATAGCCGCACCCGGCATCACCCAGGGATGCAACCCACCCGCCAACACCGAGTACTGCCCCGACGACGACATCACCCGGGGTCAGATGGCGGCGTTCCTGAGGCGTACCTTCAACCTGCCCGTCGTAGCCGATGACTTCTTCACCGATGATGACGACAGTGTCTTCCACGACGACATCAATGCCATCGCCGCCGTCGGGATCACCCAGGGTTGCAACCCGCCCGACAACGACGAGTTCTGCCCCGACGACCCCGTCGCCCGCGGCCAGATGGCCTCGTTCCTGGTGCGGGCCCTGGCTCTCACCGAGGGCGCCGGCGACGACCTGTTCGTCGATGACGACGGCAGTGTTCACGAGGACGACATCGACATCCTGGGGACCTCGGGGATCACGCTGGGTTGCAACCCACCCGACAATGACGAGTACTGCCCCGACGACCCGGTGAAACGGGACCAGATGGGTTCCTTCTTTGCCCGGTTCCTCGAGTTCCGCCCACTCTTCCAGTCCGACGGCTTCCCCTACTAACTCAGCCGCTCCCGGCCATCAGACCGCGCACGGTGTCGACGATGGAGTCGGCGTCGATACCGGCGGTGTGGCGCTGCTCCTCGGGAGTGGCCGAGTCCGGGGTCCCCGACACGGCCAGGGAGACGACCCTCCCGTTGAGGGCGTCGACATCCAGCAAGCCCGTTGTGACCGCCTCGGCGATTCCACCGGGACCACCATGATCCTCGACGACCACGATTGTGCCTGTTTCGGCGAGACATTCCGCCAAGGTGGCCACGTCGGGTGGGGACACCGAGTACAGATCGACCACCCGCGCCGCTATGCCGTCCTCGGCGAGCCGTTCCGAGGCATCGAGGGCCTCGAACAGGGTGACACCCGCAGCGACGATGGTCACCTCGTCTCCCGACGTTCGGCGATGGATGTGAGACCCACCCATTTCGAATCTGGTCTCGGGGGGATAGAGATATGGGGTGGCGCCCCGTGTGGTCCGCAGATACGAAATGCCGCGGTGATCGAGGGCGAGACCGAGTAGTGCGACCGTGGCATTGCCGTCGGCCGGATAGAGGACCACGGCACCCGAGCTCCGCATCATCGCGATGTCCTCGAGGGCCATCTGCGAGGGCCCGTCCTCACCGATGGAGACGCCGGCGTGGGAGCCGACCAGGGTCATCGTCGCCCTTCCGATCCTGGCCATTCGGATGAAGTCGTGGGCGCGGGTGAGGAACGCCCCGAATGTCGCCGCTACGGGATGGAATCCCAACGCCTGCAAACCCGACGCCATGCCCACCATGTTCTGCTCGGCGATATAACCCTGCACGAAGTGCGAGGGGAACTCCTCGTCCACGGCCTCGGTCCGGGTGGAGTCGCCCACCTCCCCGTCGAGCACGACGATCCCACTGTCTTCCTCCACGACGGCGAGGAGAGCCTCACCGAAGGCGTCCCTTGTGGCGATCTCCTTTCGAAACGACACCGTCGACTTCGGTCGCGCTTCCGGGAAGGGGTCGGGTGGCGTTCCGTTGGGGCGACGGGAGAACGACCATGTGGTGTCGTCGGCGGGGCCACCCAGCTCGTCGATGGCGCGTTCCACCTCATCGGGGGCAAATGCCTTGCCGTGGCGATCGGGGTCGTCGGCGACGAAGGAGACGCCCTTGCCCTTGACGGTCCGGGCGACCAGAAGGGTGGGTCGATCGCCCTTGGTGGCAGTGGCCATCGCCCAGTCGATCGCCGTCAGATCGTGGCCGTCAAACTCGATCGCCGTCCAACCCAACGTCTCGGCCCGTTCGACGAAGGTGGAGGCGTCCCAGCCGTGCATCGTCGGGCCGCGCTGGCCCAACCGGTTCAGGTCGACGATCGCCACCAGATTGGCGACGCCCCGGTGACCTGCCAGTTCCATCGCCTCCCACACCGAGCCCTCGGCCATCTCCGAGTCGCCGAGAAGCACCCACGTCCGGGCGTCGAGCGACAGCATCTGCTGCCCGATGGCCATGCCCAAGCCATTGGACAGACCCTGACCCAGGGATCCGGTGGCCACGTCGACCATGGGTATGACCGGTACGGGATGACCCTCCAGCGGACTGCCCGCCTGACGCAGCGTCATGAGGCGATCGTGGTCTATGAGACCGAAGGCGGCGAGGACGGCATACAGGAGTGGGGCGGCGTGCCCCTTGGAGAGGACGAACCGGTCATTGTCGACCCGTCCCGGCTGCTCGGTGTCGAATGCGAAGTATCTGGCGAAGAGGACCGCGGCCAGATCGGCCGCCGACATCGCCGAGGTGGGATGGCCCGATCCGGCGGCCGTGGTGGGGAGGATGCTGTCGACTCTCAGCCGCCGAGCCAACTCTTGGAGCTCGCCAACTCCCGTCTTCTCCCCGGTCTCGGTAGTCATGTCAATGCCTCCCTCATGCCCCGTCTCAGCACAACTCGCTCGTCGGCGGTGAACCCACCCCAGATTCCGTAGAGCTGAGGGGTCTCCAGGGCATAGGCGAGACAGTCCGCCCTCACCTCGCAACGACGGCATATGCGTTTGGCGTACTCGATGTCTCGGTCCGTTGTTGCCGAGAAGAAGATGTCGACCGACTCCTCCCGACATTCGGCGAGTTCGAAGACGACACGGAGGTGCCCGTGGGGCATGACCCTATCGAACGATTCTCGTGGTGGCGATATCGTCGTCATCTCTCATCCATTGCCAACGTGGGCCCGATCATGATCGACCCTCGGAGTCCTCCGCACCGAATCGGGAGATCCGGGACACGTCGTGGCCTTCCATCACCGTCTGCGCGTCATCCACGACCGAACCATCGGCATGATGAACACCGACCGCCACCTCGCCGCGCTCCACGGTCTCGAACGTCTCCATCCATGCCGGTGACGCATACTTGGTCACCGTGATCCCACCGGCAGCGCCCCCGACGGCCGCACCGAAGACAGCACCCAGACCGGCGGCCACCACCACTCCCACCCCGGGGATGGCCAGCGTCACGAGGGAGCCGAGCACCCCGCCGATGAGGGCTCCGCCGGCCCCGCCCGCCGTGACCGACTTACCCAAGTCCGAAAAGGCCTCGGAGTCAGGAACATCGCTCCTCTCATCCGATGCCGCCCCGATGAGCCCAATGGCGTCGGGGGGAATGCCCTGCTTTTCCAAGTCCTCGACCACGGCTCGGGCCGCCTCTATGTCGGTAACAGCGGCAACCACCGCATGGGGGGCGTCGATCATCTCCTCCCAATTATCGGAGCCGGCACTCTCACCGGTCCGGGGTACGTCGCCATTGTCGGTTTCCAAGGATTGCGCCTTCCTGTTCTGTGGGAAATGACTACCCCATCCACGGGACGCCAAACCGCCTTTAGGTGCCACGAGCTTTAGCCGATTCTGTGCCTCGGGGTACGTCCGAACCTAATATACGGAGTTGACTACGGGTGTTCCATTTGGCATCTTGATGGGGTTAGAACCAAATCATGGCACTGACGCAGCGACAGGATCGAAGGGCGCATTCTGGAGTCGTAGCCCTCCACAGCATGTTGGCCGACATGGGACACGACCTCCCCATCCGACTGTGGGACGGTACCGAAGTGGGTTCTCCCGATCGGGGCTATCGCATCATCCTGTCCTACCCCTGGTCGTTGCGGGGTATGCTCTCGCCTCTCGCAGATCTCCAGCTCGGCCGAGCGTATCTCGCCGATTTCTTCGATGTGGAGGGCTCGATGGTGGCGGCCCTCACCGACGCGGCGTCGGTCCGCCTCGACCTGGAGTCGTTCATCGTCAAGGCACGACTGGGCGCGAAGCTCATCACCCTTCCCAAACCACCGCCGGAGATGCTGGAAACGCACGATGTCGCCAGGGTCGACCCGACCCGCCGACTCCACTCCCGCCAACGGGACGCCGGTGCCATCCGCCATCATTACGACATCGGCAACGACTTCTACCGGCTCTTTCTCGACGAGAACCTGGTCTACTCGTGCGCTTACTTCACCGAGGACGATGACGATCTCGATCGGGCCCAGATCCGCAAGCTCGACCTCGTCTGCCATAAGCTCGGTCTCCGACCGGGTATGAGCCTCCTCGACATCGGTTGTGGCTGGGGCGCCCTCGTCATCCACGCCGCCCGGCACTACCGAGTCTCGGCGGTTGGTGTCACCCTCTCCAAGGACCAGGCCGAGGTGGGTCGTCGCCGGGTCGCCGAGGCCGGATTAGGCGACAAGGTGGAGATCCGCCTCGACGACTATCGGGATGTAACCGGCGACTTCGACGCCGTCGCCTCGGTCGGGATGTTCGAACACGTAGGATCCGACCAGCTCTCCTCTTACTTCCGGACCGCCCACGAGCTCACCGCCCCCGGGGGGCGATTCCTCAACCACGGGATTACCACCGGACGACGACGCATCATCCGTGATCTGGCGAAGGGGAACCCCGGATTCGTGGGAACCTATGTCTTCCCGGACGGCGCCCTCGTGCCGGCGTCACGGGCGGTGACCGAGATGGAGGACGCCGGGTTCGAGTTGTTGGACGTCGAACAACTCCGGCCCCACTACGCCCTCACCCTCAAGGAGTGGACGAGGCGCATCGAAGACCGCGCCGATGACGCCCGGCGTCTCGCCGACGAGGGGCTCTATCGGACCTGGCGCGCCTACATGGCGGGATCGGTCGTCGGTTTCCAGTCCGGCGATCTCGGGGTCATACAGGTGCTCGGTGGCAAGAACGCGGTGACGCCACTGGGCCGGTCCTGGATGCTACCCACCCAGCCCTAGCCCAAGTGCTCCCCACCGTAAATACGGTCG
>WHUC01000186.1 GCA_009377435.1 Acidimicrobiia bacterium
ACCACGAGAAGACCACGTGGCACGATCTGGAAAGAAATAACGGATTGGGGGGTTCACAAGGGGGGTTCCGTCTGGCATATTGGGGACGAGGGCTGGGGGACGTGCTTCCCAGAGCACCTTCTAGGCCATCGCTGTCCATGTCGATATTTCTAGAACTGCCCCCGGTAGGTGAGCCACACAACGTGTCATACCAAGCGTTCTTGATGCGACGATCGACCAGTGGCGACGGTTGCGAGCAACCGGTACCGATACCAACCCCCCAACCCATTCATACTGATATCCGGAGGATGATTACCCGATGAGTGCTGCCGAAACGCGTGCCAAGAACAAGAAGGCCGACAAGGCACGCCGGGAGCGGTTGCAGAACAAGCTGACCGATGAGCGTGGTCGGCTGACCACCGACCTGGTCAGCCAGTATCTCACCGCGATCGGCGAGTACGATCTGCTCACCGCCGAACAAGAAGTCGAACTCGCCCAGAAGATAGAGACGGGCGAGGAGGCGGCGGAGCGTCTCGAAGAGGGTGATTTCAAGGGGAAGAAGGAGGAGCTCGAGCTCAAGCGTCAGGGTCGCAAGGGTCAGGCCGCCAAGGACGCCTTCCTCACCGCCAACCTCCGTCTCGTGGTCGCAAACGCACGTCGGTACGCCAACACATCGGGTATCGATTTCCTCGATCTGGTCCAGGAGGGAAACCTGGGACTGATTCGTGCCGTCGAGAAGTTCGACTGGCGCAAGGGCTTCAAGTTCTCCACATATGCGACGTGGTGGATCCGTCAAGCCATCACCAGGGCCATCGCCGACAAGTCGCGCACCGTGCGTATTCCGGTACACCTCCACGACACTCTCGCCGCCGTCCGGGCCGCCCAGTCGTCGCTCAAGGCGGAGTTGGGTCGTGATCCCAAGCCGGATGAGATAGCCGAGGAGGCCGGGGTGACCGTGGACAAGGTCGAGCTCGCCCTCGGCGTCGCCGACACCGTCTCTCTGGAGCAGCCCATCGGCGAGGACGGCGCCCAGCTCGGTGACTTCATCGAGGACGAGGATGCCGCCGACCCCATCCAGATCACCGAGGAGATGGACGTCGCCAACTCCCTGCGCGGGTCCATCGAATGCCTTCCCGATCGCGAGGGTCGCATCCTCGCCCTGCGGTACGGGTTCTACGACGGTGTGCCCCGCACCCTCGAGGAGATCGGCGACGAGTTCAACCTCACTCGTGAGCGTATCCGCCAGTTGGAGAAGCTCGCCCTGTGTCGTCTCCGTCACCCCAGCTTCGGGATCCGCGAAGCCGACCTCATCTGAGATCTACCCCCCGAGGCTCTCCCTGACAACCTCGTTGACGATCTTCCCGTCGCGGACATTCAGCCCCGGGGCCAGTTCGGGTCGTAGCTCCGTGGCGCCGTCGACACCATGATCGGCGAGGGCGACAACATAGGGGAGTGTCGAGTTCTCCAGGGCCAGCGTCGAGGTGCGGGGCACGGCGCCGGGGATGTTGCCGACGCAGAAGTGGACGACATCATGTTTCACGAAGGTGGGCTCGGCATGGGTGGTCTCCCGTGATGTGGCGAAGCAACCACCCTGGTCGATGGCGATATCGACGAGGACACTACCCCGCTCCAGCGCCATAACATCCTCCTCGGTGAGCAGCCTCGGGGCGTGGGCGCCCGGAACGAGGACGGCCCCGACGACGAGGTCGGCCCACATGGACCATTCCCGTACCGCCGCCTTGGAAGAGGCGACGGTGTTGACCCGGCCCCCGTACAGGGCGTCGATCTCGACGAGACGATTCAGATTCAGATCGAGCACGGTGACCCTTGCCCCGAGACCTACAGCCATGTCGAGTGCATTGGAACCGGCGGCACCGGCCCCGATGATGGTCACCTTGCCGGCAGCTACACCGGGGTCGCCGCCGAGGAGGACACCCTTTCCGCCCTGGGGCGCCTCGAGATGGTGGGCGCCCGCCTGGATGGACAGCTTGCCGGCAATTCGACTCATCGGAGCGAGTAGCGGCAGGGACCGATCTGGCATCTGCACGGTCTCGTAGGCGAGCGCGGTCACCCCCGATTCCTGGAGCCCCGCCGCCACATCGGGGTATGCGGCCAGATGGAGATAGGTGAACAGAGTCTGGCCCTCCCGCAGCATGGCGATCTCCTCGGGCTGGGGCTCCTTGACGCGGACTACCAGATCGGACTCCTCGAAGACCTCCTGGGCCGTGTCGACGACCTTCGCCCCCGCCTCCTCGTAGAGCAGGTCGGCGAAACCCGATCCGGCACCCGCCTCCGACTCGACGAGGACATCATGTCCGTGATCAACGATCTCGTGGACACCGGTGGGGGTGAGCGCCACCCGACGTTCGTTCTTCTTGATCTCCCGGACGATCCCGACATGCATCCTCGTGAAACTCCTCCGAATCCGACCCGGTGCACCGCACCACGTACCGGACCACAATACCCACAGGAGACGGGCTCGGTCGGGGTAGCTGTTGACGACGGCGTGTCGACATGGATAGAGTCGGGTGACAACTCGCACACGCCTCGCAGGAAGGGTGTGAATCTGGCCCGTGCCCGGTTCACGATGAGGTCGAGTTGGTATTGGCAAGAGACGTCTCCCCCGTCGCGCTCCTGGAGAGGTGAGCCGATGCAGGGAGCGAAGGGCGAGATACGGTGAAGAGAGCGACCGTGGTGTCCGGATCCGGACCCACGGTCGTTCCGCGTCGGGGACGGGTCTTATGGACCGTCCGCCGGTGGCGTGGGGTGAGATGGTGGGTAGGGTCATCGGATGACCGAGACCACCATCGAGGCGTCGTACTCGTTCGCCGATCGGGAGCGGTCTGTCTATCAATACCTCGACTTCGAGGTCCCCGCGACGACGGGCGCCGTCACGGTGACCCTCGACTATCCCGACGACGCCTTCACCATCATCGATCTCGGACTCATCGGGCCCGACCGGTTCCGGGGATGGTCGGGCGGAGAGCGGGACCATGTCACCGTCGCCGAGACCTGGGCTACCCCCGGATACCTCCCCGGTCTGCTGACGGGCCACTGGCAGGTGATGCTCGGTCTCTATCGCGTCCCATTCGAGTCTGTTGAGGTCGTTGTCGGCATCGATCTCGGGTCTGTCGACCCACCCCCAACCCCATTACCGGTCCGGGTACCGGAACGTCCCCCATCCCGGACCATCCCCACGGGAGGCGACCGCCAATGGGTCAGTGGGGATCTCCACTCCCACACGGTGCATTCAGACGGGAAGCTCACGGTGGACGGTCTACTCGCCACGGCCGCGGCGAGGGGTCTCGACTTCCTTGCGGTAACCGACCACAACACGGTGAGCCACCACCCGGAGCTCGAGACCGCCGGTTCCCGCATGGGCGTCATCGCCCTCCCCGGTCAGGAGGTCACCACCGATGTTGGCCACGCCAACTGTTTGGGCCGTGTCCCCTGGGTCGACTTTCGGTTTCCCGCCGACGACTGGCTGACCACTACCGTCGAGAACGGGGGTGCGATGTCGGTCAACCATCCCTGGGCCGGCCATGTCGCCTGGCGAAAGACGCTGACCGGGAGGGCTCCCCTCGTCGAGATGTGGCACCACACCTGGGACCGGCATCACGAGATGCCGCTGGCGGAATGGCCGGAGTTCGGGCGGGTGCCGGTGGGGGGCAGCGACTTCCATCGCCCCGGTGACGCCCCGCCGGGAAACCCCACTACCTGGGTGGAGGTCGACGAACCGACCGTCGACGGGATCATCGACGG
>WHUC01000187.1 GCA_009377435.1 Acidimicrobiia bacterium
TCAGCGTAATTGCGGTGGGGTGCACAGAATATCATTATCGCTCCCGTGCTGTCTTCCAGCTTTCTCGCCGTATCCCCCCAATCCATGGCCGATCCCGGCTTCGTGTTGGCGGCATGGTCGGGGGGTGTCGCCCTCGCCGCCGGTCTCGTCGCCCGTTGGGGTCGTGTCGGTCCCGGATACATGATGCTATCGGGGGCGACTTCGGTGCTCGTGGGTTTGGCCACCGTCTTCGGCGACGATGCCTGGGCCTCCCGGGTCGGGATCGTCCTTGTGGGCGTCGCCGCGGCGCTGGTGTCGCGGGTGCCCCGATCCTGGCCGCTCTTCGTCGTCGGTGGGCTGCTCATCTCCGTTCAGGGCGCCCTCATCGCCGATCCGCTGCTGGCGCTCACGGCGACCGTCGCTCTGGGTGGGGTGACCGGGGAGATGCTGTTGGGGCACTGGTTCCTGGTCGACCCCCGACTCCCCCGATGGATGCTGACGGTCCTCGCCGTCATCGGAATCGTCGGGATGACCGCCGACCTCGGGGTGGTAATCCTAACCACAGATGCCATCGACCCCTGGGGGTTCTCCGCCTGGGTCCTTCTCGGTCTCGGGATCACGACCATTCTTCTCATGGTGGCGGTGATCGGGGCCATCAGATACCCCGCATACTCGGGGGTGATGGCGGCCACGGGTCTGTCGTATCTGGCGATTCTCACCGCACTGGCGACCATCTTTCTGGGCCGATATCTCGGCTCCGGCCAGATGATCAACCTGGGTATCGGCTGAGACCGGTAGCATCGATCCAATGCGTCGTCGTTTCCTCCTCTCGGTTGCCGCCGTCGATCTGACCGCACTGGCCATAGGGGCTTCGGTGGCCAGCATCGTCGTCTTCGGGCATCCGGTCCCATGGCTCGGTGCCGGAAACCGAATCATCCCGCTGTTGCTGGTGCTCTTCGGGTCGGCGCTGGTATTGAGCGTGGTCACCGTTCGCATGTCGGGCCACGGTGTTCCCCGTCCCACCTTCGGGCGGATGCTGATCATCATCACCGGCACCTTTATGGTCTTCGCCCTCGCCCTCGTAATCCTGCGTGAGGAGAGGCTCTACTTCTCCCGCTCCCATCTTGGTATCACGTTCATCATCTGGTTGGTGCTGGCCGGTGTCCACCGGCTCGTCAGACGACGACGTCCCTGGACAGAGTCGATCGCGGTGATCACCTCGGAGAAGATCCTCGCCGACGAGCTGGCCGAGTCCGACCATGTCGATGTCGTGCGTATTGTCGACCCGGGGGAGGAGGGTGACATCGCACCTCTGCCCCGGGGCACGACGCTCGCCTACGACATGCGTTCGGTGGTGTCACGCCGGGTGGCGCAGTTTGTCACCTCGTCGGACATCGCCGGCTACGTGGTGATCCCCCTTGCCGCGGTCTATGAGGAGCATCTGGGACGAATCCCGATCCTCCATCTTGCCGAGGGTTGGGAGATCGCCACCCCGGTCGCCAACCACGAGGTGTGGCTTCCCCCCAAGCGGTTCATCGAGACCCTGATGGTGCTGGTGGCGGCCCCGATCTGGCTGGTGGTCGGTGCGATCGCCTCTCTGCTGGTGCTCATCGCCGACGGGCGTCCGGTGTTCTTCAGCCAGGATCGGGTAGGCAAGCAGGGGGACGTATTCACAATGCTCAAACTCCGAACCATGAGAAAGGACTCGGAGGCCGACGGGGCCCGCTTCGCCGGTGACGACGACGACCGTCTCATCCGGTTCGGAAGGTTCCTCCGCAGGAGTCGGATCGATGAGATCCCCCAACTCATCCATGTGCTCACCGGGGAGATGAGTCTGGTTGGGCCCCGGGCTGAGCAGGTGCCCTTTGTCTTCAAGTTCGCCGAGACCATTCCCTTCTACCAGCTTCGACATCTGATCAGACCGGGAATCACCGGCTGGTCGCAGGTCAAGTTCGGGTATGCCGACGGTGAGGTCGGCACCATGGAGAAGCTCACCTACGACCTCTACTACCTGAAGCACATGTCCCCCGCTCTCGACATGCGGATCCTCTGGCTGAGTGTGTGGACGATCCTCACCGGCGCCGGAGCCCGATGACCCGGTCCCCAACCGGGAAACGCACCGGTACCACCATGCTGCTCATCGGCGCCCTCGTCGGTGCATTCGCCGCTTACGGCTTCCAGGTGGTCGGGGGCCGTGTCCTCGGAGAGGTGGGCTTCGCACCCATCGGTCAGCTGTGGACGGTGTTCTTCTTCGTCGCCACCGTGGTCCTCGTGCCCCTCGAGCAGTTCGTGACCCGCGAGGTCTCCCGCTCGCGGAGTGTTCTCGGATCCGACCTGTTCATCGTCCTGCGGGTCTGCTCGCTGGGGCTGCTGCTCGGGGTGGTTGTGGCCCTGGTGGGTCTCGATCGGCTATTCGGGGGGAATCCGATCTATGTGCTCCAAATAACCGTCCTGATGGTGGGGTACTCGGTGTTGTATCTCGGCAAGGGCGTTGTCGCCGGAGCGAGGCGCTTCTCAACCCTGGGATGGATCCTCATCGCCGAGTCGGTGGTCCGCCTCGTCCTCGCCGTCTTGGTTCTCTGGCTGTTTCCCTCGGCCGTCAACCTGGGTTGGACGATGGTGGCGGCGCCCTGGGTGATACTCACCACCAGGTTCTGGAGACACGATCGTGGGGGAAGTGACCTCCCGGCCCCGGAACACTTCTTCAGTGGTCAGATCCCGGGGGCGGCGGCCTCCCAGATGCTGATCGGTGCCGCACCGGCCATCGCCGCCTTCCTGGGTGCCGAGGAGGCGATCCAGAGTGCCGTCTTCCAGACCTTCACCCTCTACCGCGCCCCCCTCACCCTCACCTATTCGCTCCAGGGGAGGGTTCTTCCCGGGCTTGTCGACGGATCGTCCCGGGTGCGTCACAAGATCGTCACGTGGGTGGCGGGAGTGGGATCGGTGACCGTCGCCCTCGGCGGTATCGTCGGCTGGGTGATCGGTCCCGAGGTGGTGGCGTTCATGTTCGGCGAGGGCTACCAGCCGAAACGGATCGTTGCGTCTCTGGGAGCGGGCGGGATGATGGCCCTGGCCACATCTCAGATCATGTCCCAGGCGCTGGTGGCACAGGCCCGAACGAGACGGCTCGCCGCGGTATGGATGTCGGGTGTTGCCGTTGCCGCCGTGGTGCTCGCGGTGATGCCGGGCGAGCCCGATGTTCGTGTGGCCTGGGCCTTCGGCGCCGGCGCCCTCACCGCTCTGGTCGCCATGACCGTGTCGGCGTTCCTCGTGCCCCTGAACGGTCATGGAGGAGTCGGGAGGGGACCTGAGGGAGCCGATCCGGAACACACAGGGTCTGCTGTCTGACGGCGACCAGACCGGTCGTCAGGAGGATCGACAGCCGGGCCGGTCGGCGAATGGATTCACCACATCGGGCGGCCTGTATCGCCTTGAGCAGCTCGGTGGTGGCCTCGGTGCCTATCGCGGCCACCCACCGCATCCGGTGCTCCGAGTCGGACGTTTCCGAACCACCCACGCGGAACGACCTGGTCTTCATCATCGGGCGGATCGCAACCGTGGGTCGAGTGGTTGCAGCACCCGGGCCCGATGCGGCGTGCGCTGCGACGGAGGGAGGACGGGCATCCTGGATCCCGGATACTGCAACCATGCTCTATTAGATACCAAAGCACGTTATCGAACGTCAAGAGTTGTGATCTGAAAACTTTTCGCGAGTGGCACGTCGGAG
>WHUC01000188.1 GCA_009377435.1 Acidimicrobiia bacterium
CGGACTTTCACCTATGTGATTCCGGCTCGGTCACCCGGTATCATCGGTTGGTCCGCAACCGGTACACCGATGACACAGACCTCCTGGTTCTCCGACGACACCACCACAGAGTCCCCCCTTTTCGAGGATCTAAACCCGACCCAACGTGAGGCGGTGGCCGCCACCGAAGGGCCGGTGCTGGTGGTCGCCGGTGCCGGCTCGGGGAAGACCAGGGTCCTCACCTACCGCATCGCCCACCTCATCCGCGACCTCGGGGTCCCTCCCTCCCAGATCCTGGCGATCACCTTCACCAACAAGGCGGCCAACGAGATGAAGGAGCGGGTGGCCCGTCTTGTCGGTGGTGCGGTCCGGGCCATGTGGGTGTCCACGTTCCACTCGGCGTGTGTGCGCATCCTGCGCCGGGAGGCCCCCCGCCTCGGTTACAAGTCGACGTTCTCGATATACGACGAGTCCGACTCCCTCCGCCTCGTCACGATGTGCCTCAAGGATCTCGACCTCGATTCCAAGCGGTTCCCCCCGCGGACCATTCGGGGGATCATCTCGAACGCCAAGAACGAACTCGTCGACTACGAGACTTTCGCGCTAACGGGGGACGGGTTCTATCACGAGCATGCCGCCGATGTCTACCGCCTCTACCAACAGCGTTTGTTGGAGGCCTCGGCGATGGACTTTGACGATCTCCTCATGGTGACCGTCGAGCTGCTCGGGGCTTTCCCCGAGGTGGCTCGGCAGTATCAGGAGCGGTTCCGTTACGTGCTCGTCGACGAGTATCAGGACACCAATCACGCCCAGTACGCGCTGATCAAGCTGCTCACCGAGTCCCATCGCAACCTCTGCGTGGTCGGGGACGGCGACCAGTCGATCTACAAGTTCCGGGGTGCGGATCTCCGAAACATCGACAATTTCGAGTCGGATTACCCCGATGCCCGCATCATCGTCCTCGACCAGAACTACCGGTCCACCGAGAACATCCTCGATGCGGCCAACTCGGTCATCTCCAACAACGCCCGGCGCACCCCCAAGCACCTGTGGTCGGACCGGGGGACGGGGGCCAAGATCGTCCGCTTCGAAGGCGAGGACGAACACGACGAGGCCGGATTCGTCGCCGACCAGGCCGAAGCCCTCCGTGAGGAGGGTTCCGAGTTGTCCGATATGGCCGTGTTCTATCGGACCAACGCCCAATCGCGGGTGGTGGAGGATGTGCTCGTACGCCGTGGTATCCCCTACTCGGTGGTGGGGTCGGTGCGGTTCTACGACCGCAAGGAGATCAAGGACGCCATGTCCTACCTCCAGATGATCGTCAACCCCGACGACCAGGTGGCTGTGAAGCGGATCGTGAACGAGCCCCGGAGGGGGATCGGCGACACCACCATTGCCCACGTCGACCGGTTCGCCGAGCGGGAGGGGATCACCTTCATGGATGCCCTCCGCCGGGCCGACGAGATCGACCGACTCAACACCAGGGCGCAGCGCGCCATTGTCGAGTTCGTGGGCGTCGCCGACACCCTCATCGAACGAACCGTCTCCGGCGGTGTTGTCGGGGCGGTCGATGCCGTCCTCGATGACACCGGATATCTGGCGTCGCTCGAGGCGGAACGCACTATCGAGGCAATGGGCCGCGTGGAGAACCTCAAGGAGCTCAAGTCGGTGGCGACCGAGTACGAGGAGGAAGGCCCCGAGACCGTCGGCGAGGACGATGTCGATTGGGAGACCCTCGATGGCATAGGGCGGTTGCAGCGTTTCCTCGAGACGACCGCCCTGATCAACGACGCCGACGAGATCGACGAGGGCGGGGGGGCTGTCACCCTCATGACACTGCACACCGCCAAAGGGCTCGAGTATCCGGTGGTGTTTCTGGTAGGTCTCGAGGACGGCGTCTTCCCCCACATGCGCTCCCTCGGTGACCCCGAGGAGCTCGCGGAGGAGCGGCGTCTCGCCTATGTCGGGATCACCCGGGCCCAGGACCGGCTCTATCTCACCTCGGCCGCGGCCCGGATGCTGTGGGGGCAGACCAGCTACAACCCCATGTCCCGCTTCGTCAAAGAGATTCCGAGCCACCTCCTGGAGAAGTCGGGGAAGAGAAAACGAGATCGCCGCTCCGAATCTGTCTCACCGAGGACGACTGTGTCGCCGGCCGATGTCGCCGTCGGGGATCGGGTCCGGCATGACAAGTGGGGGCTGGGGACCGTCCGCGGCATCGACGGCGAGGGCGACCACGCCGAGGCCCACGTTGTCTTCGACACCAACGGCTCGAAACGACTCCACCTCTCGTGGGCACCCCTCGAGAAGGCTTAGGAGGCCGATGTGGAACACATGTCCCACATCTCGCCGACCATATGGATACCTTCGGCACCATTGCCTCCCTCGGGTCGTGCTGGGAAAGCAGTTGGAGTATTGGTCTGGTCGGCTCGGTACCGAGAGATATCCAATCGCCGCTCGCGGCGTCCTCGTCCTCGAAGCACCGCACCGGGTGCGTCTTCGTCCTGCGTCCTGGCGAGCGGCGCGTCTGGCCGCCGATCTGCACGACGGCATTCCACACCAGCCTCCTGAGCCGTACCATCCTGGGTGTGATCCCGGATAGAGAATTGTCCATCGCCATGACGTCGAGGCTGCGTATCGTTGTCGCCGTCGTCATGGTCATCGGCGTCGGCGGGGTGGTTTGGATCAGCGCCAGCGGTGACGAACCCGACGATCAGCCGGGACCGTCCACGACCGCCGCGACCGGTGGTTCAACCACGACCACCCCACCCGCGGTGACGACCACCCAGACTGCGACGGTCCCCACCAGCGGCGGCGACGGCACCGGACCCGCCCCGACGTCGACGACATCACCCTCCGTCACCGCTCCCGAGCGGTCACCGCTCACCCTCGAACGGTTCTTCGGCACACCGAGCGGCCCCGACGTCATCGAGGTGGCCCGACTGCGCGCCGTGGAGGTGACCACAGCTCGATGCATGGATGCACGGGCATTTTCCTACAGGCCGCGGCCCATCGCCGACAACATCGACTCGGGGCCGTCCGACGCCGAGGTAAGGCGGATCGGGTTTGGGATCTCCACCTTGTGGAGGACCGACCGCACACCGACCCCGCCGAGGACAGGCCCGCTGACAACGTCATCTCCGCGCCGAGCGGAGTTCTACACCGCTCTCGACGGGGGATACCTCGGTGACGGCCACCCATCAGACCGCATCGGTTGTCGACAGCACGCCATCGCAATCCAGGATGATCGGTTCGGCGCCGTCCAGGAGGGGTGGAGCAAACTCGAGCCGGCGTTGCGGGTCATGGAGATCGCCATCACCTCGGACCAACGTCTGGCCGATGCCGAGGCGGAGTGGTCGAGATGCATGGCCAATCGTGGTTTCGAATACGTTCGCCCCACCGATGTGTTCTCGGAGGGGATCACCGAGATCCACCGGCGACTCGACGACATCACCGGCGGTGACATGGTGAACCCCGACCCCTTCGCCGGTTGGACGCAGGACGAGATCGACGCCTTCTACCGGGAGAACACCGCCGAGGAGGTGGAGCGCTACATCGAGGCGGTCACCAACGTCACCCTGCCCGAGGTCAACGAACAGAAGCTTGCTCTGCTCCAGAGGGACGAGATCGCCCTCGCCGTCGCCGATCTCGAGTGCGGACGCAACATGGAAAGGGCCGAGGATGCGATCAGGCCCGAGTACGAGGACCGCCTCATCGACCAGAA
>WHUC01000021.1 GCA_009377435.1 Acidimicrobiia bacterium
CATGCGAGGGGGGAGAAGGTATAAAAGTGTGTGTTGGTTCTGCGAGGTGACGAGACTCGGGGATTGGTATGGAACTGAAAACCCCACGCCTCATCATCGACGAGATCGCCGAGGACGACTTCGATCCCCTGGTCGCGGCCCACCACTCCAACCCCGACCACCTCGCCCGGACCGAGGGCACGGCCGGTGTGGTGGGACTGTACGACAGGAGCAAACTGGGACGTGACCTCGCGGTGGCCGCCCTCGATCCGGCCCGGGAGACCCTCGCCGTCCGCACCCGAGCGGGAGCACGGCCCATCGGGATGGTCGATCTGCTCCGAAAGCATCCCGACAATGCCAGACCGTGGCTTGGCGTGGTGGTGATCCACGCCGACCAGCAGCGGCGGGGGTACGGCGGTGCGGTCGTGGAGGCCGTTGCCTCGTGGGCGGGCGAGGAGCTCGAGGCCACCGAGATCGGCGCCGAGGTGGATGAGGACGACGAGAGGGGACGGGCCTTCCTCCGGGCCGTGGGTTTCGACGAGGTAGGGCGCCGTTGGCGGCGGGGCCCCGCCGGAGAGGTTGTCGTGATCATTCAGGAGCTATCGGTTCACCCACACCACGAGGAGTAACCATGACCACCGACTCGAACCAGGAGGGATCGCGGTGGACATGACTGTGGTGGTTGCGGCCCGGGAGGACGATCGGCCCTGGGATGATGCCCTGGGAATGGCGACAATGGCCGACCGTCTTGGCTATGGCGAGCTCTGGATCGGCGAGGGTCCCACCTGGGACTCTTTCGCCCTCGCCACCGCTATCGGAGGTGTTACCGACCAGATCGCATTCACCGCTGGGCCGATACCCGTCGCCGTGCGGGACCCGGCCACGATCGTGCGCGGTGCCTCTTCGGTGGCGGCGCTCACCGGTCGCACGGTGGGAGTGGCCCTCGGTACCTCCAGCATCCGGGTGGTCGAAATTGCGATCTTCCCTGCCACCAGCGGCGACCGCGACGGCGAGCGCACCCTGTCCGCTCTGGCCGAGATGGGCTAGATCGTGAGGCCGTGGCGATCAGGGGACCCGGGCATTTCTCATCTCGCACCTCCGTCAGGGCGCTGGTAGCGGAGAAGGACGACGCCGTTGCCGAAGGTCCGGGTCTCGGCGAGCTGGAGCTTGGTCTTGGTGTCCGCTACCTGGAACAGGGGCTTGCCCCCTCCAATGACGATCGGGTGGACATAGAGCCGGTACTCGTCGATCAGGTCGTGTCGCATGAAGACTGCGGCGAGGTCGGCGCCGCCGAGCACCAGGTCTCCACCGGGTTGTGTCTTGAGCTCTCGGATCTCCTCGGGGACGACTTCGCGGACCATGGTGGTGTTCCAGTCGGCCCGTTTCAGGGTCCGGGAGAACACGATCTTGGGCATGTCTCGCCAGATGCGGGCAAACTCGACCATGGGCCCGGTGCTCGAGGAGTCCGTGTCGGCTGTCGGCCAGAATCCGGCCATCAGCTCATAGGTGACCCGTCCGTTCAGGAACGCGCCCATCGCGCCGAGCTGCTCGTTGAAGTGGCTGTGTAGCTCGTCATCGACCATGTGCCAACCGAGCTCGCGGTCCGGTCCCTCGATGAAGCCATCAAGAGACACCGACATCATCAGGATGAGCTTTCTCATCGCCGTCCCTCCGAAGTCATCCAGGTTAGGGGCTGCTCTATCTTCTGACCTATTTCGGGTTACCGAGTCCCGAACCTCAACCTAGCCCGCGGTGATGGCGGTACTCGTCACCTCCATCAGGATCGGCCCCAGCACGAACGCCACCGCGGTGGCACCGACCAACGCGACCGAAAAGACGAGACGTCCCCGTCGTGGCGCCAGCAGGATCAGCCCCAAGGCGGCGATGATCTCGACGGCGCCGAACAATGCCCGACCCCGGTCGACTGCGGTGTCTTCGGCACCTCCCACCAGGGCACCGAGGTCGGGACCGGCCAGATAGGCGGCCTCGACTACGAGGGTTGCCCCGAGGAGGGCGAGGGCGACCCCGGCGACACTGGGGGTGGAGTTGGACCACAAGGCACCGGCCGCACCAAATCCCACACCGGCCCCGACGGCTACGGCAGCCCATACCAATGCCGATCGCACCAGGACCTCGCTGAGGGCCCTGGAGTCGAGATAGACATGACCGAGGTAGTAGATCCCATCGGCGAGCAGCAGTGCCCCTACGGCCCAGAACATCCCGGTGACGACACCACCGCCGGATCGGGCCGCCACTGCTCCCACCAGGAAGGCGACGACCGCCCAGGGTGCCGGTCCCACCCCGGCGAACTGGGCGGCGCGGACCAGGGGGTCGGTGTCGGGGCTCATCACATCGGCGGCGATGCACACCAGACCGAGCGCCACGGCGAGTATGGCGGCGGCGACGGGCGTGACGAGGAAGAAGGAAAGGAGCGGTCGCGACATCGCAACGGAGGCTATAGGTGGGGTGGGGGTAGCGGGAACACGCCGGGCCCGGAACCACTGGGATCCGGTACCGTGACCCTTCATGTCCGCTCACGTCGAACCGCCCCAACGCTCCTTCGCCAGCGACAACGCCGCTGGGGCCCATCCCGCCGTGCTCGATGCCGTCGTGGCCGCCAATGAAGGTCATGCCCTCGCCTATGGTTCCGACCCGTGGACGGCTGGGGTCGCCAACGCATTCTCGGCGATGTTCGATGCCGACGTGACCACCCTGCTCACCTTCAGCGGGACCGGTGCCAACGTCCTCGCCCTGGGTGCGGCGCTGGGAAGGGGAGAGGCGGTGGTGTGCACCCGGTGGTCGCACATCACCGCCGACGAGACCGGGGCCCCCGAGCGGGTCCTCGGGACCAAGCTGATCGAGTTGCCCAGTATCGACGGGAAGATCACCGTTGACGCTCTCGCCTCCCTCGACCATCTCCGTGGGGTGCAGCATCACGCCCAGCCGGGAGTGCTCTCCCTCACCCAGGTCACCGAGCTGGGAACGGTGTACACACCCGACGAGATCGCCGACCTGGTGGAGGCAGCCCACAGCAGGGGGATGAGGGTCCATCTCGACGGCGCCCGTCTCGCCAACGCCGCCGCGGCCCTCGGGGGTGTGGACGCACTCCGGGCGATGACCGTCGGTGCCGGCGTGGACGTGGTCACCTTCGGGGGGACGAAGAACGGCGGCCTGGGTGCCGAGGCCGTGATCATCCTCGATCCGGCGTTGGCGGGAGCCGCACCCTATCTTCGCAAGCAGTTCAACCAGTTGGCGTCGAAGATGCGGTTCATCTCCGCCCAATTCCTCGCCCTCCTCAAGGACGACCTGTGGCTGGAGTTGGCCACTCGATCCAACCGGATGGCATCGAGGCTCTACGAGGCAACCTCGGACATCCCTGGGGTGACCCACGAGGGGCCACCGGAGGCGAACAGTCTGTTCCCCGTCCTTCCCGCCGAGGCCATCGAGCCACTCCGGGAGTGGTGCTTCTTCTGGCCATGGGATCTGGAGCGGAACCAGGTCCGTTGGATGACCGCATGGGACACCACCGAAGACGACGTGAACCGTTTCGCCGCGGGGGTGGCCGCCACTGTCGGGGATTGACGCCCGGAGGTATCACTCTCCGCCGGGAACGGGTACCTTCTCGGCGAGGTTGGCCGGGAGCTCCTGATAATGGTGGTGGCGTGCGGTGAAGATCCCCCAACCGTGGGTGAGGGAGCGGAGATCGATGGCATAGTTCATGATCTCTGACGTCGGGATGAGTGCCTCGATGTGTTGGCGGTCTCCGTCACCGCTCGTGTCCTGCACCTGGCCGCGACGGGCGGCGAGGTCACCGAGAACATCACCCTGGTAGGCGCTGGGCACCACGATCGTCATCTCGGAGACGGGTTCGAGGAGTATGGGGCCGGCCTGTGCGAAGGCCTCCCGGAAACCGAACCGTCCCGCCATCTTGAAACTCAACTCCGAGGAGTCGACCGAGTGGGCCTTACCGTGCAGGCAGTGGACGGTCACGTCGACCACCGGGTAGCCCCATTTCCCGTCGGCCGCCATCGCCTCGAGCACCCCCTTCTCAACGGCGGGGATGAACTGACGGGGGATGACACCTCCTTTGGTCGCATCGACGTACTCGAACCCCGAGCCCCGTTCGGCCGGCTCCACCTTGAGCTGGGCTATCCCGAATTGACCGTGGCCGCCCGACTGTCTCTTGTACTTGCCCTCCGCCTCGGCGGTTCGGGTGATCGTCTCGCGATAGGCGACACGCACCGGCTCGGTGTCTACCTGCACGCCGAACTTTCGGGCGAGACGCTCCCGGGTGATGGTGAGATGCATCTCGCCCATTCCCTTGAGCAAAGTCTGAGAGGTCTCGTCGTTGCGTTCGAGCACGAGGGACGGGTCCTCCTCGATCAGCCGGTGGAGGGCAACGGCCAGCTTGTCCTCATCGCCCTGGCTGCGGGCGACGATCGCCATCGATAGGACGGGTTCGGATGGTCGGACCGGGTCGAGGGTCACCCGCATGTTCTTGGGGGCGAGGGTGTCACCGGTCCGGGTATCGGCCAGCTTGGAGGTGGCGACGATGTCGCCGGTGGGAGCGGCACTTATCAGCTCGGTCTCCTTGCCCAACATGACTGCCAGTTTGGCGAGCCGCTCATCGGAACCACTCCGAGGATTGGTGAGGACGGTTTCCGACTCCAATGTGCCCGACAGCACGCGCATCAGCGAGATCTGACCGACATAGGGATCGGCGATGGTCTTGAAGACGAGGGCGAGTGGCTCCCCCGATGGTCGGGGCTCGACCTCCACCGTCTCCTCACCGACGTGGGCCCTGACCGGTGGCCGCTGCAGTGGGGAGGGACCCAGCTCGACGATGAAATCGGCGAGACGGTCGACGGCGATCGGTCCGATGGCGGAGCCGCATACCACCGGGAAGACGGTGGCGTCGGCGATACCGACGGCCATAGTCTCCTCCAGCTTCTCCACCGATGGAACCTCACCCTCGAGATACTGCTCGAGGAGGGTGTCATCGGCGACGACTATTCCCTCGATGAGGTCGTCGTGCACCCGGTGCTCCCGGTCACCCATCTCCATCGGCGTCTGCTCGGCGTGACCGCTGTCGTACACGTAGGCGGTATCCCGGAACAAGTCGATGACGCCATGGAACTCCGCCTCCTCACCGATGGGCAACTCGATGGGGGCGATACCGGCCCCGAACCGCTCCTTGAGCTGGTCGAGGGTCCGGTCGAAGGAGGCCCGCTCCTTGTCGAGCTTGTTGATGAAGATCATCCGAGGGACACGACGCTCGGCGGCGATCGTCCACGTCTGCTCGGTCTGTATCTCGATCCCCTCCACGGCGCTCACCACGAACACGGCCAGATCGGCGACCCGGAGGGCGGCGTGCACATCACCGACGAAATCGGCATATCCCGGGGTGTCGATCAGATTGACCTTGTGGCCCTTCCATTCGAAGGGGGCGATCGCCAAAGACAGCGAGAGTCCCCGGTCCCGTTCCTCGGGCTCGAAGTCGGTGGTGGTCGAGCCTTCCTCCACCTTCCCGGCACGGCTCACAACACCGGCCCGGTAGAGCAGAGCCTCGGCGAGGGTGGTCTTGCCCACGCCGCTGTGACCGACCAGGGCAACGTTCCTGATCCTCTCCGGGCTGTACACCTTCACGACCGTTCTGATCCTTTCGCCGTCGGGTCTCCCGAGGCTACACCCACCCGACCGCGGATGCCTCGGGATCTCTCGACTCGGCGAGGCTTTCTGATCAGAACAGGGGACCGGTGAGGGTGAGGCCGAGGTCGTCGCCCATGAGCTGGGTCATCCCGAGGATGACAAGGGCGCCACCGGCGAGGGCGGTGTCCTTCATGAACTGGGTCATCTCCATCTGCCGCTCCATGGGATCCTCGATCGTCCAGAAGTTGTGCATCAGGAAGGCGGCACTCAATGCGAAGATCACGATCAGCAGGGCACCGAGATCCATCCATAGGCCGAGGATGATCGAGAGTCCGCCGAGGAGGATCACGATCCCCGAGACGATCACAGCAGGCTTGGCCGGTCTCACCCCCTTCATATCAGCGTACTGGCTCGACTGTTCGAGGGCCATGAAGTGCCCCGCGATTCCCGAACTGATGAAGATCAGGGCGAAGAGGATCCGCCCGATGAGAATGATCGCATCCATGATTTCCTCCTGGTGTCGTGGATCCTACAGGTCCTAACCGACTATACGTTGCGGCGATGCCGCGGACGTCGAGCGTTTCTGGAACCTCCTTTCGACGCCGGGCCGACGAGCGAGTACACTCGTTGACCCCGCCCTCGGGCGGGCACTATTGTTGCGCCGTTTCGGCCAGATGGAATCACCGTGGGAACCACCCGGATCGAGACCACTGCCACTCCCGGTGCCATCTGTTTCCGAGCCCCGGAGAGTCTTCTCCCCGATGATCACGATCAAGTCAAGACGCGAATTCGACCGCATGCAGGTCGCCGGTGCGTGTGTGTCGGAGATTCTTCGCACGGTTCGTGAAGCGGCAATCCCCGGGGCAAGTCTCACCGAGTTGGATGATCTCGCCCGCAAGGTCCTGGAAAATCGAAACTGCACACCGAGTTTCCTCGGCTATCACGGGTTTCCCGCGGTGCTCTGTCTCTCGGTCAACGACGTGGTCGTGCATGGCATCCCCGATGATTACCAACTCCGCGAAGGCGACATCCTCGCCGTCGACGCCGGGGCCATCTTCGAGGGGTTCCACGGCGACGCCGCCTTCACCATGGGTATCGGCGAGATCTCGGCCGATGCCACCCGGTTGATCGATGTGACCAATGAGGCCATGTGGGCCGCGGTCCGCATCACCCAACCCGGGACGCGACTCGGAGATATCGGATCGACCATCGAAAAGATCGGTCTCGACGCCGGTTATGGCGTAGTCCGCGACTACGTCGGACATGGGATCGGACGGCAGATGCATGAGGAACCGCAGGTCCCCAATTACGGGACACCGGGCAAGGGTATGAAGCTCCGCACCGGGATGGCGATCTGCATCGAGCCGCAGTTCACCGTCGGCGCCGAGGACACCACCGTTGATGATGATGGGTGGACGGTCCGCACCGCCGATGGGTCGTTGGCGGCCCACTGGGAGCACACCGTCGCCCTCACCAAGGACGGGACGATGGTGTTCACGGCGGGGGAGGAAGCCCTGTCGGTTGATTTGGTCGATAGGAGCAGCAATGAGTAGTCTTTATGTTCGGTTCGTAAGGCCTCTCTGTGGTTGACGAAGACGTCATCCGCGTCCAGGGCACCGTCCTCGAGAATCTTCCCAATGCGAGTTTTCGCGTGGAGATCGATGGTGGCCTGGAGGTTCACGCGCATGTTTCCGGAAAGATGAGGATGCGTTACATCCGCATCCTTCCCGGTGACCGTGTCGATGTGGAACTGTCGGCCTACGACCCAACCCGAGGACGAATCGTGTGGAGATACCGATGAAGGTGCGCCCTTCCACCAAGAGAATGTGTGAAAAATGTCGGGTCATCCGGCGGCGTGGCCGCGTCTGGGTGATCTGCTCCAATCCGCGCCACAAGCAGCGTCAGGGGTGATGAGTTGATGGCCCGTATCGCAGGGGTGGATCTGCCCCGAGACAAACGACTGGAAATCGGCCTTACCTACATCTACGGAGTGGGCAGTAATCGAGCCAAGGAAATCTGTGAGGTGACGTCGATCGAGGCCAACACCAAGGTCCGCGAACTCACCGACGACGAGGTCGCCCGGATCCGTCGTTACATAGAGCAGAACTACACGGTGGAGGGCGACCTCCGTCGTGAGACACAGCAGAACATCAAACGCAAGGTCGAGATCGGCACATACCAGGGCATCCGTCACCGTCGCGGACTGCCGGTGCGAGGCCAGCGCACCCATACCAACGCTCGAACCCGCAAGGGTCCGAGGGTGGCGATCGCCGGCAAGAAGAAAGTCACCAAGTAGGAGTATTCGTGGCGAAACAGCAGAAGCGGTCCCGTCGGCGCGATCGAAAGAACGTTGCGCACGGTCAGGCCCATATCAAGGCCAGTTTCAACAACACCATCATCAACATCACCGACCTCACCGGTGCCACCGTCGTGTGGACCTCGGGTGGTTCGGTGGGATTCAAGGGATCGCGCAAGTCGACCCCATACGCCGCCCAGGTGGCCGCCGAGGAGGCAGCCCGGCGTGCCGGTGAGCATGGTGTCCGCAGGCTGGACGTGATCGTCAGCGGTAGTGGCTCCGGCCGCGATACCGCAGTCCGCACCCTGCAGAACATGGGGATGGAGATCACCGGTGTGCGTGATGTCACTCCCACGCCTCATAACGGTGTTCGCCTCAAGAAACGGAGAGGCTGAGAATGGCTCGCTACATCGGCCCCCGTCACAAGGCGTGCCGTCGGGCCCGCACCCCACTCTGCCAGTCGAAGCGCTGCCCCGTCGACAAGCGCCCCTATCCCCCTGGCGACCATGGTCGGGGCCGGATCCGGGAGAGCGACTATCTCGTACAGCTCCGGGAGAAGCAGAAGCTCCGCACCATGTACGGGGTGCTCGAGCGTCAGTTCCGCCGCTACTACCACGAGGCCGCCCGTCGGGAGGGCATCACCGGCGAGGAGCTTCTCCGCATGCTCGAGCTCCGCCTCGACAACGTGGTCTGGCGCTCCGGTCTCGCCGCCACCCGCCCCCAGGCTCGCCAGCTCGTCAATCATGGCCACTTCCGGGTCGACGGTCGCAAGGTCGACATCCCGTCGTACCAGGTGCGTCCCGGCGATGTCATCACCACCAAGGAGCGGTCGAAGGACCTACTCGTCATCGCCCACACGGTGGACACGCTGGATCGACCGACTCCCGAGTGGCTGAGTGTCGACCACACCGAACGACGGATCACCGTACGTGACCTTCCCCGTCGTGACCAGATCGACACGGCCATCAATGAACACCTGATCGTCGAGCTCTACTCCAAGTGAGGTATACCCAGTGTTGATCGTTCAACGTCCCCACATCGAACAGGAAGAACTCAACGACACCCGGTCCCGGTTCGTCGTCGAGCCGCTCGAGCCAGGGTTCGGATACACGTTGGGCAACACCCTTCGTCGTACCCTCCTCTCCCGGGTGCCCGGCGCCGCCGTGACCTTGCTCCAGGTCGAGGGCGTAGACCACGAGTTCTCCACCATCTCCGGTGTCGTCGAGGATGTCGTCGACGTCATCCTCAACATCAAGCAGGTCGTCATCCACACCGAGGACAACGACGACCACACCCTGTATCTGTCGGCCCGGGGCGCGGGAGACGTCACCGCCGGCGACCTCAAGCTCCCGGCTGGTGTCGAGGTGGTGAACCCCGACCAGCACATCGCCACCCTGTCGTCGTCGGGTGCCATCGAGATGGAACTCACCGTCGGTCGTGGTGTCGGCTACCGGTCCGCCGAGGCCAACAAGGTCAGCGGATCGCCCATCGGCGTGATTCCGATCGACTCGATCTTCTCGCCGGTGCGCAAGGTCGCCTACCGGGTCGAGAACACCCAGGTCGGTCAGATGACAAACTACGACCGTCTCGTTCTCGACATCGAGACAAACGGCGCCATCACCCCCGGTGACGCCGTCTCCTCGGCCGGCAAGACCCTTGCCGAGCTGTTGGGTCTGTTCGCCGATCTCGGCGAGCTCGCCGGACTCGAACTGGGTGATACCGCCGTGGAGACCAGCGGGTCGCCGGATCTCGACCTGCCGATCGAGGCGCTCGATCTCACGGAGCGTCCCCGCAACTGCCTGCGCCGCGTCCAGATCAACACCGTCGGCGAGCTGGTGCAGCGCAACTCCGACGAGCTGCTCAACATCACCAACTTCGGCCAGAAGAGTCTCGAGGAGGTCGTCGCCAAGCTCGACGAGCTCGGGCTCTCCCTGGCCGACGCACAATCGGAGAGCTGAGATATGCCCCGTCCCCGTAAGGGGCCCCGTCTCGGGGGGTCACCCTCCCACGAACGACTCATCCTCGCCAATCTGGCCGGTCAGCTGATCGTCAATGGACGTGTGAAGACCACGATCGCCAAGGCCAAGGCGGTCCGACCCGTCACCGAGAAACTGATCACCAGGGCACGTCGTGGTGATGTCCACGCCCGGCGCACCGTGCTGCGAACGATCCACGACAAAGACATCGTCCACAAGCTGTTCGCCGAGGTCGCACCCCGCTATGCCGACCGTCCCGGTGGCTACACGCGGATCACCAAGCTGGGACCCCGTCGTGGCGACGGGACCGAAATGGCGGTCATCGAACTCGTCTGACAAGGGCGGCCCCGTGTCGGCGAACCCAGGTCTTCCCAGCACCGCTCAGCGACGTCTGGAGCCCAAGGTTCGGGTCCGGTTTCTCCGGGTCGGCTCATCGTGAGGATCTTGACCGATGCAGATATGTCATGCATACTAATCTGCATGAGGACCACACTTAACCTTGATGGCGAGTTGGTCGATGAGGCGATGCGGCTCACTGGGATCGATCAGAAGACGGCGTTGATACACGCCGGTCTGCGTGCGCTGGTTGAGCGCGAGTCGGCGCGTCGTCTGGCGACACTCGGAGGGACGGACCCGACTGCTGCTGCGGCGGTAAGACGCCGAAGTCCGACTTGACTCCGACGCTGGTCGACACATCGGTTTGGATCGAGTATCTCCGTCGAGGGAACGCCCTTCTCGCCGAGGGACTGGATGAGGGATCCATTCGGTGCCATCAGTTCGTGATCGGCGAACTCGCCTGTGGACACCTCCAAGAGCGCACCCCACTGATCGGCCTCTGGTCTTCGCTTCCCATGGCGCCCACTGCGACGCACGATGAGGCAATGACCTTCGTTGAGGCTCACGCCATTGCTGGGTGTGGAATCGGCTGGGTGGACGTTCATCTTCTGGCGTCGGCCATGTTGGGTCATCTCGACCTGTGGACCGTCGACAGGCGTTTGGGTGGTGTGGCCGAGACCCTGGGAATCACTTCAGATAGAAAATGAACCAACGGAGAGGTCGCTCAATGGCCTCTCAGCTCCTCCAACGTCGTGGCGATCTCGGCGGTGGCCCGGTCGAAGACATCGTGCTCGTCGTCGGGGGTGCGCTCCATCGGGTCCCCGATCCGCATGACAATCTCGGTTTCGCTCGGGAAGGGGGGGATGGTGTTGAAGTGCCAGGATCCCTCGATCGTCACCGGCACGACCCACAACTCGGGGGCGGCCCCAAGCAGTGTGATGGCCCCGTTCCTCCGGAACTTCTTGAGCGATCCGCCCCGTGATCTCGTCCCTTCGGGGAAGATCACCGCCGACGTGCCCCGTTCCATCGAGGTGCGCCCCAGTTCTCTGATGGCGGTGACGGCCTGATCGGCGTTCTTCCGGTCGATGAGGGCGTGCCGGCCGTGGTTCAGGTTCAGGGAGACGGCGGGAATCCCCGCCGTCAGCTCCTGCTTGGCCACGTACTTGGGGAGGTTCCAGAACAGGACGCCCCCGATGAGGGCGATGTCGAACAGCGACTGGTGGTTCGAGATGATCACATAGGGTCGGTGCCGATCCACCATGGAGGACCTCTCCACCCTGATGCGCACCCCAAACACGGTGAAGAGACGCATCATGGTCCACTGCAGACCGGCCATGACGATCTCGAAAACGTTGAGAGAGATCAGCAATGCCAGCCGACCGAGTATCTCGAAGACAACGAGGACACCGACAAAGGCGAGCACGACGAGGGGCGTGAGGACCCAGTTGATGACCTTTCGCATCCCGATGATTGTACGGCGTCGGGTGACGACGCAAACGGCGATCGGGTTAGCCTTGGGGTATCACCGAGATGACCAGCCCCTTCATCACCTTCACCCGCGAGGAGTGGGCGAAGCTGCGCGCCTCCACACCCCTCACCCTCGGTGAGGATGACATCGACAAGATCCGAGGTATCAACGTCGAGTTGTCCATGGCCGACGTCGAGCAGTCCTATCTGCCGTTGTCCCGACTCCTCAACCTGTACGTTCGGGCGTCCCAGCAGCTCTTCAGTGTCACCGACACCTTCCTGGGCAAGCCGACCACCCCGGTTCCCTACATAATCGGTATCGCCGGCTCGGTGGCGGTGGGGAAGTCGACGACAGCCCGTGTCCTCCAGGAACTGCTCTCCCGGTGGCCCGACCATCCCCGTGTCGATCTGATCACCACCGACGGCTTCCTCCTCCCCAACTCCGAGTTGGAGCGGCGCGGGTTGATGGATCGGAAGGGCTTTCCCGAGTCCTTCGACCGCAGGGCCCTCCTCGGGTTCGTGGCCGCCCTGAAATCGGGTGTGGAGGAGATCTCCGCACCGGTGTACTCACACGTGACCTATGACATCGTGCCCGGGGAGCGGAGGGTGGTCTCCCAGCCGGACATCGTCATCATCGAGGGTCTCAACGTCCTCCAGGGAGGCGACGTCGGCACCTATGTGTCGGACTACTTCGACTTCAGCATTTATGTCGACGCCGATGTGGCCGACATCGAACGGTGGTACGTCGAGCGATTCCACACCTTCACCCGAACCGCCTTCCGTCGGGAGGACTCTTACTTCCGCAAGTACGCCGAGCTGACCCACGACGAGGCCGACCGGACGGCCCGATTCATCTGGAAGCGAATCAACGAGGTCAATCTGTTCGAGAACATCCTCCACACCCGGGGGCGGGCCACGCTGATCCTCCATAAGACCGGTGACCACCAGACCGAGCAGATAAAGCTGCGCCGTCCCTGATCTTGAGGGTCGGCTGGTGTTCTATCCTCGGGTCCCATGAAAATCGTGCAGCGATCCCTCAGGGCCGTTCGACTCGACAGGAAGGTCTTCGACGAGATCTACTTCGAGCACGATGCCACCGCCGACGCCGCCCTTGTCGTCGGGGGAGTGGGCATCGTCATGTATCTGGTCCTTCTCGCGGTGGGGGGCAATGTCAGCCTCTTCGGGTTGGTCCGGTTCCTGCTCTCCGAGATGTTCGGCTGGCTCATCCTCGGCTTCGCCACCACCCTGGTCGCCCGGTGGATCTTCAAGGCAGAGATGCGGACCGACCGGATCATGGCGTCCCAGGGTCACACCTGGCCCACCCAGCTCTCCGCCCTCATTCCGGTTTTCGGTTGGCTGGTCGCCCTGGTCTGGGGCATCGCCGCCCTCACCGTCGCCACCCAGGAGACCGCCGACGTCGACATCCAGACCGCCCTGTTCTCCGTGGTGGGAGGCCAGGTCCTCGTGATCCTGTTCCGCTTCCTGCTCGGCGGCATCTTCTGACCATCTACCGCATCGACCTCGCCTATGAGGGGACCGATTTCCACGGTTTTGCCTGCCAGCAAGGGGTCCGCACCGTGCAGGGGGAGGTTGAGGAGGCATTGGAGACACTGATCGGGGAACCCGTGGAGACGACCTGCGCCGGGCGCACCGACGCCGGTGCCCACGCCCGTGGCCAGGTCATGAGCTTTCGCAGCGATGTCGACCTCGATGTCGACCGGGTGCGACGGGGGATAGGTGGCATCGTCGGACCCGAGGTCGCCATCTGGTCCCTGCAGGCGGTACCCGACGACTTCGACGCCCGCTTCTCGGCAACCTGGCGGTCCTACCGCTACTTCGTGGAGACGGGGCCCGCCAACGACCCACTACGGCGCAACTGGACCTGGCACGTTGGAAATCCACTCGACGTCGACGCCATGAATCTGGTGGCAGGGGCATTCGTCGGAGACCACGACTTCGCCTCGTTCTGTCGTGCCCACGAGGGTCGCACCACCACCCGCACGGTGGAGGAGGCCTCGTGGACCAAGGAGGGGACCCGTGTGGTTTTCTCGATCACGGCGGTGGCGTTCTGCCACCAGATGGTCCGCTCCATGGTGGGCTTCTCGGTGGAGGTGGGTTTGGGTCGTGTGCCCGCATCGTCGGTCAGCGACGTCATCGCCGCACGTGACCGCTCCGCCGCCCGCAAGGTCGCTCCCGCGACCGGCCTCGTCCTGTGGGAGGTCGGGTACGGGTAGGGGGGCCGCGACGGACCTCCCTGTTCTGGGTGATGACCTCCACCCTGGGTTGAGGTGGCCTCACATCCGCAGGTCGAACTCGGCGGCGAGGGCCTGGCGGAGTCTGGTGGCGTGGGTGGAACCACGGGTCTCGACGGCGATGTCGATCTCCACGGTGCCGAAGGGGAGACCGAAGCCCTCACGGTGGTGCTCGACATCGACGACGTTGGCCCCGTGCTCCCCGACGATCTCGAGGATGCGGGCCAGTTGTCCGGGCTGGTCGGGGATCCACACCCGCAGCTCGGCGTAGCGGCCCGACGCCTCCATACCGGTGCGGACCATCTTCCCCAGGAGGAGGAGGTCGATGTTGCCCCCGGAGAGGACCACCACGATCGGATCGGGGGCGTCGTCGGGGACGAGACCCTCCATGAGGGCGGCGATCCCCACGCAGCCGGACGGCTCGACCATCAGCTTGGCTCGTTCCAGGATCAGTGTGAGCGCCGAGGTGGTCTGGTCGTCACGCACCACGACTAGGTCGTCGACATGCTCCTCGATGAGCTCGTGGGCGATCTCGGAGGGAACCCGCACGTCGATCCCGTCGCAGATGGTGGTTCCCTCGTCGGATGCCGGTTCCAGGATCCCGGTACGTCGGTACGGTTCGTAGATGGCCGCGGGTTCCACCTCCACCCCGATGACACGGGAGTTGGGGAGGTGGCTCTTTATCGCCAGGGCGGTGCCGGCGAGGAGCCCACCACCACCGACGGGAACGATCACGGTGCCCGTCTCGGGGAGCTGTTCGACCACCTCGAGACCGAGGGTGCCCTGTCCGGCGATGATGTAGGGATCGTCGTAGGGGTGGATGAACCCCGCCCCCGTCTCCTCGGCGAACTTGCGGGCCGCGGCCACGGCGGTGACCAGGTCGCGCCCGACCAGACGGACCTCCGCCCCGTAGTCGGAGGTGGCGTTCACCTTGGGCAGGGGAGCGGTCTCGGGCATGAAGACCGTCGCCGGTGAATGCGCCCATTTTGCGGCGAGGGCCACCCCCTGGGCGTGGTTGCCGGCGGAGGCGGCGACGACGGGACCCCCACCAAGTCGCCCGATGGCGTTGTGGGCACCCCGGACCTTGAAGGAGCCGGTCCTCTGCAGACATTCCGCCTTGAGATGGACGTCACGGTCGGTGAGGCTGCTGAACGAGTTGGAATGATGGAGCGGGGTCCGCAGAATGAGATCCCCGGCGCGTTGGCGCGCCTCATCGATCATTGCGATATCGACGGCGGTGGGCACTGCTCCGGGATTGGCGGTTGAGGGCACCATCACGTAGCATAGAGTCGACTTCCCAGCGAAGGCGTTTCCCCACATTGCCGTCCCGGCCTCGTTGGGTCCTGAAGACCGTGCGTCTGTAACGACACGATGAGGTAGCTGTGACACGATCGGGCGCCGGGCCGCGTCCGGTAGCCGACTGCCGAGGATTCCATTTCCATGACCATGAACAAGACCTACTCGCCCAAACCGGGTGACATCGAGCGATCCTGGTGGATCGTCGACGCCGAGAATGTCCCCCTCGGTCGACTCTCCTCCGAGATCGCCAAGATTCTCCGGGGCAAGCACAAGCCGACCTTCGCACCCCATGTGGACGTTGGCGATCACGTGATCGTCGTCAACGCCGAGAAGGTGGTGGTGAGCTCGGACAAAAGCCAGCAGAAGATCTATTACCGCCACTCGGGTTTCCCCGGTGGCATCAAGGCGGAGACCTTCGAGCGTCTCCGCGACCGCCGTCCCGAGGTGATCATCGAGCGGGCGGTGCGGGGGATGCTCCCCAAGAACAAGCTGGGTCGTCACATGGCCCGCAAACTCCGGGTCTACGTGGGCCCGGAACACCCGCATTCCGCCCAACAGCCCCGTGAGCTGGAGCACAACATCCGAAAGGTGGACAGCTGATGCCGAAGCCCCTAGTCCAGGCAACCGGTCGCCGTAAGGAGTCGATCGCCCGAGTCCGTCTCCGCGACGGCACCGGCAAGGTGACCCTCAACGGTCGCGCCCTCGAGAAGTACTTCCCGACCATGGCGTATCGACTCCGGATCATGGAGCCGTTCACCACCGCCGAGATGCAGGGCCGCTTCGACGTCGACGCCACCCTCCAGGGTGGGGGTCTCACCGGTCAGGCCGATGCCCTTCGCCTCGGTATCTCCCGGGCGCTCCTCGAGATCGACCCCGAGCTGCGGCCGCAGCTCAAGAGTGCCGGACTACTCACCCGGGACTCCCGTCGGGTGGAGCGCAAGAAGTACGGTCTGCGCAAGGCCCGCCGCGCCCCGCAGTACACCAAGCGCTGATCCCAGGATCCCCGACCACCCAATGTTGGAATCAGCCACGGATCTCCGTCGATTGCTCGAGAATGGCCACCGCCTTTTCGGGACCGACGGGGTCCGTGGTGAGGCCGGAACCGAGCTGACCCCCGAACTCGCCATGGCGATCGGGCGCGCCGCCGGATCGGTGTTGGTGGGTGGGCCGGTCGTGGTCGGTCGGGACACACGTCGTTCTGGTCCCATGCTCTCGAGCGCCATCCAGGCGGGCTTTCACTCCGTGGGCGCCGACACCATCGATGTCGGTGTCGCCACTTCCGGGGCCATCTCCTATCTCACCGGAGCACTCGACGCCGGCATGGGTGTCGTCGTCTCCGCATCTCACAATCCCGCCCCCGACAACGGCATCAAGCTCCTCGGTCCCGGTGGTCGCAAACTCAGCGACGACGCCGAGTCGGAGATCGAACAGCTCGTGCGGTTCGGTGTCGGAACCAGGGCCCGTGGTGGGGCGGTGGGCACCATCCGCTCGGGGATCGACGCCGACTCCCTGTACCTCGACCATCTCGTCAACCTCGCCGAGCACCGTCTCGACAACATGTCAGTGGTGGTGGACGGCGCCCATGGCGCCGCCCACCGAGTGGGACCCGAGCTGTTCCATCGGTTGGGTGCCGATGTCGCCGCAATCGGTGACAAGCCCGACGGTCTCAATATCAACGACGGTGTCGGCGCCACCAATCCCACGGCCCTGACCATGGCGGCGCGGGGTCGAATCGGTCTCGCCTTCGACGGTGACGCCGATCGTCTCATCGTCATCGACGAGGATGGCGAGATCGTCGACGGTGACGTGATAATGGCCATCGTCGCCCGACATCTCGACGAGATCGGTCGTCTCCGCAACCGGATGGTCGTATCCACCGTGATGTCCAACGTCGGCTTGGAGCTGTCCCTCGGGGAGGTGGGGATCGCCCTGGTCCGTACCCGTGTCGGCGATCGATACGTGGTGGAGGGTCTCGCCGAGCACGACGCCGTCCTCGGTGGCGAGCAGTCCGGCCATATCCTCTTCCTCGACGACGCCGTCACCGGTGACGGGCTCCTGACGGCGATCCGTCTGCTCGATGTCCTGGTCGCCACCGGGTCGGAGTTACGGGAACTACGGGCGGCCACCATTCGTCAGTATCCCCAGGTCCTCCAGAACGTGCGGATCGAGCGGGGTGTCAGCCTCGACGATGCCGACGCCGTGTGGGCCGAGGTCGCCGCCATCGAGGAGGAACTGGGCACCGAGGGTCGCGTCCTGCTCAGGCCGTCCGGTACCGAGCCCCTTATCCGGGTGATGGTGGAGAGCTCCCAGTTGGAGACGGCGCAAGGGTATGCTGATCGTCTGTGTCGAGTCGTCGAGTCGGAGCTCGGCGGCTGACCGACGAGAGGAGGTACCGGTAGCAACTCGGATCACCTGAAAACCGCAAATCCCAAAAAACACAGACGAGCGCCAGACCTCTCCAGTGGGAGAGGTGACGAGGTGGAGGGTCATCGAATCTTTTCGGCGGATGCCCTCCCGGCTCCACGGTCGTGACGTCCTCGACAAAAACCGGAGAGCGATCTCCGGGACAGAGACGGGGACGAGGTGGAAGTTCGGACCAGGTCGGGTCCGAGCTTGGGGTTCCGCGGTCGCCGACCGAACCGTTCAAAGGAGCGATCGCACATGTGTGGAATTGTTGGATACATCGGACCGCGTCCGATGGGAGAGATACTCCTGCCGGGTCTGGCCCGGCTCGAATATCGGGGATACGACTCGGCGGGCCTGGCCCTCCATCAAGGGGACAAGCTCACCGTCTCCAAGAGGGCCGGTCGCATCGCCGACCTCGCCGAACAACTCGCCGATCTCGACACAGGGGGGCACCTCGGTATCGGCCATACCCGTTGGGCCACCCACGGCGCGCCCAACGGCACCAATGCCCATCCCCACACCGACTGCACCGGAGATGTGGCGGCGGTCCACAACGGGATCATCGAGAACTGGGCCGAGCTGAAACGGGAGCTCATCGGGCGCGGCCATGAGTTCACCTCGGACACCGACACCGAGGTGGTGGGCCACCTCATCGAGGAGATGGCTGATGTCCCCCTCGACGAGGCGGTGCGCCGGGTGATGCAGTCCGCCCAGGGTGCCCTCGCCCTGGCGGTGATCCGCCGCTCCGATCCGGAGATGATCGTGGCCGCCCGTCGCCACAGCCCGCTTGTCGTGGGCCGTGGTGAGGGGGAGATGTTCGTCGCCTCCGACATTCCCGCCTTTCTCGAGCACACCAGGAACATGATCGTGATCGACGACGACCGCGTTGTCGCCATCACCGCCGACGGCGCCACCATCACCAACCTGGAGGGCGAGGAGATCCCGGCCGTGGAACGGACCATCGAGTGGGATCTCGACGCCGCAGAGAAGGGCGGATACGAGTCGTTCATGCTCAAGGAGATCCACGAGCAACCCCAGGCCATCGCCGACACCCTGCGGGGTCGGATCGACGAGTCGGGACGGGTGCGGCTCCACGAGCTCGAACTCGACGACCGTCTCCTCCGGGCGATCGACAAGGTGTTCGTCATCGCCTGTGGGACCTCTTATCACGCCGCCATGATGGCCAAGTACGCCATCGAGCGTTGGACACGAATCCCCGTCGAGATCGATATCGCCTCGGAGTTCCGATACCGCGACCCCGTCGTCGATCCGAGGACATTGGTCATTGGCATCTCCCAGTCCGGGGAGACCCTGGACACCCTGGCAGCGGTCCGCTACGCGGCAGCGCAAGGGGCCACTTTGCTCGGGGTCACCAATGTCGTCGACTCGGCCCTGGCCCGCGAGTCCGACGCCGTCCTCTACACCAGGGCCGGCCCCGAGATCGGTGTCGCCGCCACCAAGACCTTCACCACCCAACTCGTGGCCATGCAGCTCCTCGGTCTGTATCTCGCCCAGGTGAGGGCCAGCATGGATCCGGGCGCCATCGAGTATCACATCCGTCAGCTCAACGAGCTGCCCGTGGCGGTGTCCCAGGTGGTGGGTTCGTCCGACGAGATCAAGAAGATGACCGAGCGCTGGGCCGATGTGCGCGACTTCTTCTTCCTGGGCCGCTCCGGCGACTTTCCCGTGGCCATGGAGGGCGCCCTCAAACTCAAGGAGATCGCCTACGTCCGCGCCGAGGGCTTCGCCGCCGGGGAGATGAAACACGGCCCCATCGCCCTCATCGAGGATGGCGTTGTGGTGATCGGTGTGGCCACCGACACCCATGTCAAGGCGAAGACCCTGTCAAACATGGCCGAGATGGCGGCCAGGGGTGGGGAGATGGTGATCCTGCGGGAGGAGGGCGACGACGGGACCGACTTTGCCGATCACGTCATCACCCTCCCCGAGGGTCCCGATCTGATCTGCACCGTCACCGCGGTGGTGCCCCTCCAACTCCTCGCCTACCACGTCGCCAACGCCAAGGGCCTCGACGTCGACAAACCCCGCAACCTGGCCAAGACCGTCACCGTGGAGTAAGAGGCGGGCCCAGCGGAGAAGCTCACGGGTCACGAGGGGGTCAGAGGGTTCCATACCCGCCGAAATCCCAGACCCTGAAAGTCCTCGACATTGGCGGTTGCGAAGTCGGTAACACCCTGTTGGATCAGGGAGAGGGCGAGCCGCCCGTCGTAGATCCGGCGGTAGCCGAAACTGGGATCTGCCGCGATTTGCCATAGGACATCGTGTAGTCGCCTTTGCTCGACCGGCAGGGCGACTAGAAGCCAGTGAGGATGCCGCCGGAAGGTCTCAACCACCTCAACGGCATGACCCGAGGCGAGCGGGTTCTTGTTGACGACCGGGTTGCGGAGGAGCCCATATAGTTCGACCAGGACGAGCTCGGAGAGCGAGACGGTTTCGTCGGTGGCGCGGGAGGCCAGAAACGTCGCCGCCGCGGTGTGAAACGGTGAGTCCTCGTTGACCGCGTAGAAGAGGAGGTTGGTGTCAAAGGCGAGGCGAGGTTCGGGCACGCTCTTCCATCTCTTCCTCGATGTTGGTCCTCTGGGCGGCTTCCCTGATCTCTTTGTGGGTCAGGCCCTTCCAACCCAGTCCGCCGACGGTGGGGAGGCGCCAGGGCGTCTCGAACTGTTCGGGCGGGGGTGTTTGTGCCAAGAGGAGCTCCAAGCCGCGGCGGGCCAGCTCGGCGAGAGAGCTCTCCTTGACCTCCGCCAGCCGCTTGGCGCGTCGGTGCAGCTCGTCGGGGAGTTGGATCTGGACCCGGATCATGAGGTAATCCTACTCCACCATCAGTCTGATGTCGAGAGGTGTGCTGTCATCCGAGGATTCGGGTCTAGACGATGCGGCGGTCGGTGGCCCATCTCGTCAGCTCGTGACGGCTGGAGAGCTGCAGCTTGCGGAGGACCGATGAGACATGGGTCTCCACGGTCTTGATCGAGATGGAGAGCTTGCGGGCCACCTGTTTGTAGGCGTAACCCCGGGCGATGAGACGGAGGACCTCCTCCTCGCGGGGTGTGAGCTGGTCCAACTCGGCGTCACCGTGGGTGAGGCCGGAGTGGATGTGCCCCCGGGGGATCCCATCGACTGAAGCGTGGGCTGTCAACCTCACTGGGTATAGGGCTGCGAACCCAGGGTTGGGGTGCTGGTAGCGTCAGAGGGATGACTGACGCCACCACCGAGGACACCCGTCTCGTCTACAAGCTGTTGACCGGACCCGACGACACCGCGTTCTGTGAGAAGGTGAGCGAGCACCTCGCCTCGGGTTACATCCTTCACGCGGGCCCAGCGGTCACCTTCGACGGGGAGCGGGTCATCGCCGCACAGGCGGTGATCCTCCCCGACGGCGCCCGATGAGCCAACCCGACCCCGAGACCCTCGGAGTGCGGGGCGGGCTGGAGCGGACCCTTTTCGAGGAGACCTCGGAGGCCCTCTTCCTCACGTCCGGTTACGTTTACGGATCGGCGGCCGAGGCCGAGGAGGCGTTCGCCGGGGAGTCCGATCGCTACATCTACTCGCGCTACGGCAACCCCACCGTCACCGCCTTCCAGGAGCGACTCCGTCTCATCGAGGGCGCCGAGGCCTGCTTTGCCACCTCGTCGGGGATGTCGGCGGTCTTCTACTCGTTGATCTCGCTTCTCGAATCGGGCGACCGGGTGGTGTCCTCCCGGGGGTTGTTCGGCTCCTGTTTCGTGATCCTCGACGAGCTCCTCCCCAGATGGGGTATCACGACCACCTTCGTCGACGGCGCCGATCTCGGCCAGTGGGAGGAGACCCTCGCCACGCCCGCCAAGGCGGTGTTTTTCGAGTCACCCTCCAACCCGATGCAGGAGCTGATAGATATCGAGGCGGTGTCACGCCTCGCCCATGGGGCCGGGGCCCGCGTCATCGTCGACAACGTCTTCGCCACCCCCATCCTGCAGCGCCCCCTTGAGTTCGGCGCCGACATCGTGGTGTACTCGGCCACCAAACACCTCGACGGGCAGGGTCGCACCCTGGGTGGGGCCATCCTGGGCACCACCGACTACATCGAGGGCGAGGTCAAACCGTGGATCCGCCACACCGGACCCTCGATGTCGCCGTTCAACGCCTGGGTCCTCGTCAAGAGTCTGGAGACACTACGTCTGCGGGTTGCGGCGATGCAGGAGTCGGCCTACACCCTCGCCACCTGGTTGGAGGGTCATCCCCGGGTGAGACGGGTCCTCTATCCCAGCCTCGCCTCCCATCCCCAGCACGATTTGGCCCATCGCCAGATGAGTGGTGGGGGGACCGTCGTGACCTTTGAGATCGACGGGGGAACCCCCGAGGCATTCGCCGTGTTGGACGCTCTCGAGCTGATCGACATATCCAACAACCTCGGCGATGCCAAGAGTCTGGTCACCCATCCCGCCACCACCACCCACCGACGTCTCGGTCCCGAGGTCCGGCAGTCGATGGGAATCACCGACGGCATCATCAGGGTCTCGGTCGGGCTGGAATCGGTCGGCGATCTTCAAGCCGACCTGGAG
>WHUC01000189.1 GCA_009377435.1 Acidimicrobiia bacterium
GGGGAGCACTTAGGTACGTGCCACCTCACGGACCTGGTAGGCCTCGACGAGGTCCTCTTCCTTGATGTCGTTGTATCCCTCGATCCCGATACCGCACTCGAAACCGGAGGCGACCTCGCGGACATCGTCCTTGAACCGTCTCAACGAGCCGATCACCCCGTCGTGGATGACAACCCCGCCGCGAATGAGACGGGCCTTCGCCCCACGCTGGATCACACCCTCGGTGACATAGGAGCCAGCGACCGTCCCCGCCCTGGGAACCTTGAACAGGGCCCTGACCTCGGCCGTTCCCAGCACGACCTCCTCCTCGATGGGCGCCAGCTCACCGACCAGCATCTGCTCGACCTCCTCGAGCAGCTCGTAGATGATGCCGTAGGTGCGGATCTCGATACCGGCCTGCTCGGCGGCCTTCCGTGCCTTCGGCTCGGGGCGGACGTTGAAACCGACAATCACCGACTCGGTCACCTCGGCGAGGGTCACATCGTTCTCGTTCACCCCACCGACGGCGCCGTGGATCACCTCGATCCGTCCACCCTCCCGCTCGATCTTCCCGATCGACTCGCGGAGGGCCTCCAACGACCCCTGGGCGTCGGCCTTGATGATGAGACGGAGTGTGGCCTCGTCGGTACGGAGCTGCTCGAGTAGGGACTCGAGTCGATCACGACCGGTGAGGACGACCTGCTCCTCCCCCTTGATGACCTGGGCCCGCTCGTCGGCCAGGGCGCGGGCGGCCTTGTCGCTCTTGACGACCTCGAAGAAGTCCCCGGCGGCGGGGACATCGGACCATCCCATGATCTGCACGGGTGTCGAGGGGCCGGCAGTCTTGAGACGGTCGCCGGTGTCGTCCATCATGGCGCGGACACGACCGGCGACGGGACCGGCGACGAAGGCGTCGGACTGGTTCAGGGTCCCCCGCTGCACGATTACCGAGGCCACCGGACCGCGACCTATCTCGATCTGGGCCTCGATCACCACACCGGACGCACCGGGACTCGGGTTCCCCCGGTAGGCCTCCAGCTGTGCGATCAGGTCAATGATCTCAAGAAGGTCATCGACACGATCACCGTTGAGAGCGGAGACCTCGACGCTCGGTACATCGCCACCGAGCTCCTCGGTGATGACTCCATGCTCGGTCAGCTCGGTGCGGACCCGGAGCGGGTCGGCACCGGCCACATCCATCTTGTTGATCGCTACGATCATCTTCACCCCGGCGGCCTTGGAGTGGCTGATCGCCTCGGCGGTCTGGGGCATGACACCGTCGTCTGCGGCGACGACGAGGACCACGATGTCGGTGACGTCGGCGCCCCGGGAGCGCAATGCGGTGAAGGCCTCGTGACCGGGTGTGTCGATGAACGTTATCTTCCGACCGCCGACCTCCACCTGATAGGCACCGATGTGCTGGGTGATCCCGCCTTCCTCGCTGTCGACAACCCGCTCCTGGCGGATCGTGTCGAGAAGCGTGGTCTTTCCGTGGTCGACATGTCCCATCACCGTGACCACGGGGGGTCGGGGCACGAGATCGGCGTCGTCGTCATCGAAGGTGGGGCGTTCCGGTTTGACCACCTCGACCGGGGCGGGCTCGGTGACCTCGACGATGACGTCGAAAGCCTCGCCGACCTCGCCCATGAGATCCGTTGGCATGGTCTGGCCCGCGGCCACAGGAAGACCTCGGCCGATGAGGTTCTTCACCACCTCGGCGGTCTCCACACCGATCGCCTCGGCGTACTCGGCCACGGTGATACCGGACTCCAGCTCGGCGATGCCGATCTCGTCCTCCGCCGTGTCGGCGTCGCCTGTCGTAGCAACGTCGGCTTCCGCCTCCTCTTCGGCCTCCTCAACCTCCTCGGCGTCGGCGGAGGGGGCTTCCAATTCGACTTCCTGCTCCTCGGCGGGCTCGGGGGCGGGTGCGGTCTCAGCCGCGGTTTCGGATTCGGATGGGGCTTCGGGCGCGGCAGGTGGGCCTCCCCCGCCGTTGAAGGACAAACGGATGACTTCGGCCTCGTCCTCGTCGACACCCGAGGAGGCCGTCTTGGCCTCGACCCCGAGCTCCTGTGCCTTGGTCAGCACTTCCTTCGACTCGAGCTCGAGTTCTCGTGCTAGCTCGTAAATCCTCACAGAATCGTCACTCGCTCTCTTCGTCGCTGCTGTCCTCGGTCACCATGTCCTCGTCGTCGGGGACGGCGGCCTCGGTGGGCTCTTCGGCGTCGACCGCATCATCGGTCTCCCTTCCATCGGCGGCGGGAACGGCAGTCACGGACTCGGCGGCGGCTTCGTCCGTGGGGACGGGAGCGGTGACCACGGCCTCTCCGGTGACACCCTCCTCGGGGGCAGGTGGGGCGTCGGAACGGATGTCTACCTTGTACCCGGAGAGGCGTGCGGCCAGCCGGGCGTTTTGACCCTCTTTGCCGATGGCGAGGCTGAGCTGGTGCTCGCTCACGATCACCTCGGCGAGCTTCTCCTCCTCCTTGATACGAACCTCTTTGACCTTTGCCGGGCCGAGGGCCTCGGCGATGAACTGGGAGACCTCCTCACGCCACTGGACCACATCGACCTTCTCTCCTTTGAGCTCGTTGACGACCTGACGCACCCTCGAGCCACGGGCACCGACACAGGCGCCCTTGGGGTCGACGGCGGGGTCGTTGGAGACGACGGCGATCTTTGTCCTGTTCCCGGGCTCGCGGGCGATGGAGACCAGCTCCACGGTCCCGTCGGCCAACTCCGGCACCTCCAGTTCGAGAAGTCGACGGACCAGATCAGGATGGGACCGCGACACCACGATCTGAGGGCCCTTGCCCTCGTTGCGCACCTCGATGATGATCGCCTTGACCCGGTTGCCCCGATCGAGACGCTCGTATGGGATGCCCTCCGACTTGGGGAGGATCGCCTCGGCGTCCCCCAAATCGAGGATGGCGAAGCGATGGTCGACCTGTTGGACGATACCCGTGACCAGATCACCCTCACGGCCCTCGTAGCTGTCGAACACCTGCTCGCGCTTCACATCGCGCATCCGCTGCTGGATCACCTGCTTCGCCGTCTGGGCGGCGATACGCCCGAAGTCGTCCGGCGTGTCCTCCCATTCGTCGACCACCGTGCCGTCCTCGTCGAGCTCCTGGGCGTAAACCCGGATCTCGCCGCTGTCGGCGTCGATGGTCACCCGAGCCTCCTCGGCGGCGCCGGGACTGCGTTTGTACGCCGACACAAGGGCATTGGCGAGCGCCTCGAGGATGATCTCGGCGGGAACGCCCCGCTCACGCTCGAGGACCTCTAGTGCATCCATGATCGGAAATTCCATCGCATGCTCCTCTCAGCTCCCGGGCCTCTCATTGCGTTCCCAGCGGAACACGGTGTTCGCGGATGTGACCTCATCGAGACCAAACCTCTCCGGGGTGTCCCCCTCTTCGGTCTCAACCTCGATACCATGCTCATCCGCGGTGGTGAGCCGGCCCCTGACGCTCCGATGACCAGCGTCCAGACGCACCTTGGCAGTTATGTCGGACCCGATCGCCGATACGAAGTGCTCGGGAGTCCGCAGTTTTCTCTCCAACCCGGGTGAGCTCACCTCGAGTCGGTAGGGATGGTCGTAATCGAATTCTGCATCGAGACGACGCGACAGTGTCCGCGAGACCTCGGCGAGACGGTCGAGATCGGCACCATCGACCAGGACCCGAAGGGTGCGA
>WHUC01000190.1 GCA_009377435.1 Acidimicrobiia bacterium
CCTCGGTCTCGCAGTCTCTCGAGGATGGCGCGGTGGGTGGCGCCGTCCGGGATGTCGGTGACCGGGGGTGGGGCCAGGCGCGGGAAGCTGTCGCGCAGATACAACGCCAGCTTTCCGTCAGAGGAACCCAGTGTCCCCCGACCCACCCAGACGACATCGCCCTCGATCATGGCCCGGTCGAGCAGTGGGCCGGGATCGTCGACCCGGACCGACAGGATCGTGGTCTCGATGCCGGAAGCCGGCAATGGGATTCCCTGGAGTCGACGCACCGACTCGATGAGGAGGCCGGGGGAGTGGGGTGGGTTGTCACTCACCCGATGCCATCGGGGGAGGAAGCGGCCCATCACTTCCGGTTCGGCGGGCTCGATCTCGCCGCGGAGCTCGGCGAGGGAGCGTCGTTTGATCCTGCGGAGCACCTCGGCGTCGACCCACTCCGGCTCGGTGCGACCCGGGTGGAACGAGCCGCGCCTGACCCGCCCCTCCGCCTCGAGACGGGTGAGGGTCTGAGTGACCACCCCGGTCGGCAATCCCAGTGCCACCCGTATCTGTGTGGTCGTGAAGGGGCCGTGGGTTCGGGCATATCTCCCGATCACATCCCCGAGGGGGTCGGGCACCGGTTCAAGAAAGACGGCGGGGACGCCCACCGGTGGCTGCACCCCGAGGGCGTCGCGGAGCCGCCCGGCGTCCTCGATGGCCGCCCACACCTCATCCCCGCCCATCCCGATACGGAGCACCCGGCGCGCCGTCTCGAGTTCCTCCAGGGCACGGGTCGGGTCGAGATCGGTGACCCGGACCGCGACATCGGCGGTGGGGAGGGGACCCAGCCCCCTGAGCAGGTCGTGGACGCCGTCGACCGATCTGACGTGTCGCTCCGGTGTGAGGCGCTGCAGTTCCGCTTCGATGTCGGCGATCGCCTCGGTGGAGAGGAGCTCACGGAGCTCGGCGTCGCCCAGCAACTCGGCGAGAAGCTCCCGGTCGAGGGTGAGGGCGGCGGCCCGTCTCTCGGCCAGCGGGGTGTCGGCCTCGTAGAGATAGGCGGCGACGAAGGCGAAGAGAAGCGATGAGGCGAAGGGGCTGGCCCCGGTCACCTCGACCTCCACCAGGCGGATCGCCCGGGAGCGGATCGCCCGGAGAACCTCCTCGAGGGCGGGGAGGTCGAAGTCATCGCGCAGGATCTCCCGATACACCTCCAATACGATGGGAAACGTCCCGAACTGCTTGGCGACCGACATCAAACCGGCGGCACGTCGGCGCTGCAGCCAGAGGGGAGTCCGGCTTTGGGGGCTACGGCGGGGGAGGAGCAGGGACCGTCCCGCCGCCTCCCGAAACCGGGCTGCGAACAGGGCGGAGTCGGCGAGATGGTCCACGAGGAGGGACTCGACCTCGTCGGGGTCGAGCTCCAGGTCGCCGAGGCTCGGGATCTCCTCCATGTCGGGGAAGCGGAGTGCTATCCCATCGTCCGACCAGATGACGTCGACGTCCGGCCCGTACCGCTCCCGGAGCCGTTGGGTGAGCGCCATCGCCCAGGGGGCGTGCACCCTGGCCCCGAGAGGGGATAGGATGACGATGCGCCAGTCGCCGATCTCGTCGCGGAACCGCTCCACGACGAGGATCTCGTCGGTGGGGAGTGCCCCGGTGACCGACTTCTCCTCATCCAGGTACGCCACCAGGTTGCGGGCGGCCAGCTCATCGAGGTGGTGCTCGGATCGCAATGTTGCCACGGCCTTCTCGGGAGGGAGCGACCCGATCGTCCGGGTGAAACGGCCCACGGCCCGTCCCGTCTCCAGGGGTCGCCCCGCCATGTCCCCGTGCCAAAATGGCATCTTGGCGCCGGGCTCCCCGGGGGCGGGGACGACGACCACCCGATCGGTGGTTATCTCGGTCACCCGCCATGTCGACGCCCCCAGCACGAACAGATCGCCCTGACGGGACTCGTAGACCATCTCCTCGTCGAGCTCCCCCACCCTGGAGCCATCGGGCAACACCACCCTGTAGAGGCCGCGATCGGGGATGGTCCCCGGGTTTGTCACCGCAAGCTGACGGGCGCCGGGACGTGCCGTTACGGTCCCCTCCACCCGATCCCAGGTGATACGGGGTCGGAGCTCGGAGAAGAGGTCGGAGGGGTAGCGCCCCGCCAGCATGTCCAGGGTGGCGTCGAACACCGATCGGGCCAGCCCGGCATAGGGGGCCGCCCCCCGCACCATGGCATAGAGGCCGTCGACATCACGGTCGTCCATCACCACTGCGGCGACGATCTGTTGGGCGAGGACGTCGAGGGCATTGGCGGGGATCCGGGTCTCCTCGACGGCGCCGGCCATCATCAGATCGGCCACGACGGTCGACACCAGGAGATCGCCGCGGTGTTTGGGGAACAGCTTGGCAACCGAGACCTCGCCGACCTGGTGGCCGGCCCGCCCCACCCTCTGCAGACCGGACGCCACCGAGGTCGGCGCCTCCACCTGGATCACGAGGTCGACCGCTCCCATGTCGATCCCCAGTTCGAGGGACGAGGTGGCGACGACGGCGGGGAGGTCGCCCCTCTTCAACAGCTCCTCGATCTCGACGCGCTGCTCCCGGGACACCGACCCGTGGTGGGCCCGGGTGAGTGGCTCCCCGGCCAGCTCGTTGAGCTCGTTGGACAACCGCTCGGCGAGCCGTCGCGAGTTGGCAAACACGATCGTGGACCGATGGGCCCTGATCAGCTCCAGGATCCGAGGGTGGACGGCGGGCCAGATCGAGCGGATGCGGACCTCGTCGGGTTGGAGGGGATCCGGTGGCGCCGGCTCCGCCATGTCCTCCACGGGAACCACCAGCTCCACATCGAGTGACCGGTCGGCTTCGGCGTCGACGATCGTCACCGGACGGGGAACCCATTCGTCGTCGGTCGCCCTGCCCCCGCCGAGAAGACCGGCGATCGCCTCCAGGGGTCGCTGGGTGGCCGACAGACCGATGCGTTGCGGTTGGTCAGCGACTTCCTCGAGTCGTTCCAGGGTGAGGGCGAGATGGGAGCCCCGTTTGGTCCCGGCCACGGCATGGACCTCGTCGACGATCACCCATCGCACCGAGCCCAGGACGTCGCGGGCCTGTGATGTCATCATCAGATAGAAGGACTCCGGGGTGGTGATGAGTACATCGGGAGGATGGCGCAGCATGCGGCGGCGGTCCTCCTGGGGGGTGTCACCGGTACGGAGGAAGGTCGACAACTCGGGGAGCGGATCGAGACCGAGACGCTCCGAGGCGTGGCGGACACCGAGGAGGGGGGCGCGTAGGTTGCGGTCGATGTCGTGGGCGAGGGCCTTGAGTGGCGACACGTAGAGGACCCGACAACGCTCCGACTTATCCGGCACCGGCTCGTGGAGGAGACGGTCGATGGTCCAGAGGAAGGCGGCCAGGGTCTTCCCGGAACCGGTGGGGGCATGGATCAGGGTGTGTTGTCCGGAGGCGATGGCATCCCACCCACCCTCCTGGGCCTTGGTGGGTGTCCGAAACGAGCCCTCGAACCACACCCGGGTCGCCTCCGAAAACTGCTCGAGCACACTCACGGGCTACAGCCTACGTTGTCGGCGAGACAAGTTCGATCGGTCATGCCAACCTCATCGCGGGGAGGTGGGACGAGGTTTGTTACGTCCCCTAGAGACGTGGGGGAAGATCGAAGAGCGGGAACAGTCT
>WHUC01000191.1 GCA_009377435.1 Acidimicrobiia bacterium
GGAGGTGTCACCGGCCGGGGGTATGCGACCCACCACCTCGGCGCCGGTGGCCTGGATTCCCGTGAACCCCGAGCCGGGCTTGATGCGGCTCCTCGACGACCTCGGTGTGAACGGGCGGTGGGGTCACGAGGGCCTCGACTGGCTGGCAATCCTCGACCTCCCCGACACCGACTCGGTGGTCCCAGATCACCGTCAGACCGTTGAGGAGCTGCTGCCCCAGGTTGACCTGGTCGTGTGGGTGGTTGATCCTGAGAAGTATCAGGATCGTGCCCTCCACCAGCGATACCTGGCGCCGCTTCGTGCCCACCATCGCCAGTTCCGTTTCGTTCTCAACAAGATCGACCGTCTCCCCGAGGGTCGACTCGACGAGGTGATCGCCGACATGACCGAGTCGCTCCGCTCCGACGGGATACGTGATCCGATCATCATCCCGGTGGCGGCCGACCCCGAGGTTGGCAACCCGCTTGGGATCGATGAGTTGGTCGACGTGTTTGAGGAGACGATCGATGTGAAACGAGACGTCTTCGACAAGCTGGCCACCGATCTTCGTGGTGCCGGGGACCGGCTCGCCGCCGAGGCCGAACTCGATGTGGGTCTCGAGTTCACCGAGCGATGGCAGGATGTCGCCGTGGAGGCCGCCTCCTCTATCGCCGAGAGTCATTCGACGGAGGCTCGGCAGCGTTTGGAGCGCTTCGTCGCCGACATCGCCGCCGAGGCCTCGGCGACGGTGGGGGAGCGGGTCCGTCAGGCCGTACCACCGGAGATGGTGGACACCGCGGTCGCCGCCGCCGTGGAGGCGACCGGTGTCGATGAGCCCACCCCGGTCCCCTCCGCCCCCACGGTGTCGCGGATCGCATGGTGGATCACCCTCGCCGCTGTCCTCGTTGGGGGTTTCGCCTCCTTTGATGCCCTCAGGTCGGGTGGCGAGCTGTGGATACCGGTCGCCGTCACCGCGGTGGCGGTGCTGACGCTCGTCGGTATCGGTCTGTGGCGGTCGCGGTGGACCGACACCAGGGCTGAGGAACTGGCCCGGAAACGACGGGAGACACTGCGACGCCCCATCGCCGACGAACTAGACGCCCGGGTGGGCAGGGCATTGCGTGGTGTTCTCCGCGAACGGGCGGTGGCGGCGGCAGCCTTGACCGAGGCCCGTCTCACCCTGCACGACCTCGAGGCGAGGCTGAAGGCTTATGGATGATGCCGACGTGGTAGGCGACCTGATACGGACCGCTATCGCCGTCGTAGCGGCGTTGGCCGGGTATTGGCTGCTCTCCCGGGCGGGAAGAGCATGGGTGTCGCGCATGGGTCGGCGCGACCACGAGCACGGGGCTAGGGCCGCCACCCTGTGGTCGATGATCCGGCGGGTTGTGGGGGTGTTGGTCTTCATCGTCTTCGTGCTCACGATCCTCTCCGTCTGGGAGGTCGATCTCGGGCCATTGGTGGCGGTGGGATCGGCGGTCGGTGTCGCCGTCGGATTTGGCGCGCAGAGTCTGGTGAAGGACGTGATCGCCGGGTTCTTCATGTTGGCCGAGGATCAGTTCTCCATCGGTGACTGGGTGACCATCGCCGACACGAGCGGTGAGGTCCGGGAGATACGGTTGCGGGTGACGGTGCTTCGCGACGTGGAGGGCAGCGTCCACTACGTGCCCAACGGTGAGGTCAGGGTGACGACGAACCAGACCCAGGTCTATTCCCAGGTGGTACTCGATCTCATGGTGACCGCTGATACGCCGGTGGACACGGTGATCGATGTCCTCTCCGAGGAGTTGGCGTTGTTGGCCGCCGATCCGGAGTGGCGTGAGTACATCCTGGAGTCGCCCGATGTGCTCGGCGTCCAGGAACTGGACGGGCTCGGTGTCACGGTGCGCGCCCTGGTGAAGACCACCCCCGACGGCAGATGGCTGGTGCGCCGCGAGGCATTACGGCGTCTTAAGCACCGTCTCGACCGGGAAGGAATCGAGATACCCATTCCACCACTACGGCTGGAACGTTGAACCGGCCCCGTTCCGTCCGCGGACGGGCCACGACCCGTATCGAATCGGGCACATACTCGAGTGTGAGTCGGTCGCATGGTCCGAGTAGTTCGCCGTCGGCTTGTAGGTTGACGGGTTGCTCCGATGTCATCACAGCGGATCGGGCGTGTGACCAAGTGTGGAATTCTGGCAGGTCGCCGAGATCGGCGCCGCGCGCGAATCGGAGAAAGAGGGGGGCCAAACGGCGCACTCGAACCCGTTCGATCAGCAGCAGGGTCATCGGGTCCGGTTGTTCCGGACGTATCCGCAGGGGGACCCGCCCGAAATAGGTGTACACGGGATGGAACTGGGCGAGAAGCCCGGCCGTGGTGGCGGTTCGCCCCTCCGACTCGACGGTGAAGAGCCTGGGACTCCTCCGGTAATCCCTGAGGAGGACTCCCACGGCCGTTCTCGCGTAGTGGATCGACCCGAACCGGAGTTTCCGGTGGGGCTCGGTCTCCGCCGCGGCCACGACGTCGGCATCGAGCCCGGCACCGGCAGCGAAGACGGCATGCCGCACGTCGGTGGTATCCCCGAGGTGGAACTGGAGTCGGACCGTCGGTGTGAGCACGGGACTTGGCCCATCGACTATGAGACGGGCGGCCTTCCGGGCTTTGGTGGGGATACCGAGGAGGCGGGCGAGGACGTTGGTCGTGCCGACCGGGATGATCCCGAGGAACGCGTCCGTGCCCACGAGGGCCTGGGCGATCTGGTGGACAACACCATCACCACCCATGGCCACCACGCCCACAACCCCCTGGCTGATGCGGTCGGCGACGATCTCCCTGGCGTGGCTGGCCGAGGTGGGCCACAGGGCCTCGACCTCGAAGCGTCGTTCCAGGGTTGCCCGCACGATCCGGTGATCCCCGCCGGTGAACTGGGAGGCGACCGGGTTGGCGACGAGGGCGATACGATCGGTCACGGACGCACCCCGGGTGGTGCGGTGGTGGCCGGCGCGGCCGTGGCGGGTGCGGGGTGGGTGGGTTGGATCAACACGGTCACGGACGCACCGTCCTCAGGATCAGGGAGGCGGCCAGCACGAATCCGGCCAACACGCCCAGGGCGGTGGTGCGTCCCAGACCGAGGACGTCGACCACCAACGCCCAGAGGAGCGGGCCGAACACGGTGGCGAATCTGCCGACGGTGGCGTACAGACCGTAGAACTCACCGATTCGACCCGGTGGGGAGAGTTCGACCATGAGCACGCGATCCGAGGTCCACGTGGCCCCCAAGGCGAGCCCACCAAGTGGTGCCAGGACCCAGGCCAGGGCGTGGGTGTCGGTCGTCGCCGCCAGAATGGCGACGATGAACGCCACGACCCAGGTGATGAGGGCGCCGGTGAGGACGGTGTGCGCCCCGAAACGGTTGACCACCCGACCGAGCACGATTCCCCCAACGACGGCGGCGGCGATGGCGACACCCAGCAGATTCCTGGTTTCGGCGACCTCGAAACCGAGCTCCTGTTGGACGTAGATGGCGAGGAAGCCACCGATCAGCGTGTTGATGGCGTCGGTGTACATGAATCGGGCGATGAGGAATCGGAAGAGATTGGGCAGTGCGTATGCCCGTTTCCACGAAGCCATCGTCTCCGCGGCCACGGAGCGC
>WHUC01000192.1 GCA_009377435.1 Acidimicrobiia bacterium
TGGACATCCTCGAGATCCGTGGGATCGTGGGACCCTCGGTCGGGTCCAAGGCGCGCCAGGTCCTCATCGACGAGGACCAACTCGAGGAGGTCATGGCAGCCGCCGACGCCTGACCGGTTTTGCCGGGAGAGGTCGCACCGCAACCATGCAGCGGATGGCTGCGATGCGTTACAGACGACTGGGTGATTCGGGTATCCAGGTGAGCGTCGTCTCCTTCGGGTCGTGGGTGACATTTGGCGACGGGGTCGATGTCGACGCCGCTACCGAGATGATGCAGACCGCCTACGACGCCGGTGTCAACTTCTTCGACAACGCCGAATCGTACGCCGGGGGTGAGTCCGAGTCGGTGATGGGTCGGGCCATCTCGAACCTGGGCTGGCCGCGCCATTCCTATCTGGTGTCGACGAAGTTCTTCTGGGGGATACACGATGGGGTAAACACCAAGCGCACCCTCAATCGGAAGTATCTGATGGGGGCGATCGACGGCTCACTGGAGCGGTTCGGGCTCGACCATCTCGACCTTGTCTACTGTCACCGTTCCGACCCGGAGACACCGATCGAGGAGACGGTGTGGGCGATGTCGGACATCGTCTCATCGGGGAAGGCCCACTACTGGGGAACCTCGGAATGGTCCGCCGATGAGATCCGGGCGGCGTGGGACATCGCCGAGCGCCATCACCTCCACAAACCCCGGATGGAACAACCCCAGTACAACCTCCTCAATCGACACCGGGTGGAGGTCGAGTACGCCCGCCTCTACCGCGACATCGGCCTGGGGACGACGGTGTGGAGCCCTCTGGCGTCGGGTGTGCTCACCGGCAAGTACGCCGACGGCGTCCCGGCGGGAAGCAGGGCCGAGTCCACGCCATTCCTCGATCGGTATCTGGGGGATCCGGACACGATGGACCGGGTGGGGCGCTTTGTCGCCATCGCCGAGGAGGTCGGATGCCACCCGGCCCAACTCGCCCTGGCCTGGACCGCCCGCAACGAGAACGTGTCGACGGTGATAACGGGCGCGTCGAGAATGTCCCAACTCGAGTCGAACCTTGGGGCTCTCGAGGTCCTCGCCGAACTCGACGAGGAGACCGTCGACCGCATCGAGAGGTTGTTCCCTGTCTGACGGCCCGACCTAAGTGCACCCCACCGCAATTACGCTGACGTTTCAACGGCCAGTGACGCCGCTCGCGGCGTCCTCGTCCTTGAAGCACCGCACCGGGTGCGTCTTCGTCCTGCGTCCTGGCGAGCGACGCCCCTGGCTCGCCGAAACATGCGACCGTACTTACGGTGGGGAGCACCGAGGAGACCGGGGTGAACGATATGTCAACTCCTGAATGGTGGCGGTCGGCCGTCATCTATCAGATCTACCCACGTTCGTTTGCCGACTCGGACGGGGACGGGATGGGCGATCTGGGTGGGGTCATCGAGCATCTCGACCATCTCGTCGCTCTCGGTGTCGATGCCATCTGGCTATCCCCGTTCTACCCGTCACCTCAGAACGACGCCGGCTACGACGTCGCCGATTACTGCGACGTCGACCCCCGGTTCGGCACACTCGGGCAGTTCGACACCCTGGTGGAGAGGGCCCACGCATCGGGCCTGAGGGTCATCGTCGATATCGTGCCCAACCACACCTCGTCAGAACACCCCTGGTTTCGTGAGGCGGTTGAGGCGGGGCCGGGGAGTCCCGAACGGGCCCGGTACATCGTCCGGGACGAGCCGGTCAACGACTGGAAGAGCGTCTTTGGTGGACCGGCATGGAGCCGGATGTCGGATTTCGGCGCTGACGATGACCAGTGGTTCCTCCATCTGTTCGACGCCACCCAGCCCGACCTCGACTGGATCAACGAGGAGGTCCGCGCCGAGTTCCGTCGCATCCTGGGATTCTGGCTGCGCCGCGGTGTGGACGGGTTCCGTGTCGATGTCGCCCATGGGCTGGTCAAGGATCTGACGGGATCCGACGACCACGCCTCGTCGATGCTCGGTGCCAATGTCGACGCCGAAACGAAACGCCCGATGTGGGACCAGGACGGTGTCCACGAGATCTATAGGACCTGGCACCACGTGCTCGGCTCCTATGACGGTGACCGGATGATGGTTGCCGAGGCATGGGTGCTCGACCCGGCGAGGGTCGCCCTCTATGTCCGTCCCGACGAGTTTCACCAAACATTCAATTTCCAGTTCCTGTCGGCACGGTGGGACGCCAAGGTTCTCCGTGAGGTCATCTACGACACCATGGACGCCACCCTCGCCGTGGGTGCCCCTATGACATGGGTGTTGAGCAACCACGACGTGATCCGTCATGCCACCAGGCTTGCCCTTCCCCCCGGACAGGAACGCCGCAATGGTCTGGGACCCGACCATCCCCAGCCCGATGCGAACGTCGGACTGCGCAGGGCGAGGGCAGCAACCTTGCTCATGCTTGGCCTCCCCGGCTCGGCGTATCTGTACCAGGGTGAGGAATTGGGACTCCCCGAGCACACCATGCTCCCCGCCGACGTGCGTCAGGATCCCACCTTCCACCGCACCGGCGGAGAGGAACTGGGGCGTGACGGATGCCGGGTGCCGCTCCCGTGGGAGGCAGACCAACCCGGCTTCGGGTTCGGACCCACCGGTCGGACCTGGTTGCCACAGCCGGCGAGCTTCGCCGCGCACGCCGCCGATGTGCAGAAAGAGCGCGCCGACTCCACCCTCAACATGTACCGGAGCGCCCTTGCCATCCGTCGGGAGCTCGATCTTGGCAACGGCGCCCTGGAATGGCTGGAGATGCGTGACGGCGTTCTCGCGTTCCGCAACGGCGACACCACGGTCATCGCAAACACCGGTGATGACCCCGTTCCGTTGCCCGACGAAATCGAGGTCCTGATCGCCAGCGGTGAGGTTTCCGCTGATATCCCCGCCGACACCACGGTGTGGATGAGCCGCTCAGCGGTCTAGGAGGCCGGTGTGAAACACATGTCCCACATCTTGACGACCAGCCATCGCCGCTCGCGGCGTCCTCCTCCTCGAAGCACCGCACCGGGTGCGCCTTCGTCGTGCGTCCTGGCGAGCGACGCGTCTGGCCGCCAATCTGCACAACGGCATTCCACACCAGCCTCCTAGTGGTCTGTCGGCGTAGGCTCGACGCCGTCAGCATGTAGGCTCGACCGGGTGAACCGGATCGAAACCGAAGTCCTCGTCATCGGCGGTGGCGCCACCGGCGCCGGCGTCCTGCGCGATCTCGCCATGCGGGGGTTCGACTGCCTGCTCGTCGAAAAGCGCGACCTCACCCACGGCACGACGGGGAGATATCACGGTCTGCTCCACTCCGGAGGGCGCTATGTGGTCAAGGACCCCGCGGCCGCGGTGGAGTGCATCGAGGAGAACATGGTCCTCCGCAAGATCATGCCGCATTGCATCGAGGACACCGGTGGGTTCTTCACCCTCACCCCCGGTGACGACCCCGACTATGTCGCCGGGTTCATCGCCGGGTGTGATCGGGCCGGCATCGAGCACCACGAGGTCCCCATCCCCGAGATGCTGCGACGGGAGCCCAACCTCAACCCGGACATGGAATACTGCGAGTGGGTGCCCGACGCCTCGGCCGATTCCTTTCTC
>WHUC01000022.1 GCA_009377435.1 Acidimicrobiia bacterium
TCGGCCCAGGTACGCCTCTCCGAGGTAGCGGCGGGGCAACGTCATGTCGGCATGTGCCGTGGTTGGCTCGCAGGTTGCACCGTCCTTGTCGACCTCCATCCGCCACGTCTCGTTCTTCTCGCCGTCGTGGACCTCGATGGTCGCCGCGAACGGGGTCATGTAGCGGCGGCTCGTCAAGGCCGAGCCGACATCGAGAAGTGCCACCCATACGTTGTCCACCAAGCGGGTCTCGATACGACGGGGTTCGGTTGCGATGGTGAAGAGGGGATCATCGACGGGCCGCATCGGAGCTGTGATCGACGTCACCAGGTCGATCCCGAGGATGAAACTCCACAGACCCGCCCAGGCGCCAGGTGTCGTGCCCCATAGCTCGGAGACCTCCACCTCGACCCCGGGGTGAAAACCGTCGTCCCCGCCCTTGGTGCGGTACCGGACCAACCCGGTGGGATCGTTGGGAGAGCCGGTGATGGCGGTCCTGTAGGCGGTGGCGCCGCCAGGTTGGTCGGCGGGGTCACGGAGAGTCGTCCCGGTCAACCAGGTAGCGCTGCGGTGGAACCACCCGGGTCGATCCCCGGTCTCGAGACCGGCGAACACAGCCGTTGCTTCGGCCGGGTCGATGAAGACCACGGGTTCGGCATCGACCGACCCCTCGACCTGCACCCGATGGCCGGGCACCGACACGCCCACCATGTCGGCCGCCGACCCGTATCCGAACCGCCCGTAGATGCCGCTCTCCGACGCCCACAGGGCGGCGATGGGCTCCTCCCGTTCCCTGGCGTCATCGTGGAGGGCCGTGATCATCGAGGTGAGGACCCCCCGGCGACGATGGGTGGGGAGTACCGAAACCATGGTGGTCCCCGCACACGGGACCGAACCGCCGGGAACGTTGAGTCTCAGAGGAAACGTGCCCGATGTGGCCACGAGACGGCCATCCGAGAATGCTGCCCGGGTCCGATCGAGGGGCAATTTGGCGACGAAGCGGTCCTCGAAGGTGTCATCGGGCCGGTGGTCATGACCAAAGGCATTGGACAGGACGGCGGCGAACTCGGATAGTTCTTCCAGTGCCACGGGGCGGAGATCCACCGCGGTGTCAGCCTTCTGTCGTCGTCGTGGTATCCGCCGGCGCCGTTGTGGTTCCGCCACCGTTCTGACCTCCGCCCGTCACCGGGGGGGCGCCGACCGATCGGCGGGCGTTGTTGACCTCCTGGGTGAAGCCGGCCACAGCGGTGTCGAAGCCCTCAACCGCAGTGCGTCGCATGCTGCCGTCGTCACTCGACCTCAGCCCTTCGATGGCCGACTGGAGGGCCGCCGCCGCCTCGGTCGCCTGGGATTCGATGGCACTGTGGTTGGCGGAGAGATTTCCGGGAGGCTCGATCTCCGAGATCTGAGTGGCGAGTTGGTTGGCCTGGTCGACCAGCTCCACGAACGCCGCCTCGGTCTCGGAGTAGTTGATCTCGTCGTTGTCGAAGCCGCCGTTGGCTGCGGCGAGCTGGGTCTGTACATCGGTCAGGGATGTCGATGCCGTTTGGAGATCGTCGAAATAGGTCTGCACCCCGGGTGCGAGGGTCGTCGCCGTCGGTGTCGTTGTCCCGTCTTGCTGTTGGGTCGTGGCCGGCCCCCCGGTGCCGGGGGTGGCCACCACCTCCTCTTCCCCGAGGCTTCTGATGAACAGATAGGTGAAGATCACCATGCCCAATACGACGAGGGGGAGGATCCAACGGCCTGGTTTGGGATCGGGATTCGGTGAGGTCATGTCTATCGACACGATAGTCAAACCCGGAACGGGTACCGCGGTTCGAGCACCACGAACCCCTTGAACCGCGACTCGAGTCCCCATACGTTGGTCGACATGGCCGAACAAAGGGACGCGATCGGACAATCGGAAACCGGTGGCGACGCCGCCCGGCCCGAGGTCTTCGAGGACATTCCCTGGGAAAGGTTCACCGAACGAAGCGGTATCGCAGGCATAAGCCCACAACAACTGGTGCTGGTCGTCATAGGGGTGGTGCTGTTGGGGGTACTCGGGTGGTGGTTTGCCCGGAGTTCCGCGTCCCCGGCGCCGACGAGCCCGGTAGGGCGGGCCGATGGCGGGGTTGCCGTCACCACACCGGTCGAGACGGCGGGTGTCGGTCCCTCGACCGCTGTTCCCTCCTCCCCGGCACCAACGGTGACCTCCGCACCCGGGTACGACGATCTCATTGCGGCACCCACGGATCGCTCGATCATGGTCGCCGCCGAGTGGTATGTCCGCAGCTACTTCACCGATCCCGTCTTGTTGGGGCTACCGGAGAGGGCGAGATCCCAGTATGTCGAATGGGCTGCCACCAGGTCGGTGACCCACAGCGCCGACGGCCGGGTCGAGGTGGAGGTACTCGTCCAGACCCTGGTGGAGAATGACCAGGGAGCATACGAGCGTCACGGGGTTCAGTCGGTGACTGTGCCGCTGTCGGCGACCTCCGACGACTGGGAGGTCGCCGACCTCCCCAACGAGATAAGGAAGGTAGACCTGGCCCTCGTCGACCACCCCGAGCCGACACAGCCACTCCCGCCCGAGGTCGGGGCGGCCGTCGCCGAGCGCGTCGGGGAAGAGGTGATAGGGGGCGGTCGGGTCGGCGACCGGTGGAGGGTAGAACTGGCCGTGCGGGGTCTGCCCGTAGCCGTGTGGGTCGACGACGAGGGCGCCCCGGCAGACCCGCCCCGGGGCTGATCCACCTATCGGGCCCTATTCTTCCGGTATGTCATGGCGTCGCCATCCCGATCTAGAGACGTTCGATCGCCTCCGCCTTGTGTTCCACCCCCGATCAGTCCCCGGCACATTTCACGATGCCGGCCGCAGAAAGATCAGCTGAAGTGGGATTCGAGGATGCTCACGACGGACGATGAGATGTCTGCCCATTCGGCCTCGTCGGTCTTGGTGAGGGTCACGAAGTCGGCCGTGGCGAACACGCTGGCCACACCATCGAGAGCAAGGAGTTCGTTGGCCATCGGCTCGTCGTACTCCCCACCGGGTAGATACGTCACCGGGCCGCCCACGGGCTTGCCGACAGTGAACTTGAGTGCGTTCGGATTGGGTGTCGCTTCGGGTTCGATACTCATCGTTGCCGACATTAGGAGGCCGTTGAACAATACATGTCGCACGTCCCGACGCCCAGCCATCGCCGCTCGCGGCGTCCTCCTCCTCGAAGCACCGCACCGGGTGCGTCTTCGTCGTGCGTCCTGTCGAGCGACGCGTCTGGCCGCCGATCCGCACAACGGCATCATTCCACAGCCTCCTTGCGCTCCGTTGTGACCACCGAACGACGGCTTGGGGTGGACGTCGGTGGCACCTTTACCGACCTCGTGCTCTCCTCCCCCGAGGGGATCCTCACCGCCAAGGTGCCCACCACACCCGATCAGAGCGATGGCGTTGTCACCGGAGGCCACACGATGGTTGACGGCACACCGGCCGTTGCCCTCGTCCACGGGACGACCATTGCAACCAACGCCGTGCTGGAACGCTCCGGTGTGAGGACGGCTCTCATCACCGATGCCGGGTTCGAGGATGTCATCGAGATCGGCCGTCAGGACCGCCCCTCCCTCTACGATCCGGCCGTGACCCGACCCGCACCGCTGGTGACGCGCCAGGACCGGATCGGATTCGATGGTGATGTCGACGTTGTTGCGGCACGGGTGAGGGAGATGGATCCGGCGTCGGTTGCGGTCTGTCTCGCCTACTCCTATGTCGATCCGGGCGCCGAGCGAGCCATCGCATCGGCCCTGCGCGACCGGGCGGTATCACTGTCATCGGTGGTGGCGCCCGAGTTCCGTGAGTTCGAGCGGACATCGACCACGGTCATGAACGCCTACCTGGAAGAAGTCGTGTCGAGTTATTTGAGCCGTCTCGGGGAGCGGGCGGGTGGGATCGCCGAAAGGCTGACCGTGATGCGCTCCTCCGGTGGTCTCATCGGCGTCGACGAGGCGTCGTCACTGGCCGTGTCGCTGCTCCTCTCCGGTCCGGCCGGGGGAGTGATGGCCGCCGCGGCTTTGGGTGGGGCGCACGGGTTCCCCACGATGATCACATTCGACATGGGTGGGACCTCGACCGATGTCTGCCGTATCGACGATGGTCGCCCCGAGCTGGTCTACCAACGGTTCATCGAGGGGTACAGCGTCCGCATGCCCTCGGTGGCGGTCCACACGGTGGGGGCGGGTGGCGGCAGCATCGCCTGGATCGATGGGGGAGGGTCCCTCCGTGTCGGCCCGCACAGTGCCGGATCGGTCCCGGGCCCGGTTTGCTACGGAGGCGGTGGGACCGATCCCACCGTCACCGACGCCAACTTGGTCCTGGGCCGTATCCCCGCCGATGTCCGTCTCGGTGGGGAGTTGGGCCTCGACATCGGAGCCGCTCATGGCGCCCTCACCGACCTGGGTCAACGTCTCGGTCTGGATACGATGGCCACCGCCCGGGGGATCATCGCCGTGGTCGACTCCCACATGGAGCGGGCCATCCGGGCCGTCAGCATCGAACAGGGGATCGATCCCGCCGGCGCCGTTCTGGTCGCGTTCGGTGGGGCCGGCGGTCTCCACGCCGGCAGCCTCGCTCGCGGACTGGGGATGTCCAAGATCGTCGTCCCACCCCACGCCGGGGTGTTCTCCGCCCTCGGACTCGTGATGAGCCCACCCCGCCTCGACGTGTCGCGCAGCATCCATCTCGAGGACCCCGGTCTGATAGCCCCGGCGATGGCCGATCTCGTCGCTGCCGCCCGGAGGCGCTTCGCCGCTACCCATGGCGGGCGGGGAGGCACGGTTCGGACCCTGGTCGATGTCCGTTACCGGGGCCAGGCCCACGAGCTGACCATCGAGACGGGCCCAGGGCTGGTCGAGAGGTTTCATATCGAGCACGAGCGTCGTAACGGGTTCTGCCGACCCGACGATCCGGTCGAGATCGTGACCCTTCGGGTGGAGGTCGTGGACCAACCCGCACTCACCTGGGCTGATGTGGCGCCACCCCCCGTCACGTCGGCTCCCGAGTCGATGACCCCTCTCGAGTTGGAGTCGGGGATCGAGATGGTTCCGCTCTACGACCGGGGCGCCTTGGCCCCCGGCTTTACCACCACGGGGACGGCCGTCATCGTCGAGGACATCGGGACGACCCTGGTGCCACCCCACCATCAGCTCGAGGTTCTGCCTGACGGCACCATCGCCATGTCATCGGGCACAACGTGAGCGTCGACCCGGTCACCCTGGAACTCGCTCGGAACCGCTTCGCCGCCGTTGCCGACGAAATGGGGCTGGTCCTCCGGAGGACCGCATTCTCACCGAACATCAAGGAGCGTGCCGACTGCTCCTCGGCGGTGTTCGACGCCTCGGGTGAGATGGTGGCCCAGGCCGAGCACATTCCGGTCCACCTGGGATCGATGCCGGAGTCGGTGGCAGCAGTGCTGGAACGGTTCGAGCCCCGGCCCGGTCACCAGTATGCGGTCAACGACCCCTTCGCCGGTGGCACCCATCTCAATGACCTGACGGTGGTGGCCCCGGTCTTCGTCGACTCGGATCATGTCGGCTGGATCGCCAACCGCGCCCATCATGCCGATGTCGGCGGGGAGGCGCCGGGTTCGATGCCGGCGGACGCCACCCGTCTCGACCAGGAGGGCCACATCGTCTCCCCGATGGTTTGCGCCGTCGACGGGGAGTGGGTCGGGGAGTTCCTCGGCCCGCTCCTTGCCGCTACCCGCACCCCGGCCGAGCGGCGGGGTGACCTCTCCGCCCAGGTTGGCGCCAATGCCGTTGGTCGACGGCGCATGGAAGCCCTGGTCGGTGACGAGGGCAAGGAGAGAAGCCGGGAGGTGATGTCGGCTCTCCTCGACTACGGGGAGCGCCGAATGAGGACCGCCCTCGAAAGGCTGGAGGACGGCACCTACCGTTTCGAGGACTGTATGGAATGGGGTGATCGGGACGTGGCCATCCGGGTCGCGGTGACCATCGAGGCCGGTGATCTAATCGCCGACTTCACCGAAAGCGACAACCAGATCCCGGCCAACTTCAATGCCGTCGCCGCCGTCACCCGCTCCGCCCTCTATTACGCCATCAGGGTGGCCACCGACCCCACGATCCCCGCCAACGGCGGCTGCTACCGGATGGTCGAGCTGAGAACCCGACCCGGCAGCATCGTCTCCGCCCAGCCACCGGCGGCGGTGGCCGCCGGCAATGTGGAGACATCACAACGCATCGCCGATACCCTGCTCGGGGCCCTATCCGTCCCCTGTGGCGACCGGGTGCCGGCGGCATCCCAGGGAACGATGAACAACGTGCTGGTCGGCAACGACGGCTTTGCCTACTACGAGACGGTCGCCGGGGGTCAGGGTGGGAGTCCGTTCGGTCCGGGTCAGTCCGGCATCCACACCGGGATGACGAATACCCGCAACACACCGCGGGAGTCCCTGGAGCAGCACTACCCCTTCCGGATAGCGGCAACCACCCTGCGTCGCGGTTCGGGTGGAGAGGGCAAACATCGCGGTGGAGAAGGAATCGTCCGCGAGATCGTCTTCGACGAGGCCGCCACCGTCTCCCTGCTCGGGGAACGACGTCGGCATCGCCCATACGGGCTGGCCGGGGGCCAACCCGGGGCCACCGGTGAGGATTGGCTGGTGAGGGCGGACGGCTCGCGGGAGCGTCTTCCCGCCAAAACCACCTTCGAGGTCGCACCAGGCGATCGACTGCGTGTGCTCACTCCGGGTGGCGGGGGGTGGGGGGTGGGAAGGTCGGATCCCGTTCCCCAGTGAACTCCGACCCTCCCGGTCGACCTGGTCGGTCGCAAGGTACGAGGAGTCACCGGTCCGTCTGGTGATACGTGGTGGTCGGGTCTCTCTTTGCCGAATATCGGGCCAGGGGGTGAGTCCCGACTTACACACTCCCCATCAGGGTCAGCGAAGAGGCGAGGAACCCGAGAGGGTGCGATTCCCTGACCGCGGTTATGGCCTCGGCGAGTGCCTCGGCCTGGGGTAGTCCGTTCCCAGCGGCGACGTGATATGCGATCATCGCCTCTCGGGCGAGATCATCGGGCAGGGGGGCCAGGGATGCCACCAGGCTCTCCGTGCCCGCCCCGAGGAACGTCGCACCCAACCCGGTGAGGTCCCTGCCCGTGACCGCGTGGATGCCGGCGTCGCACGCCGAGAGGACCACATGACGGGGTGCGGCCCCGAGATAGGCGAGATCATGGAGCGTCAGCCCGCCATCGGCGAGTTCCACCGACGAGAAAGACGGATGCTCCTCACGGAATCGCCCGTGGGCGGCGATGTGGATGAGATCTGCTCCGTCCATCATCCCCCGGACCGAATCGACGGTGGCGGCGTCGCCGACCAACTCCACGACGTCACGATCCCCCCACTTCCGGGCCTGTGCGGCGAGATCCGCCACTTCCGTTTCGGCGTGGGTGAGACCGGGTCCAGCCACGAAAACCGCCCTTCCTCTGGGGTGGGACGGTGGTTTCCTCCGCGCCCATATGCCGACGGAGGGAGCGATGGTTATCGGCCATCCCCGCCACGACGGAAGCAGGGACACGGGGAGACGGTGGAGAGGGCCTGTCGGCACGACCACGATGCCCCCGCCACCGATGAGGGCAGGGAGCGGACCCGCGAGGAGGCCGTCGAGACGCTCAAGCCCGAAGTCGAGGGCGCCCCGGAGGTCGCGGATCGCGCTCGGTGTTAATCCCTGCGCGGCCAGCCGACGCAGGGTCATGGACACGTGTCTGATCTCGGACCGGATCGGATCGAGGGGGCCGTGATCGGTGATCGTCCGCTCATCCCCGACCTGGGCAACGGAGACAAAACGACCCGAGCATGACCCGAAAATGGCGATGGAGCGACCGTCGAGTCGTCTCCCGACCGCATCCGGGTCGAGACGTGGTGGAACCATTCCCGATGTCTCGCCATCAAGGCCCCACATCGCCTCGGCGGCGGCGTCCTCGAGTTGACGCCGACGTTGCACCAGCTCGTCGACCGGTTGACCATCGAGACGGGCGCCGGTCAACTCGGCGGCGACCTTTCGCAGTTGGACGAGAAGCTCCACCACCCGGCTGTCCTCCGGTGGGATGACCGGTGGGTGCCACATCGAGGCGGCCCGATCCCGTTCTATCCACTCCATGGCAAGATCGGGGTCGTCGCGGGTGAGTGCCAGTCGGAGTCCGTCCTCGGCCAGGTCCTGGCTGAGGGACGCCGCCAGACTGCGAAGCTCGGTTGCCCCCAGAGTGGTGCGGAACCGGTCGACGACGGCGATGCCGGCGTCGTACCGTGAGTGGGCGCCGTGGATGTCACCGGCAAGCTCGTGTCGGAGCCCATCGATGTGGTGCCACATCGTCTCGACGCTGGGGGGCTGGTCGTCCCCGGGGGGAGTGGCTGCTTCGAGAACGCGCCCGGCCCCTTGCCGGTTCTCCCGCTTCAATGCGGCCCGTCCCACCATCAGGAGAGTTCGATATGAGGATTGGACCCAGCCTGCGGAATGGAGTTCACCGGCCAACTCGATGGCGTCTTCGATGTCGTCGTCGGTGATCTCGGCGTCATCGCCCGCCCAGCGGCACCAGGAGCTAACGGCGTCGGCGGCCTGCTTCCAACCCGGTCGGGCCTGGCTGGCGAACTCCGAGGACACGGACTCGGCGGTGGTGGCGGCGTCGGAGAGCCTCATACCCGCGAACAGGGCACGTGCCAGGAGGAGGTTGGCCTCGGCGGCGTCGGCGACTCTTCCATCTTGGGTGAAGCGCAGGGCGGCGCGTTGTGCGGTCTCGGCGGCCTCGCCAACGAGGCCGAGACCGAGGAGAACCTCCGCCAGATCGGACTCGACCTCGGCTGCGGAGTATCCGGCCTCGACAACGAGCTCGGCGACATCGCGGTACTCGGCGATGGCCCGGACCAGATCCCCCTTGAGGGAGGACACAAACGCCAGGTTGTGTCGGGCCCGTGCCTCGTTGACCACCTGACCCAACTCTCTAGCGATCTCGCGGGCTCGCTCCAGATCGCTCTCGGCGGGAGCGATCCGTCCCAGAAGTGCGGCTGTGATTCCCCGATTGCCCAGCACCTGTGCTCGGGTGGTCAGGTCGCATGCGGCCTCATCGACGTCGTCGAGGATGGCGAGGGCTTCCTCGAGTCGGCCTATCCGGGCCAGGATCAAACCCTTTTGGGCCTCGGCTCTCGCCCGGTGGGCGGGGTCTTCCAACGCCTCTGTGGCCTGCTCCAACTGATCAAGGGCGGCGTCGGTATCCCCCGAGAGAAAGGTGGTGAGGGCGAGGCTGGTTCGGATGCGCTCGGCGAGGTCCCCCGTGGTCTTCTCGATGGCGGCGCCCAGCACCTTTGCGGACTCGGACATCTGTCCCAGTTCGCGGAGGGCGTGACCGCGGGCCCACATCGCCTTCACCTTGGCCCTCTCGTCTCCGGCGGCGACCGCGGCCGCTTCCAGGGTGGTGGCGTCGGCGACCACCCTGGTCGGATCCTCCCCGGCCGCCTCGACCAGGGCCTTTGCCCGGGTTAGCAGGTCGGGTTGTCCGCTCAGATGGTCACCCAGAATGTCACCACGTCCTGCTTCTCGAGATGGATGTGGAATCGGATCGGCCCTGTCACATCGTCGAGAGTGAACCGTCCAACCTCATCGACGTCGATCCCGGTGTTGCTGCTTGCTGGCGATTCCAACTCTACTCGGGCATGAGGTGGGCTGACATGTCCGATCAGGGATCCCTCGTCATCGGCGAGATTGAGGGACACACCTTCACCGGTGAACGTGAGCAGCAGCGCCTCGCCTCCCCGAATGCCGATCGACTCCTCTTCGAGCAGGCGTGCCATCTGGGTGTCGGCGCTGCGATGAATGAACGCTCCCTGGGCAAGTGCCGTGACCTCTGGGGGCACCGGGTCCGCACTACCGGAAATCCTCCTGAGACGATCAAGGAGTAGCTCCTCTGAGGGTCTCCGCCGATCGTCAGGTGGCATCGTCACGCTTTCCTAGTGGAACCTTCATGTTCAAGAGTCCAAGTCCGCGGTCGTGATACCTCTTTTTTCCGCGAGTTCCCTTAGCTGGGCCAAGCAGCGTTGTCTGGTGGGTCCGATACTCCCGACCGGCATCTCGAGGGCCTCGCCGATGGCGGTGTAGGGGGCCGGGGGGTCGCTGGCGAGCATGCGAAGGAGAGTGCGGCATCGGTCCCGCAGTTCGTCGAGGCATTCCCAGAGGATGCGGTCGCGTCGGTCGGTGAGACGGACCAACTCGTCGGGACCGGGGTCCTCGTCGGGCATCCTCTCGGTGGTCTCGTCGAGCACCAAGCGGTTGCGTCGTCGTGCCACCCTCCATGACTCCCTGCGGGCGACGGTGGCCAACCATCCGGATACGGCCTCCGCCTCCCTGATCTCGTCGATGTGCTCCACGAGGCGGAGCCAGGTCGTCTGGCAGACATCGGCGGCCGATGCCCGGTCGAGACCGGCCCCCCGGGCGACCGACCAGACCATTCCGGCGTGGCGATCCACGATCTCGTTCCATGCCATCTGGTCACCGTCGGCGGCTCGGACGACCAACTCGGACAATGGTTCCGTCATCTTTATCGGCGCCCCTCCTCCGTGCGTGTCATTGGAGGGTATCACGGCTCGGTCCGCCGATCTTTCGAGTGCGGGCGACAACCCGTTCTGGCGCGAGATTCATGCGGCATAAGCCCCCGGAATTGCGCGCCAGAACGGGGTGGTGGGGAGGACGGTCAGCCGAGAATGCGGCCGACGACGGGACCGAGGGTTATGCGGCCGCCGTCGACGGCGGGGGCCGTTGCCGAGATGACGACCTGGTCGCCGTCCTCGAGAAAGGTGCGTTCCGTGCCGTCGTCGAGTGTGATCGGGTTCTCCCCGTTCCAGGTCAACTCGATGAGGGAGCCCCGTTGGTGCTCCTCGGGTCCGCTCACGGTTCCCGACGCGTAGAGGTCGCCTGTGCGAAGCCGCGCCCCGTTGATGGTCATATGGGCGAGTTGTTGACCCGGCGTCCAATAGTTGTCCCCGAACTGAGGTTGGGAGATCAGGGTGCCGTTGAGATGGACCTCGATGGCGAGATCGAGACCCCACGGGTCCTTGTCATTGAGATAGTCGAGGGGTGGGGGATCCTGGGTGGGGGGCTCGGTCCGGGCTGCACGGAGGGCGTCGAGGGGGGTGATCCAACCCGCCACCGAGGTGGCGAACGACTTTCCCAGGAAGGGTCCGAGGGGGACGTACTCCCATGCCTGGATGTCGCGGGCACTCCAGTCATTGACCAGAGACACCCCAAAGACATGATCGGCGAGGTCGGCCGGTGACACGCTCTCGCCGGGCTCGGTCCCCACACCCACCACAAAGCCGACCTCGGCCTCGATGTCCAGTCGGCTGCTGGCCCCGAACACCGGGGGTTGATCCGGCGCCTGGGGTCGTTTCTGGCCCGCCGGTCGTATCACATCGGTACCCGAGACGTACACCGTCCCCGCCCGGCCGTGATAGGCAACGGGGAGGTGTCTCCAGTTGGGGAGCAGTGGCTCGGAGTCGGGTCGGAACATGCGACCGAGATTGGTGGCGTGGTCGAGCGAGGAATAGAAGTCCACGTAGTCGGCCACGGTCCAGGGGAGATGAAGACCGGCTGACCCACGGTCGACGAGGACCACCGAGTCCTTGTGGTTCTCGTCTGAGAGCAGGGTGGTGATCTGTTCCCGTGTCGATTGCCACCGATCCGGGCCCTCGGCCATGAACCTGTCGAGGGTGGGGTCGGTCAAGGCCCCGTCGGGATCGTCGACTAGCCGGTCAACGGACGCGGCCGCCAGATCGACTATGTGGTCGCCGATGGCCACACCGATATGACGGTCCGGTCCGACGACCCCATAGGGGAGATGGTCGATACCGAAACCCGAGCCGTTGCTCCCCGGCACCCATGATTTCGTCATGGTCCTCTATCCTCCGCTACCAGCCCGAGACCGATCAGATCGTCGAGTGGGTCGGAGAAACTGCAACTGCCGAAGCCGTGGAAGCTCTCACGCACCAGATCGGTGTCGGTCTCGGAGATAGCCACGATCTCCTTCTTGACCCGAGCGGGATCGCGCATCCGGAGGGCGTCGGCGACCTCGGTGTCGGTATGGGCGGCGTGGGTGGCGAGGATGATGTTGAGGAACCCGAAATGGTCGAATCCGGTGTCGGGGTCGCGGTGGGCGATCGCGTTGTGAAGACCTGCGGTGCACTTGAATCCGATGCCCCGTTGCACACAAGCCGTGATGAAGGCGGCTACCTCGTCGACGGGGGGAAACGCCTCGGCGACGACACCACCGGTGCGTAGCTTGGCCTCCGCCCGGGCAGCAGCGATACGATCGAGCTGGTCGTCAAGGCCGGAGTCCCGATCAACCTCGCAATACACAGGGATGGTGACGGTCTCGGTGAGGTGGGTGGGATCACCGAATCGAGGGCCGAGCTCAACGGCGGTGAGGTCGAAATGGAGGTCGTCGTCGGCCACCTCCATGGCGATCATGGCATCGGCCCGGTCGGCCAGGATCAGCCCCAGCTCCATGCGCTCGTCGGTGTCGAGGCTCTGTTGGAGTTCGGCGAGCCTCGAACCCGTGCAGAGAAAACGACCCAGTACCCAGCCATGGCGGCCCATCGACCGGTCGTGGTGGCCACTCACGGCGATGTGCATGGGCTCTTCGGCAGGGGGGAAGAGGGCGGCGTCGTCGATCAAACGGGTGAACATGGCGTTCATGGCGGAACCGGCGGGGAGAACACTGCCCCGGATCGTAACAATGGCCCGCCCCGGTGTCCCCACCCATCATGGGTGTGATACTTCTCGCTCTTACGTAGGATCGAGGGTGATGACACTATTCGACGAGCTGGTTGCGGTCACCGATCCCGAGAGGGTCACCGATCGGCCTTTCGATCTGCACCTCCACAGCGCCGACGCCGGCTTGCGGACCGGGGAGGCCACCGTGGTGGTGTTCGCCGAGACCACCGAGGAGGTGTGCGATGTGGTGCGGCTCGCCGCCCGACACGGGGTTCCACTCGTGGCCCGGGGTGCCGGGACCGGGCTCGCCGCCGGTGCGGTACCCACGGAGGGGGGCATCGTCCTCACCCTCACCCGGATGAACACCATCTCCGACATCGATCCTGTCAACCGGACGGCGTGGGTCGGTCCCGGGGTCATCAACCTCGACCTCTCCCGGGCGACGGCACCCTTCGATCTTCATTTCGCCCCCGATCCGTCGTCCCAACAGGCGTGCACGATCGGGGGGAACATCGCCAACAACTCGGGCGGACCACACTGTCTCAGCGAGGGGAGCACCGTCAATCACATTCTCGCCATCGAGATGGTCATGGCCGATGGCGAGGTGGTGATTCTGGGTGGTGCGGCACCGGACCCCATCGGTCTCGATCTCCGTGGGGTGGTTGTGGGATCGGAGGGCACCCTGGGTATCGTCATCCGCGCCCTGGTGAAGCTGACACCCGACCCTCCTGAAGTCCGCACCATGCTCTGTGCGTTCCCCACCGTGGAGGGTGCCGCCGCCGCCGTCTCGGGGATCATCGCCGCCGGGGTGGTTCCGGCCGCACTCGAGATGATGGATCAGGGGATGCTGGTCGCGGTGGAGAACTGGCTCCACGCCGGTTTCCCCACCGAGTCGGCAGCGGCCCTGATCGCCGAGGTCCACTGCGCCCCGGAAGCCGCCGACGCCGAGGTGGATGTCATACGGGAGGTGGCCGAGCAGGAGGGTGCCACCGAGGTGCGGGTGGCCCGGGACGAGGCCGAACGGGCGCTGATCTGGAAGGGGAGGAAGTCGGCGTTCGGGGCGATCGCCCAAACCGCACCCAACTACTACCTGCACGACACGGTTGTACCCCGCACGAGATTGGTGGAGACCATCTCCGAGATGTATCGGATCGCCGATGACGCCGACCTAACCATGATGAACGTGTTCCACGCCGGTGATGGGAACCTCCACCCTCTGATCGCATTCGATGCGACCGAACCGGGGATGGCCGACAAGGTGCACGCCGCCGCCGACGAGATGGTCGCCGCCTGTGTCGCCCGGGGCGGGGTGCTCTCGGGGGAACACGGGATCGGCGCCGAGAAGCGGGATCTGATGGGAACCGTGTTCACCGAGCTGGATCTCGATGCCCAGGCGCGGCTGAAGCACGTGTTCGATCCTGACCGAGTCCTCAATCCGCGCAAGATCCTTCCCGCCGGCTCGCGTTGCTTCGATTATGGCGGAAGTCCCCTTCCCGAGGGGACCTGGATATGACGGTCTCCACACAGGTGCATCGCCCCGAGAGCATCGACGATCTCGCACTCGTTCTCCGGGATCACTCCGATCGGGAACGATCACTTGCGGTGATGGGTGGGGGCACCCACCGATGGATGGGGTATCCCGTCGCCACCGATGCCGTGGTGGACACCTCGGGACTGGCGGGGGTGAGGGTGTTCGAGCCCGACGATCTCACGGTGGTCGTCGGCGCCGGGACCCGGATCGGCGATCTGGAGTCGGAGCTGGCGGCCGGTGGCAAGACGGCGGTACTTCCCGAGACCGATCATGACGCCACCGTGGGTGGTGTGATCGCCTCCGGTGCGAGCGGTTATCGACGGGCGCGTTTTGGTCCGACCCGCGATCGGGTCCTCGAGGTGACCGCGGTCACCGGTGACGGTCGTGCCATCCGGTCGGGTGGCCGGGTGGTCAAGAACGTCACCGGCTACGACCTCCCGCGGCTTTATACGGGCTCGTTCGGCTCTCTCGGCGTGATCGAGTCGGTGTGTTTCAAGCTGTGGCCGGTTCCGGAGCGGACGGTGACGGTGACCGTGGACGACCCGGAGCGGGTCCGGTCGGAGGTGCACCGTCCGATGGCGTTCCTCGATGTCAGTGGTGCCCATCGGGTGATGCTCGGGGGGACGGGTCGCGCCGTCGATGCCGAGGTGTCCCAACTCGGGGGCGAGGTCGTCGAAGGGTTGGACTGGCCCACCCGACCACGCCATGGGGTGCGGGTCGAGGTCAGGGTGCCGCCATCGCATCTTCCGACGGTCGTGTCCCGATTGAACGGGGACTACATCTCCCAGATCGAGGTTGGCATCGTGGAGACCACCGTGGAGACCGCCACCGACGTCCTCGCCCTGCGTGCCGATGTCGAGGCGCTCGGCGGTGCCATCTTGGTGGAGGGTGGCCACGAGGTCGATCCATGGGGGACGCCACCACCGACGCTTGACCTACAACGGCGCATTATCGCCGAGTTCGACCCCCACCGGATCATCGAACCCGGTCGTCTTCCCGGGGGTATCTGATGACCGTGACGTATCCACCCGCCCACCCCGCTCCCGCCATGACCGCACCGGGAGTGCGATCATGACCGGGTGGGTGACCGATGTCCATCCCACCCGCGAGGAGTTGGATGCGTGTGTCCATTGTGGCTTGTGTCTTCCCCACTGCCCCACCTTCCGACTGACCGGAAACGAGGCGGCATCACCACGTGGTCGAATCACCGCGATGAGAGCCGTCAACGATGGTGTCCTATCCGTCGATGAGGATTTCGAGGAGATGCTGGGGTTCTGTCTCGGGTGTCGGGCCTGCGAGGCGGTCTGTCCCGGACTCGTCCCCTACGGCCGTCTGTTCGAGGGGGCGAGAGCCGAGATCGCCGCACAACGCCCGACGCTGGTGTCATCGCTGCGGCGCAGGGTCCTGGGTCGGGTGCTGCCGACGAGACGATTGGTGGAGACGGGTTCGGGTGTCGTCCGCATTCTCCAGAAGATGCGCCGCCTCCTCCCCGGCGCCGTCGGGGCCCGTCTCGATGGGCTCCGTGACCTTTCCGACAACCCGCCGTCGTCACTGGGTCGGGTGGCCGAGCCCGAGGGCAAACCGGTGGCAACGGTGGGGTTGCTGGCCGGTTGCGTCATGGACTCGTGGTTCGGTGCCGTCCACCACGCCTCGATCGACCTTCTCCGACGCGCCGGGTATCGGGTGATAGTGCCCCGTGGCCAGACCTGCTGTGGCGCCCTTGCCGCCCACGACGGCGCCGCGGCCGACGCAAAAAGACTCGCCGAGGTCAACCGCAGTGCCTTCGCAGGCGTCGATATCGTGGTCGCCGACGCCGCCGGGTGCAGCGCCCATCTCGCCGACTACCGGCATTGGGTGGACGGCGGCATCGACGCCGAGACCAAGGACATAACCGTGGTCATCGCCGAGGCGATCGCCGATGGACGTCTTCCGACACTAGAGGGTGACGATCCGGTCGTCTACCAGGACCCATGTCATCTCCGTCATGCCCAGCGGGTCACCGAGGAACCACGGACGATCGTCCGTGCCTCGGGTCATCGGGTCACCGAGATCGACCCCGACGGGATCTGCTGTGGCGCGGCCGGGATCTACTCCGTGCTGCGACCCCGGGCGGCGGGCGAGTTGGGCACCCGAAAGGCCGACCAGGTCCGGGCCACCGGATTGACCACGGTCGTCTCGGCGAACCCCGGTTGTGAGATGCAGCTGAGAACCCATCTCGGAGACTCATACCGGGTGATCCACCCCGTCGAGCTCTACCGGGAGCGGCTCCTCGCGGAGAGTGTCTAGGATTCCCGGCGTGGAAGCCCGCTCATCGATGACCGATCTCGACACTTCCGGACGCAAACGGGGTATCGGTCACTATCTATCCCTCCTCTGGGGCACCTTTGTTGCGATGCTCGATTTGGCCGCGCTCGTGCTGGGAACGGTGTTGGTCGGGCTGGGAGCGGCGGTGCTTCTGCACGGTATCGGCTGGGTGACCCTGGATCTTGACCTGTCGACCACGGCGATGCTCGCCTCCGGTGTGGTCAATCTGATCATCGGTGGCCTCCTCGTCGGCTTCGCCGCCGAAGCGGGGATCGGACGGGGGGTCGACCTCGCGTTCCACTCGTCCCTTGAGGTCATGATCGCGAGGATCATCGGATCCTTTGTCGTCGGTGGTCTTCTCGTCACCCTCGAGGGGATCGCCACGGACTTCGTCGGTGGTCTTCCGTTCCCATTCGAGCTGGCGACGACGGCAATAGGGGCGGTCGCACTCCCGGCTGTGTCCCTGGTCCCCATCGTGGCGCTGCCGCTGGCCTGGCTGCTCGACCGGTTCGAACTGGCGGATGTCGAGTACGCCGCCATCTATTTCGTTTGGACCCTCATGACAATGGTGCTGCTCTACCGCGACATCATCGCCGTCGTCGGCTAGTGCCCTGTCTGAACCCGTCAAACGTTGTCAGGCGGGGCACCAGGTTCCTTCTCCCAGGCGATCTGGGGATGTAGTTCCATCCCACCCCTAACGAGTGCCTCGGTGACCCACGGCAATGCCGGGGCGAACACCGTGAGGTGCTCGGCATGCTCGGAGGCGAGGTCGACAATGGCCCTGACGAGCCGATCGGCGTCCTCCTCGGTGGTGACAAGCCACCGCACCACGAACTCATCGTCTTCCAGCCCTCCGATGATCCACCCGGAGGCACACTGCCACAGGCTCAGCCCGAGACCGTCGGTGACGTCATCGAAGGTGAGGGCGCGCCACATCCAACCCTCGACGGGGGCGAGACGATGGGCGCACCGGATCAACTCCGATGTCGACCAAACCGACCAGGCCGGTTGCCCTTCGGCCTTCGGGGCGATGTCGAGCCGCTCGTCACCGGGGACCCTTACACCTCCGTTGGTATGCGGGTCGGGTTGCGGGCTGCCGACGCGTCTCATGGCGGCTACCCAGTCACTCACCGGCCGGTATCCGAGATGCTCCACCTGACGTTGTGGCGCCACGCTCTCGCGTTCCGTCAGAAGACGCACCACCCGCGCCCCGCGATCAACGGCCCATTCGATCGACCAGTCGTTGAGGTCCGACCCCAGACCCTTTCTGCGATGGCCGGGATGGACCCGGGCTGCTTGGATCCAGGCCTCGATCGGTGACAGCATGGTGACCCGCACCAGTGCGATCGGCGAGTCGGTCTCGTCTACGGCCACGGGCACGGTTCCCCTGTCGTCGGAGAGCCACTCCTCGACGGCGTCTCCCACGTAGTCTCCCCAGGAGAAGGTCCCTTCGGTAAAGCCCCTGATTACGGGGATATCGTCGGGTCGTGCCGGTCTGATAGCACCCATGGGGTCACGATAGACCCCGGCGGCCCGGGGGTGGTTACATCCGCTCGGGCACCTCTATGCCCAACATCGAGAGGAGAAGCCGGAGTGACGCTGCGCACGTCTCGACGAGTCCCAGCCAGGACGCCCTCCTGGTCTCGTCGGTCTCGGAGAGGATGTGGCAGACGTCGTAGAAACGGTTGAACCTGCCCGCGAGAGTGAAGGCGTGGTCTGCGATGTGGTTGGGCGCCCGCAGCTCGGCGGCGCGGAGAACCACCTCGGGAAGCATCGCCAGTTCCAACATCAGGCCGCGTTCTGCGTCCGGGCCGGGGGGCTCGATGGCTCCCGGGACCAATCCCTCGGCGGCGGCACGCCGGAGTATCGAGCCCATCCGTACCGCGGCGTATTGAAGATACGGTCCGGTCTTTCCCTCGAACGATGTGAATCGATCTAGATCGAGGATGTAGTCGGAGCTGCGGTTGTTGATCAGATCACCGAACTTGAGGGCGGCGAGCCCCACCATGGCGGAGATGGCCTCACGCTCGTGCTCGGGGTAGTCGGCGGCCAACTCCGCGTCGTCGAGTCGCTCCTTGGCTGCGGTGCGGACCATGTCGATGAGGTCGGACAACCGGACGACACCACCGGCCCGGGTCCGGAACGGTTTACCGTCGCCACCATTCATGGTCCCGAATCCGATGTGTTCGAGTCGGAGAGACTCGGGCGCTATACCCCCGAGCCGGGCCGCCCTGAAGACCTGGACGAAGTGATCGGTCTGGCGGTTGTCGACCACATAGAGCACCAGGTCGGCGTCGAGGTCCCTGACCCGTGATTCGATCGTCGCCAGATCGGTGGTCGAGTAGAGATAGCCGCCGCTTGATGCGGTGAGGATGAGCGGGGGGACCTCTCGGTTGTCGTCTTCGGAGGCCACACGCACGATCAGGGCGCCTTCACTCTCCTCGGCGACACCCGATTCGAGAAGCCGATCGACCATGGGTCCGATCCGATCGTGCACATCGGACTCTCCATACCAGACGTCGAACTCGACGCCGAGCTCGGAGAAATCGGCTCTTTGTGATTGCTCGGACACCCCCTTCATGTGACGCCACAGCGCGGTGTGCCCGGGGTGGCCGGCCTGGAGCTGCACCGTCGCCTCCCGCGCCCGGGTCGCGAAGCTCTCGTCTTGGCGGGCCTTCTCTGCCGCGTGTGGGTAGATCTCCTGGAGATCGTCCAGTGTGACCGGGGACTCCTCGGGATAGCTCCCGGCGGCACCGTCCTCGAAGTAGGGCCAGTCGGGGTGTCGGTCCTCCAACTCGGCGATGAGAAGACCCATCTGAAAACCCCAATCCCCGAAATGGGGGTCCCGGATGACCCGGTGTCCGAGAACGTCCATGATCCGGGCGAGGCTGTCGCCGATGATCGTGGCCCGGAGATGACCGACGTGCATCGCCTTGGCCACATTCGGGCCCGCATAGTCGACCACCACCGTGAGTGGGTCGTCGACGACCGGGATCCCCAATCGGTCATCGGAGTGCATCGCCTCGAGGGCGGCGGCGAGGGTGTCATCGGTGACGGTGAGGTTGATGAACCCCGGTCCGGCGATATCGACCTTCCCGATCGTTGGCTCCGCGCTAAGACGCCCGATGACATCGGTGGCGATGTCGTGGGGCGGACGCCCGGCGCTCTTGGCGGCGGCGAGCGCCCCGTTGCACTGGAATTGGGCCAACTCGGGTCGTTGTGAGGGGACAACGGCACCAAACGAGGGGTCGAGTCCGATATCAGCGAAGGCAGACCCCACGAGATGGCCAAGGTGGGTGACGACACTCATCGATGCTGAAGGTTAGAACAAGCCGATGGCCACTCCGCACGCCTCGGTCACGTCGAGCGTGCCGTGGATCGCGCTCGGGGCGGGGTCAGCGCCTATTCGTCCCTGAGGAGACCCATCATCATCCGCTCGGGACGATCCTTCCATGTCCCCTGGATGATCACCACCCCTCCCCCGGGGATGAGATCGAGATCCATGGTCGTGTAATGGTCGTTTGCGGGCCGGGGTCGCACCGTCGACCACCGGTCCGAGGAATCCAGGATCCTCGGCACCCCGGCGGGTGCGGGAGTGATCGCGGTGTGGAGACGGTTCCAATGCTCCAACGACCCCTCGTACAGCGGGGCGTTGGCCTGTGGCGTGGTCAGTCTGATGACCGTTCCCTCGTCCGTCGATGTCACCTTGGCGTTGAGCTCGCCGGGGTCGACGGCGCCGGAGGAGTCCAGGAAGGTCCAGGCCATCTCGATACCGTCTTCGGAGGAAACCAGCTCCACCAGAGAATCGACGACCACACGCCTCGTCGGCGCGATCGGCCAGCGGATGGGCTCGATCGCCCCCAACATGTCGGAGGTGGCGTCCCATTGCAGCGGCACCTCGTCGTTGGGCAATGGCTGCGGTTCTGTCTCCCCCGGTCGTATGAAGCCCCCCTCCGTTATCGAGACGATGCCGGCTTCGGTAGAGACGATCGCCGGCTTCGCCGAAGCGAGATCGGGATTGGACGCCATCATCTCCTCCTGGGAGGGGAGAATCACGGTGGTGTCGTCGCGCTGGGCCAAATCGTCGTTGAAGGTTCTCCTCACCCATCCCTGCTGGAAGTCGTACTCGAGGGCGACGGGCACCCGGTCGAATCTGAGTGACACCAGGAGATGGGGCTTGATGTCGGCGATCCTGATGCCGTCGGGCGTCTCGATTGCATCGGGGAGGTGGGTGCGGAGGTCACCGGTGAACAACGGCAGACGAAGGGGACTCTGGATGGGAAGTTGCACGGCGATCTGCGCTTCCGGTGGTGCCTTTCTGCTGAGTGTGGCGACGGTCACCCCGTCACTCTGGGAGAACCAGAGCACCCGGCCCCCTCCCACCACCCCGTCCTCGACCCAATCGCCTCCCGTCCCCGTCCCCCTCACGATCACGGCCCGTTCGCCTCCGGGAAGCAGCCGTCTCCCCCCGATGAAGATCTCCGACCTGGTGGCGTGGACGACATCGGGGACGAGGTCATCGAATACGGGACCCTCCTCCCAACGGTCGTCGGCGAGGTAATACGTCGCGGTGTCGTCCTCCCGTTCGACGATCATGATCGTTTCGCTACCCATGGCCACGATGTCGACGACCCGTTTGACGTCGTCGAACCGTTCATCGAGGGTGATCCAGTCGTACGGATCGCTCTGGGGGAGGGAGATCGCCGGCACGGTGGCGTCGACCTCATCCGCCGCTCCACCCATGAGGTTGGCCAGACCGAACGCCGCCAGCCCGACAACCAGGATGGCCAGGGCCGGTATCCACCGGGGCGTCTGCGGGGCGGCGGGCGTGCCCTCCTCGTCGACGGTTTCCAGCTCTACGGTGTCGTGGCGATTGCTCACAACCCGATGTTATTTGGGGAGTCCCTCATAGGGATGGGACCGCTCAGTAGGACGCCAGCTGGCGGGCCCGCTCGGCGATCATCCCCGGGTTTATGTACACCATGTTCTCCATCTCCAGGGCGTACGGCATGGCCGGATGA
>WHUC01000023.1:0-12004 GCA_009377435.1 Acidimicrobiia bacterium
ATGCAGTACGCCCCTCAGCTCTATTCGGCTGCCCTACGCATGACGCGGAATCCCGCCGATGCCGAGGATCTCGTCCAGGAGACCTTTCTCAAGGCGTACCGGGGCTATCACGGGTTCGAGGCGGGGACGAACCTGCGGGCGTGGTTGTATCGCATCCTCACCAACTCCTACATCAACCGATATCGCAAGGCCGCCCGTCGCCCCGACGAGATCGAGATGGAGGACGTCGGCGACTTCTATCTATATCGGAAGATCGGGTCGGCGGACACCGCGGTTGCGTCGCGCAGTGCCGAGGACCAACTCCTTGATGGTCTGGTGGAGTCGGACATCCGTGAGGCGGTCGAGGAGCTGCCCCAGCATTATCGGCTGCCGGTGCTGCTGGCCGATCTCGAGGGATTCTCGTACAAGGAGATCGCCGGGATCCTCGACGTTCCGATCGGGACGGTCATGTCGCGGCTGCATCGTGGAAGAAAAGGTCTGCAGAAGTCGTTGTACGAGTTCGCAAGGGCAAGAGGCCTCGTCCCCGAGGATGCCAATGAGTGAATTGTGTAATGAAGCGATGAAGAGGGTCTACCACTACCTCGATGGTGAGATGACCTGGTGGCGCGCTCGGGAGATCCGACATCACATCGACGAGTGCCCACCCTGCGGGGAGGTGTTCTCCTTCGAGGAGCATTTCCTCAAGGTGGTGCGGACCAGCCTCCAGGAGGAGCCGCCACCGGAGATACTCGACCGCCTCAGGGAGGTCCTCCGGATCGAGGGTGGTTGACTCGCCCCCAGTCGTCATGGTGGGTAGTCTCCACGACATGATCCGGCGCATCACCGTAATCGTGTTCGTGGGCCTGCTTCTCGCCCTCTCGGTCCCGGCCTTCGCTGCCGACGAGACCACCGAGACGACCGTTGCCACGGAGACGACCGTGGCAGAAGGGGGCGCCAGCGAGGACCTGCCCGCCCCGGCGGTCTCGATCGCACCCGAGCCCGAGCCGGAGGCCGCGATCGACTGGACCTACCGATTTCTCGTCCCCACGGGGATAGTCCTAGCCGTTCTCGCCGTGGTGACGATCACAGTCCAGTACTTCCTCCAGGTGGTTCGGAAGCGTTACCGCGTGACCGAGTGACTGCGTGATTGACGGATGCTCATGATCTCGACGCCGGTCGCCAAACGAGTGGCGGCGTCCCTGGCGGGCAACTACCCACTGGCATCCACCTATCACCGGGACGCCCTCGCCGCCGATCTGGAGGCCATCGTCCCCCGCGCCGAGGAGGCCGTGGCGGAGTCGACCGGTCTCCATGCTCCCGGCGCCGCCGATGTCGCCCTGGTGGGGCGAACCGATTGGGTGGTGCGCAACCTCGGTTCATTCGGCCATCTCCTCGCACCACTCGAGGAGGCACTGGTGGAGCGCCTCGGTGAGGACAGCGCCCCCTCGTCCCTGGCGGCGATGCTCATGTCGGTGGAGATGGGGGCGCTACTCGGTCTTCTGTCGAGGCGGGTGCTCGGCCAGTACGAGTTGGTGCTGCCCACCGGAGAGGAGGGCGACGTGGTGTCCTTCGTCGCCCCCAATCTCATGGAGATGGAGCGAACCCACCAGTTCAAGCCGTCCGACTTCCGGATGTGGGTTGCCCTCCACGAGATGGCCCACCGTGCCCAGTTCCAGGCGGTCCCCTGGATGAAGGAGTACTTCACCGGCTTGGTCGAGTCGGTGGTGGGGGCCGCCATCCCTCGCCCGGGCAGGTTCTCCGAGACCGTGCGGGAGATCATCGACCGGCGTCTGGCCGGAACGCCGGTCATCGACGACTCCGGTCTGATCGGGTTGGTCTCCCCACCCGAGCAGAGGGAGGTGCTCGATTCGATCCAGGCACTGATGTCGCTGCTCGAGGGGCACGGTCATGTCGTCATGGGCCGGCTCGGCGCCAAGATGCTGGTGAGCAACGATCGCATGTCGCGCGTCCTCACCCAGAGACGACAGGATCAAAAGACATCGTGGTTCTTCAAGCTCACGGGTCTGAACCTGAAGATGCGCCAGTACGAGGACGGCGCCCGCTTCATCGATCGCGTTACCGAGCGGGCCTCGTGGGAGGCGCTCTCGGTGGCGTGGACCGAGCCGGGGGCGGTGCCGACCCTCGCCGAGATCGGTGACGCGGACAAATGGCTGACCCGGGTCGCCTGACCGACCTCGCCGCCTCGGTCACCGACCGGGCGCACATCCTGGACGAATCCATCGTGGTCGGGCTGAGCGGCGGGGCGGACTCGGCGGTATGTGCCTGGGTCCTCGGTGAGTTGGGTGCCGATGTCCGCTGTGTCCACATCGACCACGGTTGGCAGCACTCGGCGATGCTCGCCGGCGCGGCCATCCAGGTCGCAGACCATCTCGATGTCCGTCTGGAGACCCGCAGGGTGGATGCCCCCGCCACCGAGGGCGGGGCCCGGGAGATGCGATACCACGAGCTTTCGGCTGCTCTCGGCGACGATGAGGTCCTGGCCACCGGTCACACCGCCGATGACGAGGCGGAGACGGTCCTCGCGGCCATCCTCAGAGGGACCGGCCCCGAAGGACTGTCGGGCATCCCCCGGGCGCGGCCCGGTGTGGTCCGGCCCATCATCGATGTGTGGCGGGTGGAGACGCGGGAGCTGGCGACGTTGCTCGGCCTCCCCTTCGCCGACGATCCGACCAATAACGAGCCGGGTGTGCGCAACGACATCCGCAACCAGCTCATCCCGCAGCTCGAGAAATCCTACAACCCTCGGGTCCGTCACGCCCTGGTGCGAATGGCCGGTCTCGTCGCGGACGAGCACAGGTTTGTCGAAGGTCACTCGCGGGCGGTCCCGGTGCGCGTGGAGGAGGGGAGAGTCACCATCCCGCTCTCGTCTCTGCGTGTTGTCGACAGGGCGGTGGCCACCAACGTGATCAGGGCGGCTTGTCGGCGTCTCAATCCCCCGTACGCCCCCGACGCAGAGTCGATCGAGCGGGTCCTCGACGTCGTCGCCGGCAACTCGGCCGGCGCCCAGACCGGCGGTGGCATCAACGTCCGGGCCGAGGGTCCTCTGCTCGCACTAACTTGTGAGCGACCGACTAGGAGACCGGTGTGAAACACACATCCCACATCTCCACACCAGTCTCCCTAGGAGACCGGTGACACCTTGACCGAGATTCGAACCCTCATCTCCGCAGAGGAGATCTCCCAAGCTCTCGAGCGGATGGGTGCGGAGATCACCGAGAAGTACCGGGGAAAGGACCTCCTCCTGGTCGGTGTCCTCCGGGGCGCCTTCGTGGTCATGGCCGACCTCGCCCGGCACATCGATTTACCCGTCGAGTTCGACTTCATGGCGGTGTCGTCCTACGGCGCCTCGACCCAGACGTCGGGGGTGGTGCGGATCCTCAAGGACCTCGACGAGGAGATCGCCGGCCGCCATGTCCTCATCGTGGAGGACATCATCGACTCGGGGCTCACCCTCAACTACCTGCTCAAGAGTCTCAACGTGCGACGTCCGGCCTCCCTGGGTATCGCCTCCCTCCTCGTCAAGGAGGGGATCCAACGGGTCGAGCTCGAGATCGACCACATCGGGTTCCGTATCGGGCCCGAGTTCGTCGTCGGTTATGGTCTCGACTACGCCGGTCGCTACCGAAATCTGCCATACGTCGGGGTGATCGACTCGCTCGACGACCTCTCCTAGCAGCATCCTCCGAATTCGGGTTCGGTTTGGCGCCGGCCTCCCGTACCATGGGCATTGCCAGAAGCTTCCTACCCCCTGAGGAACCCAAGTGAATCGAACCGGTCGAACCCTTCTCATCTACGGGTTGGTGATAGTCACCGCCGCCTTGGTCGCCCAATGGTGGTTCGATTCGGTCACCGGTCCCGAGGAGGTCGAACTCTCACAGTTCCTCACCCAGGTCGACGACGGTGAGTTCGAGCAGGTCGAGATCCTGGCCCGTTCCAACCAGATCAACGCTCGTCTCCCCAACTCCAACCTTCCCCCGGACGCCTGGGATCTGGTCGCCAGCTATCCCGACGGCTACGAGGGGGAGTTGACCACCCAGCTCCGGGAGTCGGGAACCGATTTCACCACCGACCCCCAACCACCCGGGTTGTGGGAGATCCTGGTGAGCTTCCTCCCCTGGCTGCTCCTCATCGGGTTCATGGTCTTCATCTTCTCGCAGATGCAGGGTGGGGGGAATCGGGTCATGCAGTTCGGCAAGTCCAAGGCCAAGATGGTCTCCAAGGACCAGCCCAAGGTCACCTTTGCCGACGTCGCCGGTCTCGACGAGGCCATCGAGGAGCTCGACGAGATCCGGGACTTCCTCCAGAACCCCGACAAGTACCGCAAGATGGGCGCCAAGATTCCCAAGGGTGTGCTCCTGTTCGGTCCCCCCGGAACGGGTAAGACCCTCCTGGCGCGAGCGGTCGCCGGCGAGGCCGGAGTGCCGTTCATGTCCATCTCCGGTTCCGACTTCGTCGAGATGTTCGTCGGTGTCGGCGCCTCCCGGGTCCGCGACCTGTTCGAACAGGCCAAGGCCAATGCACCGGCGATCATCTTCATCGACGAGATCGACGCCGTGGGACGTCATCGTGGCGCCGGTCTCGGTGGCGGTCACGACGAGAGGGAGCAGACTCTCAACCAGCTGCTCGTCGAGCTCGACGGGTTCGAGGGGAACACCGGTGTAATCGTCATGGCGGCGACCAACCGTCCCGACATCCTCGACCCCGCCCTTCTCCGTCCGGGTCGTTTCGACCGCCAGATCACCATCGACGCCCCCGATGTGGAGGGTCGCGAGGCGATCCTCGGGATCCACTCCGCCGGCATGCCCCTTGACCCCGAGCTCCATCTCGAGGTCCTGGCCAAACGGACACCTGGATTCACCGGCGCCGACCTCGCCAACCTGATCAACGAGGCCGCCCTTCTCGCCACCCGGCGTCGCAAGCAGAAGATCGGCATGGACGAGCTCGAGGACGCCATCGACCGGGTCATCTCCGGGCCGGAGCGCAAGAGCAAGATCATGACCGATGAGGAGAAAAAGCTCATCGCCTACCACGAGACCGGCCACGCCCTCGTGGGGTGGGCCCTCCCCATGTCCGACCCGGTGCACAAGGTGACCATCGTGGCCCGGGGCCGCTCTCTGGGGCACACCCTCGCCCTCCCCGAACGAGACAAGGTCCTGGTGCGTCGCTCCGAGTTGGTCGACCAGCTCGCCATGCTCCTGGGCGGTCGGGTAGCCGAGGAGATCATCTACGCCGATCCCAGCAGCGGGGCGGCCAACGACATCGAGAAAGCCACCAAGCTCGCCCGCAAGATGGTCATGGAATACGGCATGTCCGACAAGCTGGGGCCCATGCAGTACGGCCAGGCCAACGGTGAGGTTTTCCTCGGGCGCGACTACGGGCGCCAACAGGACTACTCCGACGAGGTCGCCTCGTTCATCGACGCCGAGGTGAGGAAGATGATCTCCGCCGCCCACGATGAGGCAAAGGAGGTCCTCACCGTTCATCGTGACGCCATGGAGCGGCTCGTGGCCAACCTCCTCGAACGAGAGACGGTCGGTCCCGACGAGCTCTCCGACATCTTCAGCGACGTCCCCAAATGGGAGCACACCGGCGAGACCAACATGCGCATCCAGTATCCCGAGGGTTGGGAGCCACCCGCGGCGGAGGAGCGGACGGCGGCGGCCTCGGAGGTCGAGCAGGACGAACAGGGCCGCGTCATACCCACCTTCGGTTTCAAGGGCGGTCGCGGCCCCGCGGGACGGCCCGTCGAGCAGGGATGATCGAAACCCCCTACGCCCTGGTCCGCCCCTAACCCGTTTTGGCGCGTCTAGGCGGTCGCATGCGCCCGCCTACCCGCGCCAGAACGGGAGGAACGGGGGGGGGTATCTACCAGCTCGTGGGAGCAAGGAGCGATGTGAGCGAGACACAGATTGATCGGCCTCGGATAGAGGCTGCGGTGCGGGAGATCCTCGAGGCGTTGGGGGAGGACGTCGATCGGGAGGGGCTGCGGGAGACACCGGCGCGTGTGGCCAGCTTCTATGCGGAGGCGTTCTCGGGTATCCATAGCGATCCCGGTGACGTGGTGGACGCCTTCTTCGGCGAGGAGCACTACGAGGAGATCGTGATGGTCAAGGACATCCCGTTCTACTCGATGTGCGAACACCATCTGGTGGCGTTCCACGGCAGCGCCCACGTCGCCTACCTCCCCAAGGGCCGGGTGACGGGTCTCTCCAAGCTGGCCCGTCTCGTCGAGGGCTTCGCCCGACGCCCCCAGATGCAGGAACGACTCACCGCCCAGGTGGCCGACGCCCTTGTCGAACGACTCGAACCCTCGGGGGTCCTGGTCGTGGTCGAGGCCGAACATCTCTGCATGGCGATGCGGGGGATTCGCAAACCCGGCGCTGTGACGGTCACGTCGGCGGTACGGGGAACAATGGAGTCGAACCCCTCGACCCGGGCGGAGGCGTTCTCGCTCCTGTTCGGGACCCGGCAGTGACGATCTGGCGGTTGCGGACCGGGACCATCGACCTCGCCGAGCCACGGGTGATGGGGGTCGTCAATATCACCCCCGACTCCTTCTCCGATGGGGGACACCACGCCGATCCCGACACCGCCATCAGCCACGCCCTCCGTCTCGTCGCCGAGGGCGCAGACATAATCGATGTCGGGGGTGAGTCGACGAGACCGGGCGCCCAAGCGGTCGACATCGATGACGAGTTGGCCCGCACCATCCCCGTCATCACCGAGCTTGCCTCGAAGGGGGTGGTGGTGTCGGTGGACACCATGAAACCCGAGGTCGCCCGGGTCGCCCTCGAATCCGGTGCCGAGATCGTCAACGACGTATCCGGTGCCCGCGCCCCGGAGATGCGAAGGGTGGTGTCGGATTTCGGATCGGGTCTGGTGGTGATGCACATGCAGGGCGAGCCCCGCACCATGCAGGACAACCCCACCTATGACGATGTCGTCGAGGACGTTGCCCGGTATCTCTCCGACAGGGCCGAACTGTGTGTTACCGAGGGCATCCCCACCGACCGGATCGTGGTTGACCCCGGATTCGGCTTCGGCAAGACCGTATCGCACAATCTCGCCCTCCTCGAGCGGCTGGGGCATTTCACCGGGCTCGGGTACCCGGTGATGGTGGGGATATCACGAAAGGGCTTCCTCGGGCAGGTCGCGGACCTGAAGGACGCCGCGGCCCGGGATCCGCTCAGCGCGGTGAGCTCGGCACTGGCCGTCGAGCGGGGCGCATCGGTGGTTCGTGTCCACGATGTGGCCGGTTCTGTGGCCGCGACCCGTCTCGTGGCGGCTATGGTGCGGGCGGGTAGCCAGGAGGAACAATTTTGATCACAGGGTTGAAACCCAAGGGGTTCACCTGGGTGATCACCAATCGTCTCGCCATCTCGGAGCGGATCGGTGGAAACGGGTTTCAACATCGCAGGGTCCGCCGTGACGAGGAGATCGACTGGATCGTCCATGAGGCGGCGATCACCGACGTAGTCAGTCTTCTCGCCGGCAACCAGAACCTGTCCTCATACACCGCGGCCGATCTCAATGTCCACCACGTCCCGGTGGTGGGCGAGGTGCCGTCCGAGACCCGAACCGAACTGTATGGGACGATCGATCGGGCTTCCGCCGGCAAACATGCGGTGGTGCTGGTGCATCGTGAGATCATCGACGACATCCTCGCCGGGCTTCTCGGTGGCTACATCGTCCATGCCGGCCTGGTGGCCAACCCGATCCTCGCCCTCGCCGTGATCCAGGAGATCGTGGGATGGGCCCTCGGTCCCGAGGGCCGCTCCCTGGTGCAGCCGGAAACGTGACACCCGGGCCGGACCGCATCGTCCTCACCGGGCTGGAGGTCTTCGCACATCACGGGGTTCTCTCCGACGAGAAGGAGACCGGCCAGGTTTTTCGCGTCGACCTCACCGTCCACACCGACATCACCGACGCCGCAGCCTCGGACGACCTCGGTGAGGCGGTCGACTACGGGGTGATCGCCGATCGCGTCCACGACCTGGTGGCGTCGACCCGGTTCGACCTCATCGAGACCGTCGCCGAGACGGTGGCACGGACCGTCCTCGAGTTCGACCGAGTGGATGCGGTCGATGTCACCATCCACAAGCCGGATGCCCCCATCGGGCACGTCTTCTCCGACGTCGCCGTCTCTATCTCGAGGAGGTCGGCGTAGGTGCGAACCGCCATCGGGCTGGGGTCGAACGTGGGGGATCGGCTGGGTCAGCTGCGATCGGCGGTAGCCGCCATCGGGGAGCGACTGGGACCGATCATCGACGTCTCCTCCCTCTATGAGAGCGCACCCGTCGGTGGTCCCGCCCAGGAGAGCTTTCTCAACGCGGTCGTGGTCGTCGACACCACCCTCGAGCCCGCGGGCATCCTTTCCGAGCTGTACCGGATAGAACGGGAGCACCAACGGACCCGGGATGTCCATTGGGGGCCTCGCACCCTCGACCTCGACATCATCGCCATCGCCAGCGGCTCGTTCAGCGGAGCGGACCTTTTGATACCTCATGTGCGGGCGCACCAGAGGAGGTTCGTCCTAGATCCGCTGAGGGAGGTGTGGCCCGATGTCATTCTCGCCGACGGCCGACCCGCCGAATCCAGTCGGGAGCTGTCCCCGAACCAGGAGATAACGAGGAGGTCGGGGGAGTGGCTCACCCAAGAAGGGTGGTAGTCCTCTACATAGAAGGGCCGTGGTTGCTAGATTGGGGTCATGAGGTGCCGAGCTCCTCCACAGCGTCTGACCAATCACGGCAGCACGCGAGCATGGAGGACAAACCTTGGCCACGAGGGCACGGAACAACCGCAACCAGATTCCCGGATACGAGGAACACCGCCTCAATCGTGACGAAAGGCAGAGGGAGCACCGCAGGGTGCGTCACGCAGCCCGTCAGGCGCTCAACTTCGTTTCGGTGGAGAATCCCGAGGACCTTGAGCCTCTCCCCAGGGTAAGGCGGAACACCACTACCGATCTCCAGCGCGACGAGAACGCCGAACCCACCCGTCATCGGTTCAAAGTGTGGAAGACGAAGTTCTGGAAGAGACGGGATTCGTATCGGGACATGAAGGCCGAGATGGATGCGGACTGGCCGGTAATCACGGGGGAACAGCTCGAAGGGAACTGAGAGCGATCGGAATGGGGTCCGGGGCCCGTCGTTCGGCGGGTCCTGCGTCGTGCGGGAGGGCGCCCGGCAACGCGCTCGTCTTGAGGAATCGTCGATAGGATTCTCCGACGTATGGAGATTGTCACCACCTGCTGTACCAGCGGGGATGAGGTCGGGACGGCCTGCCGCCGTCGACCCTTTTTCCCGGCTTTCCCCGTTACGACTTGAATGTGGGTGCTCGTGATAAATAACCTCCCTGTGCCCCCTTACCTCCCGGACCTGCGGTCCGGCAGGAACCTTTCCCCCTCCTGCGGAGGGGGAACAACTACGATCTCTCCAGCCATATGAGCGGGTCCGACCTCAGCCGGGGACGTCACGACCACTTCCACGAGGTGGCCGGGTCGATCGGTTTCCCCACCCGCTACGAGCGCACCGATCTCGCTGCCGATCTTCATGACCGTTTCGAGGGGCTCGGTGCCGGTGAGGAGACCGACGCCGTGGTGTCGGTGGCCGGTCGGGTCATGCTCCTCCGGTCCTTCGGGAAACTGATGTTCGCCACCATCGCCGATCGGTCGGGCCGCATCCAGCTGTTCGTCGAGAACGGAGAACTCGGCGACGACAGATTTGCCGCATTCGGCCGTCTCGACACGGGGGACTGGGTGGGCGCCCGTGGGAGGATCATGACCACGAAGAAGGGCGAGCTGTCTGTCAGGGTGTCGGAGTTCACGCTCCTCGGCAAGAGTCTCCATCCCCTCCCGGAGAAGTGGCACGGGCTCACCGACGTCGAGACCAGGAGCCGACGGAGGTACGTCGACCTCATGGTGAACGAGAATGCCCGGCGCATCGCCCTTACCCGCTCGAGGATCGTCGGCGGGCTACGGCGCCAGTTCGAGGCGAGGGGTTACATCGAGGTGGAGACCCCCGTCCTCGCCATCGAGGCGACCGGTGCCGCCGCCCGCCCCTTCCACACCCATCACAGTGCCCTCGACCTCGACATGCAGCTCCGCATCGCCACCGAACTCCATCTCAAGAGACTGATCGTCGGTGGCTTGGAGCGTGTCTTCGAAATCGGGAGGATCTTCCGGAACGAGGGGGTCGACGCCACCCACAACCCCGAGTTCACCACCCTCGAGTCGTATGAGGCGTTCGCCGATTTCAACGATCTGATGGCCCTCGTCGAGGAGGTGTTCGCCGCCGTCGCCGAGGCCGCCACAGGTTCGACGCTGGTCACCTACCAAGGAGAGGAGATCGACCTCACCCCACCCTTTCCCCGGGTCGCCATGCTCGATCTGGTGCGTGATGCCATCGGCGCCGAGATCGGGTTCGAGACCGACCTCGACGAACTCCGCTCCATCGCGGCATCTCACGGGGTCGCCACCCTCGAGCATTGGGGCCACGGCAAGATCGTCTACGAGTTGTTCGACGAGGTCGTGGCGAAGACCCTGACCCAGCCGACATTCGTCACCCATTACCCGACCGAGGTGTCACCCCTGGCCCGGACCGTTCCCGGCGCTCCCGAGATCGTGGAGCGATTCGAGCTGTTCATCGCCGGGGCCGAGTACTGCAACGCCTTCTCCGAGCTCACCGACCCCTTCGAGCAGCGCCGCCGCTTCGAGGAGCAGGCCGTCTCCCGCGCCGCCGGAGACGACGAGGCCCACGTCGTCGACGAGGACTTCCTCCTCGCCCTCGAGTACGGCATGCCGCCGACCGGTGGTCTCGGTATCGGAATCGATCGGCTGGTGATGCTCCTCACCGACTCGGCCCACATCCGCGAAGTGATCCTGTTTCCAACGATGCGCCCGGAATAGGGATCACGTCTCGGGCTGTGTTCCCTACCTGCTTCGCAGGAACCTTCCCCCACTTCGTGGGGGACAACGATGCCTCTAGAAACTGGTGCTGGCGGTCTCGACGCGGGTGACGATGAACTTGCCTAGCTGCTCGAGGATGGCGCGGGTCTCGTTGTTGGGGAGGATCGCCAGGGCCTGGTTTGCAGTTCCGAGTCGATCAATCGCCGTCTTGAGGGCGGTCTCGACGTGCCGTCCGGACCGGACCAGGTCGATGACCTCGGCGACGGTGGCATCGGGGAAGGGGCGCCCCGAACCGAGGAGCTCGCGGATGCGATCGCCGCTGGGGCCCGTGGCAGCCTCGAGGACCGAACGGGTGAACGTGCCCTCCCGGATGTCTGATCCGGCAGGCTTTCCGATTGTTTCCTCCGAAGCGACGAGATCGAGGGCGTCGTCGGCTATCTGGAACACCATCCCCAGCTCCCAGGCCCAGGTGGAGAGTGCGTCCACCACCTCATCGGATGCGTCGGCTGCCAGTGCTCCCAGACGGGCCGACGTTCGGATGAGGGAGGCTGTTTTTCCTCCGATCACCTGCTCGTAAGCCGAGACGGGATGGTCGAGGCTATCGATTAGGCTCAGCTCCCGGGTCTGACCCTCGACCAGTTCGGCGTAGGTCGCCGCCAGGAGCCGCACCGACTCCTGTGAGAGATGGGTCGCCGCCACCTCGGAGGCCCGTGCCATCAGGAAGTCACCGGCCAGGATGGCGACGGTGTTGGTCCAGTTGGCGTTGACCGAGGGAGCACCTCTGCGGGTGTCCGCCTCATCGATCACGTCGTCGTGGTAGAGACTCCCGACATGGATCAGCTCGACGGCAATCCCCGCCTTGATACGCCGGTCGTCATCGGCCGGTCCGAACTGGGAGGCGAGGAGCGATAGGGTCGGTCTCAGCCTCTTCCCACCAGCGAGAAGGAGATGCTGGGCGATCTCGGTCAGGTATTGGTCATCCGACACCACCGCCTCGAGGAGCCCATCCTCGGTCACGGCGAGGTCCTCCCAGATCTGGGGGATGCCGATGATGCTCCTCAGTTCATCCATCGGAGGGATGGTACCGAGCCGGGGACC
>WHUC01000023.1:12011-21255 GCA_009377435.1 Acidimicrobiia bacterium
GAGCCGGGGACCCTGCTCGTATCAACAAGCTCCGGTCCGGGCACCTACCGTGTATAAGGAGCGGACACCCTCCACCGGGTGTCGGGGTAGAACGACATCACGCGGTACAATGGTGAGCAGTCCACCGTCAGGAGCGGACAGAAGTGTTTGAGCGTTTCACCGACAGGGCGCGGCGGGTCGTGGTACTCGCCCAGGAAGAAGCCCGACTGCTGAATCACAACTACATCGGTACCGAGCACATTCTTCTCGGTCTCCTCAACGAGGGTGAGGGTATTGCCGCCAAGGCACTGGAGTCCCTTGGGATCAACCTCACCAACGTCCGCGAGGAGGTCGTCAAGAGCATCGGACCCGGGCAGCAATCACCATCGGGACACATCCCGTTCACCCCGCGGGCCAAGAAGGTGCTCGAGCTCTCGCTGCGCGAGGCGCTCCAACTCGGTCACAACTACATCGGCACCGAGCACATCCTCCTCGGGCTCATCCGTGAGGGCGAGGGTGTGGCCGCCCAGGTGCTCGAGTCCCTCGGAGCCGACCTGCAGAAGGTCCGCCAATCGGTCATCCAGCTTCTCTCCAGCCCCGGCTCGGGAGAGGAAACCCCGCAGCGTTCCCAGCCGGCCGGAGCGGGTGGGCGAAGCGAATCGTCATCCTCCTCGGGTTCGTCGGTTCTCGACCAGTTCGGTCGCAACCTCAGCCAGATGGCCCGGGAGCGGAAGCTCGACCCGGTCATCGGTCGGACCAACGAGATCGAGCGCGTCATGCAGGTGCTGTCCCGACGCACCAAGAACAACCCGGTACTCATCGGCGAGCCCGGTGTCGGCAAGACGGCCATCGTCGAGGGGCTCGCCCAGGGGATCATCTCCGACGAGGTGCCGGAGACCCTGACCGGCAAGAACCTCTACACACTCGATCTCGGGGCCCTCGTCGCCGGGTCCCGTTACCGCGGTGATTTCGAGGAGCGTCTCAAGAAGGTCCTCAAGGAGATCAGCTCCCGGGGCGACATCATCCTCTTCATCGACGAGATTCACACCCTCGTCGGCGCCGGTGCCGCCGAGGGGGCAATCGACGCCGCCTCCATCCTCAAGCCGATGCTCGCCCGCGGCGAACTCCAGACCATCGGGGCGACCACCCTCGAGGAGTACCGCAAGTACCTCGAGAAGGACTCCGCACTGGAGCGGCGCTTCCAGCCGATCCAGGTGGGAGAGCCCTCCGTCGCCGATACCGTCCAGATCCTCCTGGGTCTTCGGGATCGCTACGAGGCGCATCACTCCGTTCGCTTCACCGACCAGGCGATCGTCTCCGCCGCCAACCTCGCCGATCGATACATCAGCGATCGGTTCCTCCCCGACAAGGCCATCGACCTCATCGATGAGGCCGGGAGCCGGATGCGCATACACCGCACCGGTGGAACCAACACCGAGATCTCCGACCTCGACTCCGAGCTCGCCGGCGTCCGTCGCCGCAAGCAGGAGGCCGTCGCCGCCCAACAGTTCGAGACCGCCGCAGAACTGCGGGATCGCGAGCTGGCGCTCGTCACCGATCGCGTCGACAAGGAACGCGCCCTGACCGAACTCGGTGAGGAATTCGGCTGGGTTATCGACGAGGAGGAGATCGCCGAGGTGTTGGCTCAGTGGACCGGGATTCCGGTACATCGTCTCACCGAGGAGGAGACCGCACGTCTGGTCAGGATGGAGGACGAACTCCATCGCAGGATCATCGGTCAGGAGAACGCCATCTCCGCCGTGTCCAAGGCGATCCGCCGCACCAGGGCCGGTCTCAAGGATCCGCGCCGCCCCTCCGGCTCGTTTGTCTTCCTCGGCCCATCGGGGGTGGGGAAGTCGGAGACGGCCAAGGCACTCGCAGAGTTCCTCTTCGGGAACGAGGACGCCCTCATCCAGCTCGACATGTCCGAGTACATGGAGAAGCATACGGTGAGTCGGCTCGTCGGCTCGCCCCCCGGGTACGTCGGCTACGACGAGGGTGGCCAGCTCACCGAGGCCGTCCGTCGCAAGCCGTTCTCGGTGGTCCTGTTCGACGAGATCGAGAAGGCCCATCCCGATGTCTTCAACACACTCCTCCAGATCCTCGAGGAGGGACGTCTCACCGACGCCCAGGGGAGGAGCGTCGACTTCAAGAACACCGTGATCATCCTTACCTCCAACCTGGGCACCAAGGACATACACAAGCAGGCGGTCGGTTTCCAGGTGGGGGATCCCGAGATGAGCTACGAGCGGATGAAGGACCGGGTCACCGAACAGCTCAAGCAGCACTTCCGACCCGAGTTCCTCAACCGTCTCGATGAGGTCATCGTCTTCCACGAGCTCGAAACCGACGAGCTCAAGCAGATCGTCGACCTGATGCTTGTCAGGGTGAAGGAGCAGCTCCTCGCCCAGCAGCTTGACCTCGTGCTCACCGACGAGGCCAAGGAGTACCTCGGTAAGGAAGGGTACGACCCCGAACTGGGGGCCCGACCCCTCCGTCGGGCCATCCAGAGGCTGCTCGAGGATCCGCTCTCCGAGAGGGTCCTGCTCAACGAGTTCAAGGCGGGTACCACGGTCCTGGTCGATGTCGCCAAGGACGACGATGCCGGTGGCGGCCTCACCTTCGAGGCCTTCGAGACAACGAACACACCGACGGTCGAGATGGCGAGTCGCGACGGCTAGTCGAGACGTGCGACATGCCCTTTTTCTACGGCCTCCCTAGTAACCGGTGATCACCGGTCTGAGAACCCTGCTGATCGTGGGGGGCGCCTATGTCGCCGCCCAGATGATTGCCGATGTCGCCAGTCTCCGCATCGTGGATGCGTGGGGATGGGCCGTCGACGCCGGGACGATCGTCTACCCCATTACCTTCACCCTGCGTGATCTGATCCACAAGGTCGGTGGTCCCACGGCGGCCCGGACCCTCATCGGTGTCGCCGCGGTGGTGAATCTGGTCATGGCACTGGTGTTCTGGTTGGTGGCAGAGCTCCCCGCCGACACCGTCACCGGTCCCCAAACCGAGTTCGGCATGGTCCTGGCGCCGGTGTGGGGGATCGTCATCGCGTCGATAGTGGCCGAGGTCGTGGCCGAGCTCATCGACACCGAGGTCTATCGGATGTGGGAGCGCCGCATGGGGGAGAAGGCCCAGTGGGGCCGGGTGCTGGTCTCCAATGCCGTCGCCATTCCGGTCGACTCGGCCATCTTTGTGGGACTTGCAACCCTGTTCGGGGTCTTCCCCGCAGCCGTGGCCTGGTCCATCCTCGGGGTCAACATCGTGGTCAAGGGGGTGGTGACGCTCGTCTCGATCCCGTGGATCTATGCGGTCAAGCCCGCTCGCCTGGAATCTTCCCCCACCATCTGAACCAACCCGGCGTGTTAACAAGCGACATGGGTCCGTCCGTGGGTTGTGTACCGTGCTGTGGGCCAACGGAGGAGAGTCTCGGTGAAAGTCAGAATCGTCTTGCTGGTCCTCGTCCTCGCCCTGGTGGCGGCGGCGTGTGGTGGTGACGAAGGCGACGGAGGAGACGGTGCGGCCGTCGAGAACCCGGAGCGGATCGCCTACCTGATCAACGGGTCACTGGGCGACCAGTCGTTCTACGACTCCGGGCAGGTGGGGATCGACCGTCTCGAGGAGGACTTCGGCCTCGAGACCCGAACCATCGAGAACGGCTTCGACAACGCCAAGTTCGAGGCTTCGCTCCAGGCGGCGGTGAACTACGCCGACCTCATCTTCGTCATCTCCTACGGTTTCGAGGATCTTCTGATCCGATACGCCGAGGACAATCCCGACAAACTGTTCGTCAACATCGACACCGTCGTTGAGGCCGGGACCGGGAACATCGTCTCCATCGATTATCTCGAGGAGGAGGGTGCCTATCTGGCTGGCGTCCTCGCCGCGAGTCTCACCACCGACGAGTCTGTCGAGGGCACCAATCCCGACCCCGCAATAGGTGCCGTTGCCGGTGATGAGAGCCCCGCCATCAAGGCCTTCACCGATGCATACACCGTCGGGGCCAAGTCGGTGTCGGATGACATCGAAGTGGAGATCGTCACCATCGGGACCTTCGAGGACTCGGGCAAGGGGAAACAGGCCGCCCTCCAGTTGTACGACGGTGGGGCGGATATCGTGTTCCAGATCGCCGCTGCCGCCGGTCTCGGTGTCCTCGAGGCGGCCGAGGAGCGGGGGCTCTACGCCATCGGTGTCGATTCCAACCAGAACCCTCTCCAGCCGGGTCACGTGGTGGCCTCCGAGATCAAGGATGTCGGCCGGTCGATCTACGAGGCCCACGAGAGGGCCATTGGCGACGGTTTCGACGACTCGGAGATCCTCACCCCCGGGCTCGAGGAGGGCATCATCGACCTCACATTCGACGACAATGAAGACGTGGTACCCCAGGAGATAGTCGACCAGGTCGGGCAAGCCCGTCAGGGAATCATCGACGGTGACATCGCCGTCACCGGCTGACAACGGCACGATCCTCTCCATGGAGGGGATCGTGAAGGTTTTCCCACCGGATGTCGTCGCCCTCGACGACGTCTCCGTCGACCTGCGGTCGGGGGAGGTCCACGCCATCGTCGGCGAGAATGGTGCGGGGAAATCGACCCTGATGAAGATCCTCTACGGCATCCACCAACCGGATGCGGGACGGATCCGCCATCTAGGTCGTGAGGTCCGCTACTCCGGCCCACGGGACGCCATCACCGCCGGAATCGGGATGGTCCACCAGGAGATCCTCCTCGTCGACGAGTTCACCGTTTGGGAGAACGTGGCTTTGGGCAACGAGCCGGTGAATGTGTGGGGACGGGTCGATCGGGAACGGGCACGCCGCGATGTCGCCGCCTCGATCGAGGTGTTCGAGCTGGGTATCGATGGCGACGCCCTCGCCGGGGACCTCACCGTGGCCCGTCGTCAGCAGGTGGAGATCCTCAAGCTTCTCCACCGGCGGGTCGATGTGCTCATCCTCGACGAGCCCACCACCGTTCTCGCACCTGGCGAGGTCGATGAGCTATTCGAGGAGCTCGACATCCTCCGCAAGGGGGGACGGACGATCGTGTTCATATCCCACCATCTGGATGAGGTTCTCGAGATCGCCGACCGGATAACGGTGATGCGAAAGGGCAGATTGGCCGGGGAGGTGGCCCGCGGTGAGGCGACACAGGAGTCTCTCGCCCGGATGATGGTGGGCCGCAATGTCGTCTTCACAACCGAGAGAACCCCGGTCGACAAGGGCGAGGTGGTCCTCTCCGTCGTCGGCGTCTCGGCCGAGGGGCTCGACGATGCCTCCCTCTCGGTGTCGGCGGGCGAGGTTGTCGGTGTGGCCGGAGTCACCGGAAACGGTCAGGGCCCCTTCGTCGAGTGCATAGTCGGTCTTCGCCCCACCACGGCGGGGGAGATCGGCATCGGTGGCCAGGACGTGGCGGGGGTGGACATCCTCGACCGTCGTCGGTTGCTTTCGTATGTCCCCGAGGATCGGAGACGTGCCGGGGCCGCGGTGACATCATCCATCGCCGAGAACGCAATCATGACCCACCACCGCCTCGACCCGACCCTATCCACCGGCCGGCTGCTCGACCGGGGGCGCATGAGAGAGTTGACCGAGACCATCCGCTCCGGGTTCTCGGTGGTGATGTCCTCTCCCGACGCCGAGTTCGGCTCCATGTCCGGGGGCAACCAGCAGAAGGTGATCCTCGGTCGTGAGCTGTCGCTGGACACCGATCTGGTCCTACTCGATCAACCGACCCGGGGAATGGATGTGGGCTCGATCGAGTACGTCCACGGTCTGGTCGATCGTCTCCGGTCCGAGGGTAGAGCCGTCCTCATGGTGTCGGCCGATCTCGAGGAGCTATTCCGTGTGAGCGACCGGATCGTCGTCTTCCATCGGGGTGGCATCGTGGCCGATCTCGTCACCACGGAGACCGACATAACCGAGGTCGGTCTTGCCATGCTGGGTGGGGCGTCGGCGTGAGACGATCGTGGCGTCAGATCGTCACCGGTGGGGTTGGCCTGATCGTGGCCGTCGCCATGGCCGGTGTCCTCGTGGGCATGCAGGGTTACGACCCGGTGGAGGCGCTCACCGCCCTGGCCGGGGGCGCCCTGGGTGGAACCGGGGCGATCAGCACCACATTGCGCAACGGATCGATCCTCGTCCTCACCGGTCTGGGGGCGTCGATCGCCTTCGCCTCGGGCGCCATCAACCTGGGTGGGCCCGGCCAGCTCCTGTTTGGCGCCATGAGCGCCACCCTCGTCGGGATATCCGTCGACCTTCCGGCCATCGTGATGATCCCCCTTCTTCTCGTCGTGGCCGCGGTGGCGGGTGCTGGTCTATCGGGATTCGCCGGTTGGCTGCGGGTCCGCTTCGGGATGACAGAGTTCATCTCGACGCTGATGCTCAATCTCATCGTGGAACAGGCCCTCCTCTGGGTGGTCAATCGTCCCCTCAAGGAGGAGGGGGCTTCATTCCCGCAGACGGTGCCTATCGCGGAGACAGGGGAGCTCGGTCGTATCGGGGGGATCTCAACGGCGGTGATCGTCATGGCCCTCGTCTTCGCCATCACGTATGTGATCTACCAGCGATCTCTCGTCGGTTACGAGTGGCGGATCACGGGGAAGAACTCCTTGTTCGCCCGGATCGGTGGTGTCGAGGTCGAGGCCAACTTCATGAGGATCATGTACCACAGCGGTGCCCTCGCCGGGCTGGCCGGCGGTATTCTCGTGATGGCCAACACCCACCGTTTCACCCAGGGTATCGGCGCCAACTACGCCTGGGACGGGGTGATGGTCGCGGTCGTCGCTGCCAGCGGTCTCATCGCCACCGTCTTTTACGGTCTCTTCTTCGCCGCACTGCAGACCGGCGGTGTCGGCATGGAGGTGGTCTCGGCGGTGCCGAGCGAACTCACCCAGGTCCTCCAGGCGACCATCGTCATGCTCGTCGTCGCGGCCCGTGAGGTGTTTGTCATCGTCCTCCGGAGACGGGATGCCCGCTCCCAACTCAGAGCGACCCTCGATGGGGCCCCCACATGATCACCGGTCTCCTCAACAGTATGCTCGCCAGCGCCACGCCCATCCTCCTCGCCTCCCTCGGGGGAGCGTTCACCTATCACTGCGACGTCTTCAACATCGCCATGGAGGGCATGCTCCTCGCCGGCGCCTTCGGGGCGGTGGCGGTGGGTTTCGCCACGGGATCATGGCTGGCCGCAATCGGCGGGGGGATCCTCGCCGCGGCGATCCTCGGGTTTCTCTTCGTGGTCTTCGCCGTTTGGTTGGACGCCGATGAGTTCGTCACGGGGATAGCCCTCAATTTGCTCGCCCTGGGAACGACGACGTACCTGCTTCGTCAGTGGTACGGAGTGAAGGGGGCGTTCGACGATCCCTCCCTCCCGGCCATCCCCGATGTCGACCTTCCCTGGTTGGAACCCATACCCGTCATCGGGCCCGTCCTCTCCGGGCGCAACCTTCTCGTCTGGGTCGGCCTGTTCGCCGCCGTGGCCACATGGTGGGTGGTGCAACGCAGCCGTTACGGTCTCCGTCTGCGAGCCGCCGGATTCAACCCACCTGCCCTCGAGGCCAGTGGGGGCAGTGTCGCCCGGGTGCGGGCGATCGCCCTGGTCGCCTGTTCGGTGACGTGCGGTATGGGAGGGGCGTTCCTCAGTCTCGGGTACCTCACGCTGTTCAACGAGAACATGTCGGCGGGGAGGGGATGGATAGCCTTGGCTGCAGTCATCCTGGTGCGGGGATCGGCGCCCGGTATCGTCGCCATATCCCTCCTCTTCGGCTTCGCCGACGGGCTGGGGCTGCAACTGCAGACCCGGTACGGTCTTGCCCCCCAGTTCACGGCCATGGCCCCCTATCTGGCTACGCTCTTCGTCTTGTTCTTCTACGCGAGACGTAAGTTGGGGGAGAGCCCATGACCCGTCGGCTCGAGGGGGAGAGTGCGTGGCAATGGGAGCGGCGGCTGAGGGAGGCGGCGCGACCCGATCCCGACTGGATCGAATCGGACTTTCCCGATTCGTTGCCGAGTGGTGACGATTTTATCTCCCTGATGTGGGGATCGCGTGTCCCCTCGTCGGGGGCACCCGAGATCCCGTATCTGTCGGCGATCCAGGCGATGGGCAACCGTGGATTCGAGGTTTCCGGGGCCACCGCCATTGCGGCGGGGGCCCATGCGGCCCATGAGGACGGTGACATCGATCTCCGGCGGGTCCTCACCGCGTCGATGCTCCATGCCCTCTTCGAGGCCGAGGTCGAAACCGATCATCCCTATCACCGCTTCCACCACCCGATATCGGAATCGGAGGTGATGGCAGCCATAGATCCACCGGCGGCGGTCAAGGTCGGGCGTCCCGAGGGATCGATCCACACCGGCTGGGTGGGCATGGTCGTTGGCGGGGCGTTCGGGACCCCACTGGAGGGTTATACGGGGAGGACCCTCCGCGAGCACTACGGGACACCGTCGGGATTCGTCCGCACTCCCGACACAGTCAACGACGACCTGACCTATTCGATCGTCCTCCTCGATGCCCTTGAGGCGGGAAGGGACGACCCGGCCGGTATGGCCACCGAGTGGATCCGGTCGATCCCCTACGGCTGGTCCGCCGAGCAGGTGGCGCTGGAGAACCTACGTGCCGGATTCCGACCCCCGCTGTCGGCGACCCATCGCAACCCCTACACCGACTGGATCGGGGCCCAGATGAGGACCATGATCTGTGGGCTCCTCCACCCCGGGAACCCGAGGTCGGCGGTGCATCTCGCCTATCGGGAGTCCTCCATCTCCCACAGCGCCAACGGAGCATACGGCGGCATGTTCGCCGCCGCCCTGACCTCGTTGGCCTTCGTCATCGACGATCCGGGTCGGCTCGTGGCCGCGGCGTTGCGATGTGTCCCCCCCGGCTCTGGGTATGCCGAAGTGGTGGAACGGTCGATACGAGCCGCCACCGACACCACCGACACCCACGAGGCGCTCGATGCGCTCGATCACCAACATCGTCATCTCAACTGGATCCATGCCCATCCCAACATCGCCAACGTCGTGGTCGCCCTGATCCATGGGGCGGGGAATCCCACCGACACCTTCGGGATCCTCTCCGACGCCGGTCTCGATGTCGACTGTAACGCCGGTCTCGCCGGGGCGATCCTCGGGGTGTGGGACGTCCTGATACCGGAATGGACCACCCCCATCGGCGACCGACTCACCACCTATCTCCCCCACCATCGCGAGCTGTCCATCGCCGAGCTGGCGGGGAGGACCCAGCGGCTGGCGGTTTCCTAG
>WHUC01000193.1 GCA_009377435.1 Acidimicrobiia bacterium
CCTCGACAGGCGTCGTTGTGGTTGGGCCGCCCCGCCACCCTCGACCCCGGGGCGGGCACCCTCACCCAGGCGCACCCTTAGCGACCACTGGCCCCGTCGACCTCTCGCTCGAACACCATGGTCCGCCACACGATCCCGGCGTGATCGCCGACCATCGAGAAATCCGCCGACTCGAGACGCCGGATCATCGCCTCCGGAGGATGGACATAGACCCGGAACGACATCCTGCGGACACACAACAGCAGATTGACTGCCCTGATGGCGGTGTGGGTCCACCAACGGTCCACCGGTACCGTGAACCCGAGCCGGCGTCTCGCCCTCGTGGCGGCGGCATCGAGCATCCGCTCCCAATACGGGTAGCAACACAGCACCCGGTGGAGAACCACGAGATCCGCCTCATCGATGCCGTCGGCCTCGTCGACGAAGTCCCCCACCAGCCGATTCACCCGTTCCTCCAGACCCCGCTCCCGGAGAAGTTGACGACCCCTCTCCTCCCAACTCGACGAGAGCTCGATGTTGGTCACCTCGACCACCGACCCCGTCTCGAGGAGGGTCACCTGTATCTCCCCGAGTCCACCTCCCACCTCGAGGAGAGAGAGCGATTGACCCCCCGGGGAACCGAGCATCTCGACGAGGTCGGCGGCCGTTCCCCTTAGCCCGCGCCGACGGAACCGGAAGGCCCGCATCCTCGCCTCCCAGGGGGTGAACACCGTCGTGTACTCGTCGCGGTAACAGCACGAGGGCAATGCTTCTCCTCATCTCCTCACTCGCCACCGAGACTACCCGGGCGTCTCTGCTGGACGGACCCATCCCGATGAACGCGAAAACCGACCGTTGGTGTCGTAGACTTGCCCCCATCACAGACCAAGCTCCCCCTCACCCCATACCCGAGCGACTGCGGTACGTCGCTGCCGTGTCCTGGCGTGCCCTTGTTGTGCTCGGCCTGGTGTACGTCAGTTTCCGGATCGCCCAGGAGGTGGCGGCTGTCGTCCTTGCGGTGGTTCTCGCCCTCTTCCCGGCATCATTGATGTGGGGTCCGGTGGCATGGCTCAAGGGACACGGATGGAAACCGGGACTCGCCACCCTGACTGTGATGACCGGGGTAACGGTGGCGCTGGTCGGGGTGGGATTCGCGATCGGACCCGGGTTGGCCGACGGTTTGGAGCCACTCGGGGCCGACCTCGCCGACGCCTACGAAGGACTCCTCATCTGGTTGGTCGAAGGCCCCCTGGGTCTATCCCAGGGGCAGGTCGAGAGGTACACGACGATGCTTACCGACCAGTTGACCGCCCAGGCCGGACGTCTCGGGACGGGCATCCTCAGTGGGGCGGCGATTGCGCTGCAGGGGCTGATCGGAGCGCTATTGGCCATAGTGGTGGTCTTCTTCGTCCTGAAAGACGGTGACCGTTTCGGTGAGAAGGCCCTCTCACGACTCTCCCCCGAGCGGGCGGATCGGGTGGAGCAGGGAACCGTGGTCGCCTGGAAGACCCTCAACAGCTACGTCAAGGGTCTCGCCTTCGTCGGGTTCCTCGATGCAGTTGCCATCGGGATCGGCTTGGCCATCCTCGGCGTCCCCCTGGTGCTCCCGCTGGCGACACTCGTGTTCATCGGGGCCTTCTTCCCCGTTGTGGGTGCGTTCATCTCGGGTCTGTTCGCGGTGGCGGTGGCATTGGTCAACAGCGGCCCCGTCGATGGGCTCATCGTCCTGGCGATCATCCTCGCCGTCCAGCAGATCGAGGGGAACATCATCTACCCGATCGTCTTCGGCCGGACCATGCAGCTCCACCCTCTCGTAATCCTCCTCGCCCTCGCCGTGGGTGGAATCGCCTTTGGCGTCCTCGGGGCGTTCCTCGCCGTTCCCATCGCCGCCGTGGTCGTCGCCGTCAACCAGGAGCTGACGACCGACCCCGACGGCTCCCTGATGGCGCTGGCGCAGACCATCGACTAACAAGGGGGCATGACGGCACGGATCGCCTTCGTGGGATGGGGATCGTTGGTGTGGTCACCCCGCTCCCTTCCCCACTGCGGACCCTGGACACCAACGGGTCCGACACTCCCCATCGAGTTCAGCCGGATATCCCGCGACGGTCGCCTCACCCTCATAATCGATACCGACCACGGGGACCCCGTACCCACCTGGTGTGCACCCGCCGCCGCCGCCCCCGACATCGCTTCTGCCGTTGGCGACCTGGCCCTCCGCGAGGGATGTCCCGAGAACCGGATCGGACAGGTCCGAGTCGACGGGGGCCTCAGCGACGATCACGGGGCCACCGAGGTTATCGCCAAGTGGTGCCGAATGGGTGGTTGGGACGGCGCGGTGTGGACGGACCTCATCTCCACGTTCCACGACCGCACCGGAACACCCTATTCGGTGGACGCCGCCATCGGCTATCTCGATGGGCTGACCGGGGACACCCGAGACCGCGCCATCGAGTATCTGGAGAGGGCACCCGTCACCACCGACACCCCGCTACGACGGGTCTGGCGTACCCGCCGTATGGACCCAGGCGGGCAGGCATCACCGACGTTCTGAGCCTGAGTGCTCCCCACCGTAGATGCGGTCGCATGTTTCGGCGAGCCAGGGGCGTCGCTCGCAAGGACGCAGGACGAAGACGCACCCGGTGCGGTGCTTCAAGGACGAGGACGCCGCGAGCGGCGTCAACTGGCCGTTGAAACGTCAGCGTAATTGCGGTGGGGTGCACCAACCCGTGGTTTGAACATCGACCGACCGGGGTATCGGTGTGCCCAGACGGAAGGAGTTCCCATGGAATGCATGCACCAACTGTGCACCTGTCAACACGGAAACGAGTACTGCAGCGACTACTGCCGTGAGCAGGGGGCCACGCCACCTGACCCGTCGGTGGTGTGTGGCTGCGGGCATCCGGAGTGCGTCGGGACCTTGAGCTGACAGCACCCACACGGCCCAACAGCCTATGGCCGGGCTTGGACAGCGACCCGGCGATCCCCTCGGTCTCGACGAAGGAACACTAACCCTCAACCGGGGCGGAACACACGTCTAGCGGTGGTACCATATATGGCATGAACCGTAAGACAACCATCTACCTCCCGGACGAATTGAAGCAGGCGGTGGAACGTGAGGCTGCCCGACGCGGGGAATCGGAGGCCGAGGTCATCCGCCGAGCGATCGGCGACGCCGTCAGCAGGCCTCCTCCCCGCCCCGGTCTCTACCGGGGCGAGCCCATCGCCGAGCGAGTCGACGAGCTCCTCGACGGATTCGGTGAGCGGTGATCATCGCCGACACGAGTGGTCTCCTCGCCTTCTTCAACTCGGATGAGCCGACTCACGCATCGGTGGTGGCGGCTGTCGAGGCCATCGAGGAGCCTGTAATCGTGTCACCCTTCGTCGTCGCAGAGCTCGACTACCTCGTCGCCACCCGTCACGGCGTTGAGGCGGAGTTGGCCGTGCTCGGGGAGTTGGCTGGAGGCGCATGG
>WHUC01000194.1 GCA_009377435.1 Acidimicrobiia bacterium
CGGGCGGGTCAGTGGTGAGGTCCTCTTCGAGGGCCGGAACCTGTTGGATCTCGCCGACAAGGAGATGCGGTCGTTGCGGGGCAACCGTCTTGCGATGATCTTCCAGGACCCGATGACCTCGCTCAACCCGGTGAAGACGGTGGGATTCCAGCTGATGGAGCCGATGGGCATCCACATGGGGCTCAAGGGCGCCGCGGCCCGAGAGCGCGCCATAGAGTTGCTGGATCTGGTGGGGATCCCCGATCCCTTGGCCCGTGTCGACACCTACCCCCACGAGATGTCGGGTGGAATGCGACAACGTGTGGTCATCGCCATGGGTCTGGCGTGCGATCCCGACATCCTCATTGCCGACGAGGCGACGACGGCGTTGGACGTCACCACCCAGGCCCAGATCACCGACCTGGTCGCCGAGCTCCAGGAGACGCTGGGGATGGCTGTCATCTGGATCACCCACGACCTCGGGGTGGTGGCGGGAATCGCCGACCGCATCCTGGTGATGTACGGCGGTCGGATCATCGAGTCGGCCCGGGTCGACGAGTTGTATGCCACCCCTCGGCACCCTTACACCGAGGGGTTGTTGGGGTCGCTTCCCATGCCGGGTACGGAGCGACCGGAAAGGTTGACCTCCATACCGGGGATGCCCCCCGATACCACCCACATGCCAACGGGTTGCCCCTTCGCCCCCCGCTGCGGGTACGTCCAGGACGACTGCCGGGTAGCACCGCCCGAGCTGGTCGGTGACGATCACGGGTTCGCCTGTCTCCACCCTCTAGGAGGCTGGTGTTGAACACCGTTGTGCAGATCGGCGGCCAGGCGCGCCGCTGGCAAGGACGCAGGACGAAGGCGCACTCGGTCTGTGCGTCTAGGACGAGGACGCAGCCAGCGGTGATGGCTGGTCGTCGAGATGTGCGATATGTGTTTGACACCGGCCTCCTCAGACAGCCCGGAGGTGAGCCATGACCGATGACGTCCTCGTCGAGGTCAACGATCTCGAGGTCTACTTCCCGGTTCACTCCAAGGGGGTCATCCCTCGCCACGTCAACGACGTCAAGGCGGTCGACGGGGTGAGCTTCTCTATCCGCAGGGGTGAGACCCTGGGTCTGGTCGGGGAGTCGGGTTGCGGCAAGACGACGACCGGTCTCGCCATCCTCCGACTCATCGAGGCTACCGGTGGTTCGGTCCACTTCAACGGCATCGACGTGACCCGTGCCGGGAAACGCCAGCTGCGGAAGCTCCGCAAGCGGATGGCGATGATCTTCCAGGATCCCTACGCCTCACTCGATCCCCGGATGTCCATTGGTTCGATCGTCGCCGAGCCCCTCGAGATCCATCGTCTCGCCGACGGCAGGAGGGCGATGGCCGATCGGGTGGGCGAGCTCCTGGAGATGGTGGGGCTCAGCCCCGACTACCGAAATCGCTACCCCCACGAGTTCAGCGGGGGCCAACGGCAGCGGGTCGGTATCGCCCGGGCGCTGGCCACCGAGCCCGACTTCATCGTCGCCGACGAGCCCATCGCCGCCCTCGACGTCTCCATCCAGGCGAGTGTGATGAACCTGTTGGAGGACCTGCAGCGGGAGCTCGGCCTCACCTATCTGTTCATCGCCCACGACCTGGCCGCGGTGCAGCACTTCTCGACGAGGGTCGCCGTGATGTATCTGGGCAAGATCGCCGAGATCGCCGATCGGGAGAGTCTCTACGAGCGAACCCTGCACCCCTACACGAGGGCGCTGTTGTCGGCGGTGCCGGTACCCGACCCGGTGCGGGAGCGTGCCCGGACGCGGATCATCCTCGAGGGCGACGTCCCCACCCCGCTCGACCCCCCGTCGGGTTGCCGTTTCCGCACCCGCTGCCCCGAGGTGTTCGAGCCCTGCAGCGAGGTGGTCCCACCCCTCGACCCCGAGGGAAACCCCGAGCATCTGGTGGCATGCCATCTCTACGGCGATTTCGCCCGGGTGTGAGCCCTTCGATTGTGCATCCAATTGCACTCAGCGCGACCCATAACACACTCGACGTCGAGACCTGGGTAGCGTCCCCTGCGGTGACATCCCCATGACCCTTTCGGTTCTCATTCATGACGGCGACCTCTTCGGGGCGGGTGTCGCCACCCACTGGTTCAACTCGGGGATGTCGGTCCCGTGGCTTCGACCCGGGACCGGAGCAGTACTCACCCAGGGTTTCACCGACCGGTCATTCGGGTGGCGGGGTCTCGACCTTCTGTCGGAGGGGATCCCCCCCGACGAGGTCATCGAACGTCTCCTCGACGGCGACATCGAGGGCGACCGGCGTCAGGTAGCGGTGATGTCGAGCGATGGGCGGAGTGCCGTCCACACCGGGTCGCGGTGTCTGCCCGTCGCAGGGAGTAGGTGGGGGGACGATTGGGTGGTGGCGGGCAACCTCCTCGTCGATGAGGGGGTGCTCGACGCCATGGCCGACGCCGTTGCCGAATCGACGGGGTCGCTCCAGGAACGGATCCTGACCGTGTTGGAGTCCGGCGAGACGGCCGGGGGTGACGTGCGGGGGACCCAATCTGCTGCGTTGCGGGTAGCGGCCTCGGACGGCACCCCCTTCGATCGGGATTGGATAGAGCTGGTGGTCGCCGACCACGAGGACCCGGTGGGTGAGCTGGCCCGTCTCGTGCCCCTGGAGGAGGCCTACCGCCATTTGGGGAGTGCGATGGATATACCCCCGGGGATGGCTTCGGCGGTGGCCCACCGTCGCATCGCCACCCTCACCCCCGAGATCGGGTTCTGGCAGGCGATCGGACTCGCCCAGTCCGGGGCCAGGGACGACGCCGGTCGCATCTGGGCCCATGCCCACGGCACCGCCCCCGAGTTGCTCGACACACTCCTGGAACGCCATGTCGAGGCCGGCATCATCGGCCCCGACATCGCCAATGCCTTGCGGGGCTCGGCGGGGCCGGTGCTTCCCTGAGCCCAGGGCGAAGCGGGGTACACAGCTCCGCCAGAGGCCCCGCGCCGGTACACGCCCCTGGCCCGGCCCCGAGTTGGTCAGGGTTTGGAAATCGTCACCGTCAGGGCGGGATCGGCGTCGTCGGTGTAGGTCACCGACGCCACCCGCTTGGCGATTCCCGTCAGGGTGAACGAGCACGAACTCTGCCCGCTCGCGATCGTGCACCCACCCGACGATCCATCGAGGTCCCACGTCCCCGAGGTGACCGACCCCTCCGGACCACCGAGTGTGGCCTCAGCCGACCAGGACCGTCCGTTGTTGACGCTCGAACCGGTCAGGGTGATGTCTCCACCGCCCCCGTCCGAGCCGACGGTGACCGACTGGGACTCTGTGTCGGTGGCGCCATCGTCATCGGTCACGGTCAGCGAGACGGTGTAGGTCCCGTCGGCCCCGTAGGTGTGGCTGACGCTGGCTCCACTGGCCGTACTCCCGTCACCGAAGTCCCATGAGTAGGAGACAACGGTCCCGTCCGAGTCTG
>WHUC01000195.1 GCA_009377435.1 Acidimicrobiia bacterium
GCCGACGACCTAGCCGGCCATGCCTTCGAGAAGACGGGCGACATTGCCCCCGAGGATTAGCTGTCGCTGCTCGTCGGATAGCCCGGGGATGGCGTTGACCGTGTCGACCGGTGTCGGGTCCCCCATAGGGAACGGGTAGTCGGTCCCCATGACGACATGGTCGGCTCCCATGTGCTCGACGAGGAAGGCAAGTGGTGCCGGGTCGTGGAGCACGGTGTCGTAGTAGAGCCGACGCGCCAACTCGGACGGCGGTGTCGACATGTTCTGCGCCGCGAGCCTGGGCACCGCATCGAATCCCCGTTGCATCCGACCCATCTGATAAGGGATGAACCCGCCGCCGTGCACCACACAGATCACGAGCCCGGTGTAACGCTCGAGAGCGCCGCCGAAAAGGAGATGTGCCACCGCGATGGTGCTCTCGGCAGGGCGACCCACCATGTTGTCGAGGAAGTTGCGGGATAGGTCGACACCGGGGAGAGGGTCACAGGGGTGCAGTACGACGAGACACCCCAGGCCTTCGGCCGCTTCCCAGAAGGGGTCGAGCCCGGCCCTGTCGAGATCGGTGCCGTCCACGGTGGTGGCGATCTGCACACCGGCCATTCCCAGATCTCTCACCGCGAAATCCAACTCCTCCGCGGCACGCCTCGGGTCTTGAAGCGGGATCGTCCCGAGGGGAGTCAACCGGTCCGGGTGTCGGCCGGCCTCGGCGGTGATGATCTCGTTGAACCGTCTCGAGTATTCGGCTCCGGCTTCCGGGTCGAGGGCATAGGCGGTGAGGTCGATCCAACCGGACAGCGCTTGCACGTCGACACCATTTGCATCCATCGCGCCTATGCGAGCGTCCAGGTCGCTGAGGATGGGGTTGAAGGGTTGGAGTCGCACCCGATCACGAATCACGGCGTACTCGCCCTTGCCATCGTCTCTCAACTCGATACCGAGCCGGGGACCCTCGAGCCGCAGTACGTCGAGGAGCGGTGCAGGTATGCAATGGGCGTGGATGTCATAGGTCTTCATCGTCGATTCCTCGGCGGGTTCACCAAGCGGCTTGTGTCATGCGGTCGGTCAACGCCCGGTCGGGCTCAAGGATGTAGACGCCCCCGTTGACTCGATCGGTGGCGTAGACGGTCAGGTCGTCGGAAACGTACACATCATTTATTTGCGCGGCCGCCTGGTTGGGAGGGCACTCCGGTATCCAGTGAGCCACCTCCGCCGGCTCGTCCGGATCCGAGACGTCGTAGACCCGGAGGCCGGCGTTGAAAATAGGTGACGAACACCAGCTCCTGGCTCCTGTAGCTATTCAGGCGATTCTCGTGCAGACAGTGCGCACCGAACCGTAGCCCTCGTTCGCAGAAGTCGCCTTCCGGCACCGGGCAGATGGAGCGGACGAAGGGCGCCCTCTCGTCCGAGACGTCGACGATCCTGACCATGTGACGATCGCCGTCACAACCCTCCGTGATCGCCTCGTCGGTGACGACCACGAGATTTCGATCGGGAAGCGGGAGACAGGTGTGGGTGTGTCCCCCCTCGTCCCAATCGAGCCGGGACACCGTCCTCGGCGCTGTGGCGTCGGAGATGTCGATCACCACCATGCCCCCGTCCCAGAACCCGAGGTAGGCACGATTGCCGTGGACCATGGCATGGTGCACAAGCCATTCCTCGTTGGCCGGTAATTCCAGGGTCTCCCCACCGGCCCGCCACATGCCGGGCCACCACCAACGACCGACCTCAGTCGGGTGGGTGGGGTCGGACACATCGACGATCATCCAGATCCTGCCGGTGTAGCCGTCGGGCGTGGCCGAGATATAGGCGAGGTTCCCGCCCTCGAACACGATGCGGTGCACGCCACGACCACCGGTGTCGAAGAACCCGACCCGCCGGGGGTCATATGGGTCATCGACGTCGTAGATGGCCATGCCCACCGGTGCCGGACCCTCGCTACGGAACAGCTCATGGTTGACCATGAGGAGGCCGTCAGCCAGCTGCACCCTGTGGGTGTGCGACCCGCCGGGGCGTCCCACTGTCGGACCACTCGTGGCTCGGTCGGGTCGGAGATGTCGAGGATCGTGGTCCCTTTCCCGCTGGGCCCGAAATGGGCCACGTAGAGAACGTCACCCAACGACATCACCTGCATCCCGTCACCGTGCCCGTCCAGGTCGGAGTGGCCTATCCCTTGAAACCCGGATGTGTCTTCGGGGTGCATCGGTGCCTTTACGGGCCGGGGCCTTGCACAAACGTTTGTACCATCCCCCCCACCCATGCGAACTCCCCGCTCCCGTCTTTCTCTTCGTCGCCTTAGTCCTGCCGGTCACTGTCGTTTTGTCCTGACGACTGCTCCCGGATCGACGCAGAGCGCCAGAGGCGGGATGCGCACTCGAGGTGACGGCCGGTGGGTGAGAGTTCCCCTGGTGACCCTCGCTCCGTGAGCGCTGTTGGGAACGGGGAGACCCAGGCTACGAGACCGCCCACCCTGCGGGATGTCGCTAGGGAGGCCGGGGTCCACGTCTCGACGGTGTCTCGTGTCCTCAACGACCAGGCGGCCTCAGGTCGAATCACCCCGGACACGGAAGAGCGGATCAGGGAGGTCGCCCGCAGGCTCGGTTACCGCCGCAACACCATCGCCCGCGCGCTACGCACCGGTCGGACGCTCGTGGTAGGAATGGTGGTGCCCGATGTGGCCAACCTGTACAAGGCGGAAATCACCAGGGGGGCGGGCGACGTCTTCTATGCGGACGGCTATTCGCTGATCCTGGCCAGCACCGATGACGACCCAGCCCACGCAGAGTCTCAAGTCTCGGCCATGCTCGGCGTCCAGGCAGAGGGCCTGATGTACGGGGTCGCCCGCGACGACGACGCCGTCCTAGCCGACATCATCGACGAGGGGTTCCCGGTGGTCCTGTTCAATCGGGCGGCGCCCGGCCGGGGGATCAGTGCGGTACTGCCCGACGACCACGGGGGCACCAGGCTCGCGGTCGAGCACCTACTTTTGCTCGGTCATACGAGGATCGTCCAGGTCGGCGGACCCGAAGACGTGTCGTCCACCGTGAACCGGCTCGAGGCGTTCGAGGAGACGCTTCGGGCCGCCGATCTGACCGGGAGCCACCACTTCACACAGCGCCAGAACGAGGAGGGGGGTATCGGGTCACCCAAACCTTGCTCGAAGAGCGCCCCGACACCACCGCGGTTCTCGCCGCCAACGACCGGCTCGCCTTGGGGGCCATAGATGCCATCCTCGCCAGCGGTCGGTCGTGCCCGGACGATGTCTCCGTGGTCGGCTTCAACGACATGCCCTATACAGATCGCTTTTCGCCTCCGCTCACCACCGTCCGGATCTCCCAATATGAGCTCGGAGCGCGGACCGCACGGCTGCTCCTCGAAACCATTGCCGACCCCCGAAGAGCGCCGGAGACCCAGCTGGTGACCGCCCAACTGGTGGTCAGGGGCTCCACGG
>WHUC01000196.1 GCA_009377435.1 Acidimicrobiia bacterium
CGCCAACACGAAGCCGGGATCGGCCATGGATTGGGGGGATACGGCGAGAAAGCTGGAAGACAGCACGGGAGCGATAATGATATTCTGTGCACCCCACCGCAATTACGCTGATGTTTCAACGGCCAGATGACGCCGCTCGCGGCGTCCTCGCCCTCGAAGCACCGCACCGGGTGCGTCTTCGTCCTGCGTCCTGGCGAGCGACGCCCCTGACTCGCCGAAACATGCGACCGTATTTACGGTGGGGAGCACTTGGTTCATGAATCTCCCAAACTCCCATCCCGGGGTCTCCGTGGTGATCCCCGTCCTCGGTGCCGACGGCCGCCTGCGTGACACGATCGCGCTGGTCCGCGCCCAAGACTATGGGGGCCCGATCGAGATCGTGGTCGCCGATGGCGATGGTTCGGCGGCGAGACACATCCCCGGCGATGTCGTCGTCGTCGACAACCCGGGGGGGAGAACATCCGATGGTCTGAATCTTGCCATCTCGACCGCCTCCCATGCCATCATCGTCCGCTGTGACGCCCAGTCGGCCCTCCCCCCCGAATACGTGTCGAACGCGGTGACGATCCTGGAGGAGACCGGCGCCGACAATGTCGGGGGGCGCCAGGTTCCGGTGGGATCGACCTGGATGGAGCGGGCCATCGCCGCGGCGATGAGCTCACCGCTCGGCGCTGGTAACGCCACCTATCGGGTCGGGGGTGACCCCGGCCCGACCGACACGGTGTATCTCGGGGTCTTCCGTCGCTCCGCCATAGAGGGGGTCGGGGGGTTCGACCCCCATTTCCTCCGCAATCAGGACTACGAGCTCAACTGGAGGATCAGGGAGTCGGGTGGGATGGTCTGGTTCGACCCCAGGTTGGAGGTCGCCTACCGGCCCCGCTCCACCCTGCGGGCATTGTGGTCGCAGTATCACCAGTACGGGTGGTGGAAACGGGACATGTTGGGGAAGCATCCCGGGTCGTTGCGTCTCCGCCAGTTGGCCGCCCCCGGTCTGGTCGTCGGGCTGGTACTTGGTGGTCTGGCCGGGATCGTCCTCCGTCGGCCGGTGACAGCGGCGGTGGTCCCCGCACTCTATGGGATAGTCGTGGCGGTCGCCACGATCCGCTCGGCGGCCCGGGACGGATCACCCGGTCTCGGTGTTGCCCTCGCCCTCCCCACCATGCATCTAGGCTGGGGCGCCGGATTTATCCGGCGGCTGTTCTCCGATAGACGTCCCTGAGCTCGGCGCCCGACCACGCGAACCTGCGTCGCACCTCGTCCACACCGGAGACCGCCGCCTCCCGAAGTGCCACGAGGTCGAGATCCCTCCCCGCCTCCTCCCAGGCCCGTTCGTCCCCCGGGGGGACGAACGCCACACCGGGCAGGCCGCCGACCACCGATCGCGTCCCCTCCAGGTCGGAGACGACAGCGCCGATTCCGACCGCCAGGTACTCGAGGACCTTGGTGGGAAGGGAGCGGGAGTAGTTGCCGACATCGTGCAGCGGGGAGAGGCCCACCGCGGCGCCGGCGATGCGGGAGAGCGCCATTCCGTGATCGAGATGACCGGTGAGCTCGAGCCCAACCTCCCCCTCCGCTGCCAGAGTCTCGAGCTGGTCGCGGAGTTCGGCGGAGCATCTCCCGATCATCACCAGGGGAAGACCTGCTCCCCGGGCAAACCTCACCGCCGCCGTCGCCCCCCTGATACCGGTGATGTCGCCGAGATACACCACCTCTCCCCTATTGGGTGCCGGGTCGGGAAGACGCCCGACGGCGAGATGATTGGCGATGACCGGCGGTGTGGTGCGGAACATGGCACGGTAGGATTCCTCGGCCACGGTCACAGTCATCACCCGCTCGGCAACTGTGAGCATCCAGGCCGCTACCACCGCCAGGGGACGACGCAGGGGGCTTGGTACCCAGGTCTTGTCGGGTACTTGGGCGGGGAGATCCTCATGGAGGTCGAAGACGGTGGGACGACGCAGAAAGCCCCTCACGATGGCGGCGGGCAACAACTCCGGGTCGTGTACCGACACCAGGCCCCACCGTGACGACAGAAGCATCGCCGAGGCGGCCAGGGAACGGGCGAGACGTCCACCGCGTAGAGGTCGCCAGGTAAGACCGGCGGTGTCACTCGGTCCGGGCTCGGCGGTGGCGTAGGTGACATCCCACTCCCCGACAAGACTGCCGATTGTCTTCACCCGGATTCGTGGATCATCGGGGGGATGGACCGAGGAAACGACGAGAAGCCGTCTCACAGGGTTACCACGTTCTCCGCATTGATTCCATTGCGGCGATACGCCGCCCTCGTGTCGAACACCTGGGGAACCCCGGCCGCGATCTTCTCGAGATCCAGCCCGGCGTGATCGGTGAGCAGGATGGCTATGGCAAAACGTCCGAGGTCTTGGAGCTCCTCGGTCGAGTCGTAGCCGAGTGACTCGATCCTCTCGTGCCCGACGACCGGGTCATACACGGTGACCTTGGCCCCGCGACCGATGAGCTCGTCGATGACCTGCAGCGAGGCCGACTCGCGGTCGTCGGCGACATTCGGCTTGTACGCCGTCCCCACGGCGAGTATCTCGGTGCCATGAAGGGGGAGCCCGCGGTCGTTGAGGATGGAGGCAATACGATCTACGTTGTACCGCGGCATCTTGGTGTTCACCTGGTCGGCGGTGTCGATGAGTCTCACGGCGAAGTTGGCCTCCCGGGCCCGCCACGAGAGGTACTGGGGATCGAGGGGGATGCAGTGGCCCCCGACGCCGGGGCCCGGGTAGAAGGCCTGGAACCCGAAGGGCTTGGTGGCGGCGGCGTCGACCACCTCCCAGATGTCGATCTCGAGCTCGTGGGCGAGTTGGGCCATCTCGTTGATCAGACCGATATTCACCGCCCGATAGGTGTTCTCGAGGAGTTTTGCCATCTCCGCCGCCCGCGCCGAGCTGACCCGGTGGACGGAGGGGACGAGTTGGGAGTACACGGTTTCGGCAATATCGCCGGAGATCGTGGTGACCCCACCCACGACCTTGGGGATGTCGGCGGTTCTGAGATCGTCACCCGGTGAGACCCGCTCCGGCGAGAAGGCGACGAAGATGTCCTCGTCCAGGGTCAGACCCACCGCCTCGAGACGGGGGACGATGATGTCCTCGGTGGTTCCCGGGTAGGTGGTCGACTCCAAGGAGATGAGCTGTCCCGGTCGGGCAATACCGGCGATGGTGTCGGCGGCCGCCTCGATATAGGACAGGTCGGGTTGGCGATTCCGTCCCAGGGGACTGGGCACACAGATGAAGATGACGTCGGCCTCGGCGAGGAGGGAGGGGTCGGAACCGAAACGGGCACCCGCTCTGAGGGCGTCCCCCAGCTCGGTGTCGGAGATGTCGCCGACATGGGAGATCCCGTTGTTGAGACGCTCGATGGTTCGATCGGCCACATCGAAGCCAACCATGCTGTGGCCCTTGGCCGTTGCGGTGAC
>WHUC01000197.1 GCA_009377435.1 Acidimicrobiia bacterium
TAGGAGAAGCCCATGAACTGGATCTCACAGACGGGGCGGAGGCCGCCAACCGCCAGACCGAGACCGACACCCACGATCCCCGACTCGGCAACGGGGGTATCGACGACACGCTCGGAGCCGTACTTCTCCAAGAGGCCGTCGGTGATCCGAAAGACGCCCCCGGTCCTCCCTACGTCCTGGCCGAGGATCATCACCCGGTCATCGCCCGAGAGGGCCACATCGAGCCCATCGTTGATCGCCGAGGCGATGTTGCGCACCGTCACCTTCGCGCCTCTCCGAGTTGTTGGCGGAGATGGGGTGGCATCTCGGCAAACATGCCCTCGAAGACATGGTCGGGAGCGGTATCCGGCGTGGCTTCGGCCAGCTCGATGGCCCGATCCATCGTCTCTGTGGCCCGATCCGTGGCCGCCCGCTCTGACTCTTCGTCCCAGGCATCGGCGGCTTCCAGATAGCGCCGCGCCCTGACCAGGGGGTCCCGTTCCCGCCAGGGGTCGGGCTCGTCGTCGGGCCGGTAACGCTTGGGGTCATCGGCGGTGGTGTGGGGGCCGAGCCGATAAGTCACCGCCTCTATGAGGGTGGGCCCGGCGCCGGCGAGGGCGCTCTGGCGGGCGGTGGTGACCGCCGAGACCACCGCGAAGAGATCATTCCCATCGACCTGGACACCGGGCACCCCGTAGGCGTCGGCCTTGATGGCGATGGTCTCCGAACGGGTCTGGGCTTCCCGAGGCAACGAGATGGCATAACCGTTGTTCTGACAGAGAAAGACACACGGTGTGTCGAATACCGCGGCGAAGTTCATCGCCTCATGGAAGTCCCCCTCCGACGTTGCCCCGTCGCCAAACGACGTGAGGGCGATCCGCTCCTCACCCAGCAGTCTTGCCGCCCAGGCCAGACCTACGGCGTGGACCATGTGCCCACCCACGGTGATCGACGGGGGCAATACCGGCACATGATCGGGGGGCGACCCTCCCCTCTCGTCCCCGACCCGCCCCAGGAACAGCAGCTCCCAGGGATAGCCCTGCGCCCACATGAGGGCGGCGTCGCGATAGGTGGCGACCACCCAGTCATCGTCTCCAAGAGGGGCGGCCGCCCCGATCTGGGCGGCCTCCTGACCCTCGAAGGGGGCATAGGTGGCAAGACGGCCCTGTTTCTGAAGGGCCATGCCCTTGCGGTCGTAGGCCCTGGCCTCGATCATCTGTTGGTAAAGAGAGACGGTCCGTTCGACATCGACAGGCGGCTCACCGACCAGGTCGCCTTCCGGTGTGAGGATCTGGAGCATCGCCGTCACGTTAACCAAGTGTTCTCCCCCGACTCACAACTGTTCCCAACTGAACCGTCACGATCCGAACTCACCCGTTACATTGGTCCGAACCCCGCCGGAATGGAGCGGGCCCCACTACTAGGAGGTCCTCCTCGATGGAGAACGTATTCGTGTCGGAGGTATTCGGCACCTTCATGCTCGTCCTATTGGGTGACGGCGTCGTCGCCAACGTCCTGTTGAATGAGTCGAAGGGTAAGGATTCGGGGTGGATGGTGATCAGCACCGGGTGGGGTCTCGCCGTTTTCGTTGGTGTGATCGTCGCCGGACCATTCTCAGGCGCCCATATCAACCCGGCCGTGACTCTCGGACTTGCCGCCAGCGGGGCCGAACTCCCGGCGAGTGTGTTCACATACATCGCGGGGGAGATGACCGGGGCGTTCCTCGGAGCTGTCGTGGTGTGGATCACCTATCTCAGCCACTGGAGGGTCACCGACGACCCCGGGCTCAAGCTGGCCGTGTTCTCGACGGGTCCGGCCATCCGCAAGCCGTTCAACAACTTCATCACCGAGGTCGTGGGCACCTTCGTCCTCGTGTTCGTGGTGATCGCCTTTGGTGTCCAGGCCGGTGACCCGACTGCGGCCACACCGATGGGTCTGGCGTCGCTCGGCGCACTTCCCGTGGCCCTCCTGGTGTGGGGAATCGGTCTCTCCCTCGGTGGCCCCACCGGATACGCCATCAACCCGGCCCGTGACCTCGGTCCCCGGATCGCCCACCAGGTCCTTCCCATCGCCGGGAAGGGAAGCTCCGACTGGGCCTACTCGTGGATCCCCGTGCTCGGGCCGATAACGGGTGGCGTCATCGCCGGTCTGCTGGCCACCGCGGTTTTCTAGAAAAGGGGACCAAACCTCAAGAGGAGGAGCATGAAGAAACTCATCAACGGAGTCGACGATGTTGTCGCCGACTCACTCACGGGATTCGAAGCCGCTCACCCGAACCTCGTCCGGGTGAGCCACGATCCCTACTACATCGTTCGGGCCGACGCCCCGGTAGACGGAAAGGTGGGAATCGTCTCCGGTGGTGGCTCCGGTCACGAGCCCATGCATGGCGGTTTCGTCGGTATGGGGATGTTGGACGCCGCCTGTCCAGGTGAGGTCTTCACCTCGCCCACCCCCGACCAGATGATGGAGGCAACCTCGGCCATCGATGGCGGCGCCGGTGTGCTCCACATCGTCAAGAACTACACGGGCGACGTGATGAACTTCGAGATGGCTGCCGAGATGGCGGAGGGAACAGACGTCCGTGCGGTGGTCATCGACGATGACGTGGCCGTTCAGGACAGCCTCTACACGGCGGGGCGCCGTGGGGTGGGCGCCACGGTTCTCGCCGAGAAGATCTGCGGTGGGGCAGCTGAAGCCGGCAAGTCCCTCGACGAGGTTACCGAACTATGCGAGAGGGTCAATGCCAACGGCAGGTCCATGGGCATGGCCCTGACCTCGTGCACCGTCCCATCGGCCGGTGAGCCCACATTCGAGCTCGGCGACGACGAGATGGAGATCGGGATCGGGATCCACGGTGAACCGGGCCGGGAACGGAAGAAGGTCGCCTCGGCCGCCGAGGTCACGGCGATGCTCACCGAGCCGATACTCGACGACCTCGACGTCGGCGATGGTGAGCAGGTACTCGCCTTCGTCAACTCCATGGGAGGGACCCCCCTCATCGAGTTGTACATCGTCTACGCCGAGTTGGCGAAGATCCTGGGCGACCGTGGTGTCAATATCGCCCGGAACCTGATCGGCCCCTACATCACCTCACTGGAGATGCAGGGTTGTTCGATCACCCTTCTCAAGCTCGACGAGGAGATGACGAACTACTGGGACGCCCCCGTTCACACCGCCGGACTCCGGTGGGGGGTATGACGGGAGCGAGCGTGAAGCCCGGATGACCGTGGGAGTGGACCAGGTGGTGACCTGGATCACCACCTGCGCCGACCGGATCACGGAACGTCGCCATGAGCTGACGAAGCTTGACGCCGCTATCGGTGACGCCGATCACGGTGGCAACATGACCCGTGGTTTCCGCGCCGCCGCCGACAAGCTCGCCGATACCCCACCGGACACCATCGCCGCCGCCCTCAAGACGACCGCCATGACCCTGATCTCCAAGGTGGGGGGTGCCTC
>WHUC01000198.1 GCA_009377435.1 Acidimicrobiia bacterium
CGTATCCGCTACGGCAGTTGGCTCTAGTGGTCTGTCGCCGAAATAGCTACGCGGTCTCGCCGGCCCTAGACGCCGCTCCTCGAAGCACCGCCCCGGGTGCGCCTTCGTCCTGCGTCCTTGCCATCGGCGCCGATGGCTTGGCGACACCGCGGCATCAATTCAGCGACAGACCACTAGTCGACCAATCGGATCCTCACCCGCCGGTTCTGGCGGCCCTTGTTCTCCACCTTCGTCACCTCCACCTCCCCGACCTGGGCCGTCGAGGCGACGTGGGTACCCCCATCGGCCTGCTGGTCCAAGCCGACGATATCGACGATCCGGATCTCGGAGACCCCCTCCGGGATGAGGTTGGTCTGCGTCCTGATGATGTCGGGTATGGCGAGGGCCTCCTCACGGGGGAGGATTCTGGTGTCGATGCGCCGGTCGGCCCGGATCTCGGCGTTGATCGCCTCCTCGAGATCTTGTTTGAATCCGGGTGGCACCTCGGGAAGGTTGAAGTCCATCCGTGCCGTGCCCGGCGCCATATTGCCCCCGGTGACGAGGACACCGTGGTCACGGAACACCACACCACACATGATGTGGAGCCCGCTATGTATCCGCATGAGCGAACTCCGTCGCTCATCCTCGATGGCGCCACGGACGGCGGTCCCGGATGGGGGCAACGGATCCCCCTCGGCGGGTATCAGGGCGGGGTCATCGCCCCGGCGACTCCCCATGATGCGGGTCTCGACACCATCCCAGAGAAGCACACCGTGATCGGGTGGCTGACCACCGCCACCGGGGTAGAAGGCAGAGCGGTCGAGGACGATTCCGTAGTCGGGGTCGGAGGCCACGACCACGGCGTCCCACTCCCGGAGGGTGGGATCCTCCCAGTCGAGGCGATGGGTCGATGACATGACCTCACCCTACCGGTGTGGCCATAATGCGCGCATCGGATTGTTGATACCGGGGTAGGGTATTTGACACATACCCGGAGGGGGTATAGGTTGCACTCATGTCCGCTACCCAGGTTTCCGAGGAACACGTCAACGGCTACACCGCCAACAAGGATGCCCATCTCCGCAGATTGGCGCGTATCGAGGGTCAGATCAGGGGGATCTCGCGTCTGGTGGACAGTGACACCTACTGCATCGATGTCCTCACCCAGATCTCGGCGGCAACGGCCGCCCTCCGGTCGCTCTCGTTGCAGTTGCTCGACGAGCACGTCCGCCATTGTGTGACCGAGGCCCTCACCGGGGATGACCCCGACGAGATCGAGATCAAGCTCACCGAAGTCACCACCACCATCCAACGTCTGATCAAATAGGAGCCCGACCGATGGAACAGAGCACAAGCCCGTCATCGTCGCTCGACGAGCACCAACACGGACACTCGGGACACGGGGAGAACTCCGGCCACACCGACCACTCCCCGCATGGGGACCATGCCGAGCAGGACGGTCATGGGAGTCACGGCGACCAGGGTGATCATGCCGCCCAGTTCCGCGACCGGTTCTGGCTTTCGCTAGTCCTCTCCCTGCCCGTCATCTTCTACAGCGAGATGATCCAGGGTTGGTTCAACTACATCGCCCCTACCTTCCCCGGGTCGGGGTGGGTGGCGCCGGTGTTGGGCACGGTCGTCTTCTTCTACGGAGGTGCCCCCTTCCTCACCGGGGCATGGTCGGAGATCAAGTCACGTCAGCCGGGAATGATGCTTCTCGTCTCTCTGGCGATCACGGTGGCCTTCCTCGCCTCGGTGGCCAACGCCGTCGGCCTCTATGCGAATGATTACTGGTGGGAGTTGGCCGCCCTAATCGTGATAATGCTTCTGGGCCACTGGCTCGAGATGCGGGCGCTCGGTCAGGCCCAGGGCGCCCTTGACGCACTCGCCGAGCTTCTCCCCGACGAGGCGGTTCGTGTGGTCGGCGACGAGAGCGAGACGGTTCCGATCGGTGACCTCGCCGTCGGCGACCTCGTCTTGGTCCGTCCCGGGGCGAGGGTCCCCGCCGACGGCACTATCGAATCGGGTCGCGCCGAGCTCGACGAGTCCAACATCACCGGAGAGTCGAGACCGGTGCCCCGGGAGGTTGGAGACGTTGTCGTTGCCGGGACCGTCGCCACCGACAGCGCCATCAGGGTGAGGGTGGACGCGGTGGGCGAGGACACCGCACTCGCCGGGATCGAGCGATTGGTGGCCGAGGCGCAACGCTCCCGGTCCCGTGCCCAGGTGCTTGCCGATCGCGCCGCGGCGCTCCTCTTCTACATAGCGGCAGGTGCGGCCGTGGCGACGGCGGTGGTGTGGCAGATGATCGGATCACCTGACGACGCCACCAATCGGACGATCGCCGTGCTCGTCATCGCCTGTCCCCACGCCCTCGGGTTGGCGATCCCCCTGGTGACGGCGATATCGACGTCGATGGCCGCCCGGCGCGGCATCCTGGTCAAGGACCGTTTGGCCCTGGAGCGAATGAGGAAGGTCGATCTCGTCCTCTTCGACAAGACGGGAACGCTCACCCTCGGCGAGCACCGGGTGACGGACGCTTTCGCCACCGACGGTGACACCGACGGCCTCCTCGCACTCGCCGGCGCTGTGGAGCGGGATAGCGAACACCCCGTGGGGAGCGCCATATTCGAGGCGGCCACAGAACGTGGTCATATTCCCTCGGCATCGGAGTTCACCGCGATGAGTGGGCGTGGTGTCGAGGCGATGGTCGAGGGTCGCGAGGTGGCGGTAGGTGGCCCCGCGTTGCTCGCCGAGAGGGGGATCGAGCCGGCCCCGGAGACGAAGACGGCGACCGAGTCGTGGGTGGAGCGGGGTGCGTCCGTTCTCCACGTCATCGTCGACGACACCGCGATCGGCGCGCTCTCCCTCGAGGACGGGATTCGTCCCGAGTCGGCCGAGGCGGTGCGGATGCTCCACGAGCGTGGGGTGAAGGTGGGAATGATCACCGGTGACGCCCAGCAGGTCGCCGATGCGGTAGCTCGCGACCTCGGGATAGACGAGGTCATGGCCGAGGTTCTCCCCGAGGACAAGCACGATGTCGTCGCCGGGTTCGAGGAGCGGGGAATGACAGTCGCCATGGTCGGTGACGGGGTCAATGACGCCCCGGCGTTGGCACGTGCCGACATTGGAATCGCCATCGGGGCGGGGACGGTCGTGGCGATCGAGTCGGCCGACATGGTCCTTGCCTCCGACGATCCTCGTGGTGTGGTCACCATCCACGCCCTGTCGGGTGCCGGCTACCGCAAGATGGTCCAGAACCTGTTCTGGGCGGCGGGCTACAACACCCTGGCGATCCCACTCGCCGCCGGTGTCCTCGCCTGGACCGGGTTCATACTCCCCCCGGCAGCAGCCGCCATCCTCATGAGCCTGTCCACCATCGTGGTGGCCCTCAACGCCCAACTCCTACGAGGTGCGCTCGACTAGTGGTCTGTCGCCG
>WHUC01000199.1 GCA_009377435.1 Acidimicrobiia bacterium
CCAGCCATCGCCGCTCGCGGCGTCCTCGTCCTCGAAGCACCGCACCGGGTGCGTCTTCGTCCTGCGTCCTGGCGAGCGACGCGTCTGGCCGCCGATCTGCACAACGGCATTCCACACCAGCCTCCTAGACCGGGTCGGGGAGATGACGACCGTTGTTGCGCACGTTGTTCACCTCCGAGGAGACTTCGTGCTCCATGATCAGGTCGGGGTCTTTGGGGCGGAGAAGGGTCATCGCCTCACCGGTGTCGATGATGTCCCGTGACAACCAGGCGTCCCAGGTGTCCTCGGCCAGGGCCACCGGCATCCGATCGTGGATGTCGGCGACGACGCCCTCGGCCTTGGTCGTGATGATGGCGCAGGTGCGTAGCCACCCCCCGGAATCGTCGTCCTTGCGAGCCGCCCAGATACCGGCGAACGACATCGGGTGGCCGTCGGCCCGGTAGACCCAGTGCGGGGTCCGACCCTTGTCCTTGGGCGCCCACTCGTAGAAGCCGTCGGCGGGGATGAGACAGCGATGACGGCTGAAGGCGTCGCGGAAGGCGGGTTTGGTGGCCACCGTCTCCGCCCGGGCGTTGATGCTGATACCACGCCGGTCCTTCGCCCAGTGGGGGAGGAGACCCCACGACATCGTTCCCAGCATCCGCTTAACTCTTACAACCCCCGCCCCACTCCCTCCGCCTTCGGCTTCGGTCGTCGCCCGTTCCCGGTGCTCGGCCACCACATAGACCGGGTCGGTGGGTGCCACGTTCCAGGAGGCGTCCAGTGACTCGGCCGCCACCTCGTCTGCTTGGTAGTAGTCGGCGTAGAAATCGCGGTCACCACTGAGGGCGTAACGGCCACACATCTCAGGACCTCCTAGGATCGCAGTTCGATCAACCGTTCGATGATGGGCGGGACCGCCGAGGGATCGGCGACACGGTACATCGCCGTCGTCTCACCGGGACCGACACGGATGGTGAGGTCGTTCTCGCCGAGGACGGCGAAGGCGTGCTCGTCGGTTACATCGTCACCGATGTAGAGGATCCTCTCCGCCCCGAATTCGCCGGCGAGATCGAGGAGCGCCGCTCCCTTGTCGGTCCCGGTGACGGAGAACTCGACGACCTCCTTGCCCTCCATGACGGCTATGTCGGATTCGTCGTCGACCATGGCCTTGGCCCGGGCGGCGAGGGCCTCCTTGATGTCCCCGAGGACGTTGCGGGTGTGGAGGACCACCGACCGGCTCTTGATCTCGAGGCGGCTCCCCGGCGCCCGGGCCACCAGGGTTTGTAGGGTGTCGATGAGACCGTTGAGCGGGGTGAGGCCATCGCTGTCCTCATCCTCGCCCCGGTCGTAGCCGTGTTCCCCGATGAGCATGAGACCGGGATGGTCGAACCGCTCGACCAGCTCGGCATGGGTCCTACCGCTGAGAACGGCCACCGTGACCCCATCGAGCCCGGCGAGCCTTTCGAGACTCTCCGTGGCTCCGAGGATCGCGGTGGCGGTGGCGGCGTCGGTGACGATCTCGGAGAGGGTTCCGTCGAAGTCGAAGCCGCACAGGATCCGACCCGATCCGGCGAAACGGATCACGGCATCGTCGAGACTCACAGACCGAGCCTCCCCAGACAGTATCTCGCCCAGGCGTGGACATCCCAGCGGCGGAGGTGGGATCGCATCGCACTCATCCGTTCGGAAGCCTCATCCTCGTGCATGTGGATGGCATCCAACAGGGCGGTGGCGAGCCCGTCGACGTCGTAGGGGTTCACCAAGACCGCCTGGGTGAAGCGTTCGGCGGCACCGGCGAACTCGGAGAGGACGAGTACCCCACCGATGCCGCGTCGGGCGGCGACGTACTCCTTGGCCACCAGATTCATCCCGTCACGCAGTGGTGTCACCAGCATGACATCGGCATTTCGGTAGGCGGCGACCAGGTCCTCGCGCTCGAGACTGCGATACAGATAGTGGACGGGAGTCCATTCCATCGTTCCGAACCGCCCGTTGAGTCTCCCCACACCCTCCTCGATGTTGCGCCGGGTGTCCTGATAGGCGTCGACATCCTCGCGACTGGGGACGGCGACCTGGACGAAACTGACCTCTCCCCGTAGCTCGGGGTGCCGATCGAACAGGGTGCCGAGAGCGCGGAGACGGATGTCGATTCCCTTGGAGTAGTCGAGTCGGTCGACACCGAGGATCATCACCTTGGGGTTCCCGAGATCATCGACAAGACGTTCGCCCCGTTTCGCCACCTCGGGATCCTCCCCGAGCTTCTCGAAGAGCGCCGTGTCGATGGAGATGGGTGCAGCCTCGGCGACAACCACCCGGTCCGCGATGCGAAGGGCATCGGTGTTGCCCGTCGCATTGGTGTAACGATTGGCGCAGCGGGCGAAGTTTCTCGCCGAGGAAACGGTCTGGAATGCGACGATGTCGGCCCCGAGGAGACCTTGGAGGAGCTCGGTGCGCCACGGGATGCGACCATAGATCTCCGGGGGCGGGAACGGGATGTGGAGAAAGAATCCGATCGTTGCCCCGGGTAGCTCTTCACGAATCATCTCCGGCACCAGCTGCAGCTGGTAGTCGTGCACCCAGATGGCATCACCGGGACGGGCGACCTCGAGGACCCCATCGGCGAACCGGCGGTTGACCTCCTGATAGGGCTTCCACCAGTGCCGGTGGAACTCGGGGCTGCGGATGGCGTCGTGGTAGAGCGGCCAGATCGTCCCGTTGCAGAACCCGTGGTAGTAGGTGTCGAGTTCCTCCTCGGAGAGTGATATCGACTGCATCTCGATGTCGTCCACCTCGAACTGCCCCGGGTCCTCGTCGGCAGTGCCCGGCCAACCCACCCAGATCCCGTCCTTCTCGCGGAGGACGGGGGCGAGGGCGGAGACCAATCCGCCCGGTGAGGTCTCCCAGCTCTGGGTCTTATCGTCCCATGCCACCGGTAGGCGGTTGGCGGCGACGATGAGACGCGGTTCTACCATGGAACGAAGGCTACCGGTGTCGGATGTTTGTCAGTAACAGGAGGCCCATAGCGGTTTCCGTGGCGCGAGTTCGCCGATAAGCCGGATTCTGTCGGAGTCGTGAGACTCGGGCGACCATCCATCTGGGGTCACGGTTGCCCGTGACCTCATGCGGCCTACCCGGGACGATGGGGCGGGCCGCCTCGTCCCTGCGTGGCCTTGCTCCGGGTGGGGTTTGCCAAGCCGACCCGGTCACCCGGGACGCTGGTGGGCTCTTACCCCACCGTTTCACCCTTGCCTGTGCCCCGAAGGGCCATCGGCGGTCTGTTCTCTGCGGCACTTTCCGTCGGGTCGCCCCGCCTGGGAGTTACCCAGCATCCTGCCCTGTGGAGTCCGGACTTTCCTCGACGGTTTCCCGCCGCGGTCGCCTGGCGAACTCGCCCCCC
>WHUC01000200.1 GCA_009377435.1 Acidimicrobiia bacterium
AGCTTCCGCTCGAGGGCGGCCGCCTCCGACCGTTGGAGGTCGATGGCGGCACGTACCGCCCGGTTCACGATCAGACGCAGATCGGGTGGCAGTGAATCGACGGTGGCCCGGTGAGCCCACAGACCACGGGCTCCGTAGAGATGCCCGGTCATGGTGACATAGGGGTGGACCTCGTCGACTCCATAGGCCACCGTGTTGGCCAGTGGGTTCTCCTGGGCATCCACCTCCAGATCGGTGATGAGCCGGATCGCCGCGCTCAGCTCAACCGCCACCGGAGTGGCGCCCCAGGACCTGATCAGCTCCTCGTGGATGGGATTGGGTTGCATCCGGACCGTCATGTCTCGGCAGTCCCTTGGAGAGTGCACGGGGCGGAGCCGGTTGCTGAAGTGCCGGAATCCGTTGTCCCAGAACCCGAGGACCTCGAACCCGGTGGAGGAGCGCACGGCCTCACCCAGGCGCTCGCCCAACGCTCCGTCCAAGGCCCGGTGAGCGCTCTCCGGTTGGTCGAACAAGAAGGGGGTCTCGAGGACGTTCAGTGCAGGCACCCGCACCCCCAGATAGCTCGAGGAGAAGTAACAAAAGAACATCTCCCCGGCTTCGACCAGATCGAACAGGTCTGTGTTGGGACGGCCCTCATCCATGATGTTCCAGGTAACCCGGACCGACACATCGCCATCGGTCTCGCCTTCGACGATGTCGCGAAACCTGGCGAGGGCCCTGCCGTGTGAACTCTCCTGGGGCCCGTAACCCCCGACCCACAACTGTCTCGGGCTCATGGATCCTCCAATAGACAAAGCTGATTCTCGATCCTATCGACGAACCCCATACAATGCATGATGCAGGTCAGCTTCCCGCCGGACCCCAGATCACCCTCACACTGTGTGATCCACGGCACACCCGCGGGCGAGGCCGCGGAAGGTGATCACGTGAAGCGACTCCACAGATGTAGCCGGTAGAGCGTGGCTCTCCGACACCCCAGCCGTATGGCCGCTGGTGGTTCTGAGGGTCTGCCGCAGGATAGGTTGCGCGATGTTTCGGCGAGCCGGGGGCGGCGCTCGCAAGGACGCAGGACGAAGGCGCACCCGGTGCGGTGCTTCGAGGACGAGGACGAAGCGAGCGGCGTCATCCGGCCGTTGAAACTCCCAAGTTATCCTGTGGCGGGCCCTGAGCACCGCGAGTGCGGGGATCTCCGCCATTGACTCGCGGGCGTGGCCAAACGACGCATCCCATCACCGGTCCAATCAGGAGTCTGATCTGGGAGTCCGAGGATCGTCCTCCCCCGGACCGCCGGCTCACCCCCACCGGAATCCACGTGTTTCTGGTCGTCGTCGTCCTGATTCTCGGGTTCAACTGGCCGATCATGGCCACCGGTGTGAGATCGATCGCACCGATCTGGATGGGTGCATTCCGTGTCGCCGGCGCCACACTCGTGGTAGTCGCCATAGCGGCGATGAGCGGGAAGCTGTACGTCCCTCCCCGTCGTGATATCCCCATAATCGCCTCTTTGGCCATCTTCCGCTTGGGAGCCGTGACCCTCTTGGTCTTCACCGCTCTCCAAATGGTGCCGCCCGGCCGTTCATCGGTGGTGGCCTGGACCACGCCACTTTGGACGGTGCCCATCGCCGCCGGGTTCCTGGGCGAGCGGATGACCGTCCGGAGGTGGGTCGGCCTGGTGATCGGTATCGCGGGCGTGGTGATCCTCTTCGAGCCATGGGGTCTCGACTGGAGCAGGCCCGACATCGCAATCGGTCATGTCCTGCTGATCCTGGCCGCGATAACCAACGCCTCCACATCCGTGCACATAAGAGGTCATAGATGGACCATCACGCCTCTCGATGCCCTCCCCTGGCAACTGGCAGGCGCCACCGTCATCATGGTTGTTCTCGGCCTTGCGGTAGATGGCGCACCGTTGATCGACTGGACACCGGCACTCGTAGGAGTCGTCGCCTATCAGGGCGTCCTTGCTTCTGGCTTCGCCTTCTGGGCGCAGGTCGTCATCCTGCGCAACATCGATCCGGTGTCGGCGAACCTCACCATGATGGGGGTCCCGGCGGTGGGTGTCATCTCCTCGGCCCTTCTCATTGGCGAGCAGGTCACCCCCGAGCTGATGGCCGGGTTGGTCCTCGTGACCATGGGCGTCACACTGAACCTGCTCAGCGACCGGTAGCCGCCCGTCCGCATCCCTAACCGGCTACCCGTCCGATCCCGGCCCGTCGTCTCAGCACCTCCATGACCGACGAGTTGTCCATGTCGCCCAACCCCTCGGTCTCACCCTCGGCGAGGGCGTCCCTGACTACGTTGACCAGATCCACTGGCGCCCCCAGACCGGCGCCTTGCTCCACGATGAGACGGGCGTCCTTGTGGCTCTGGCGGAGACGGGCGTACGGTTTGGCGTGATCCCCGGCGATCATGCGATCGCCCCAGACGTCCATCGCCTTGGAGTAGGCGAGGCTGTCCTTCAACACCTCGAGGGTCCTCTCGAGGTCCATGTCGGCCAGCTCCGCCACCACCAGCCCCTCGGCGAGAGCCAGACGATGAATGGTGAGGACATGGTTGACCAGCAGCTTCATACGGGCGCCAGACCCCGTATCGCCGACGTGGTGGTGTGACCGCCCGATCGACTCGAAGAGCGGCACCCCGCGGCGGAAGGCGTCCTCGGGCCCTCCCACCATGACCACCAGCTGCCCCTGCTCGGCTACCTTGCCGTTTCCACTGACGGTCGCGTCGCAGTAGACAATGCCCTCACCAAGCAGCGCCGCCGCCAACTCGACCGAGTCACCGGGTCGGCCTGTGGTGGCGTCGTAGATGACCAACGGGGAGACCCCCGAGCCCACCAGCCCGTTCTGACCAAGGCAGACCTCGCGAGAGACGTCGGAGTTGGGGAGAGAGAGCAGCGCCCCCCAGCAGCCCTGCACTGCGTCCGCCGGCGACTCCGCGGGATCCCCGCCCATCTCCTCGAACTCGGCCAGCCGTTGCTGGTCGGTGTCGAAGCCCCGGAGCGGGAATCCGTCATCGAGAAGCCGTGCCGACATGCGGGAGCCCATGAGACCGAGCCCGATGACGGCCAAAGCGCCCGATTCCCTCGGAGTTCCCATCTGGCAAATCTACACGAAGGCGCTCTCGCCCCGGTCGCGGACGAAGTCGCCGGGCGGCTACACCGCGCCGCCAACCAGTTTCTCGGCCAGCCACTTGAAGGTGGCCGGGGCCCAGTGGTCCTGATACTTGAAGGCGCAGTGGCCGGCGTCGGCGTAGACCCGGGCCTCCTTGCCGGTGGCGGGGCCGGTCTCGAGCATGTAGTAGATGTTGCCGATCGGGGCGAGATGATCGTGCTTCCCATTGATCATGAAGACCGGCATGGTGATGTT
>WHUC01000201.1 GCA_009377435.1 Acidimicrobiia bacterium
GACACCCCGTCGGCCCGACCACCGGCCGCCGTCACCTCACTGCACAGAGCGCTGACGTCGTCCCGGTCGAGTGACACCACGAAAACGGACATTCCCGCCGCGGCCGCCCGTCGAGCGGTGGCGGCGGCGATCCCGGTGGCCCCGGTGACCAGCGCCACCTGGCCATGTCTGTCTGGTTCTGTCACTAGAGCTCGATCCAGTCCTCCACCCGATCGAGGAGATAGTCGGAGACCTCCCGGGAACGATCGAGAACGTCACAAAGCTGCTCCCGACCCATGAGCAGGTCGACCATGGAGACGGCGCTCCTGCCGGTGATGGCGAGACGACGCTCGGGGGCGTCGGTCACCGCACCATAGGAGTCGATGGCGGACACCTCGATGGCCAGATCCATCCCGCCCACACCGGCGAGATCGGTGGCGAGCACCAAGAGGTCGGGGCCGTTTTGGAGGGGCGGGATGCCCCAGTTGAAGTACAGATCGAGGAAGTAGTCGTCCTCGGGCTCCTCCCACTCTTCGCCGATCTGCTCGAGTCGATCCTGGAGGGATAGCAGCACACGGGGGTTGACGTCGAGCGCCAGATGGAGATCGATGGGGCCACCGCAGCCCCGCTCGGGATGGAGGTCGACCTCCCACGACTGACGCAGCGAATAGGTCTCGACGATGTGGCGCTCATCGTGAACGTGGAATCCATGGTCGATGGCGTGTTCCTTGAGATCGGCGACGAAGCCGGCGATGTCGATCATCTGTTCCGAGGGTATCGCCTCCGGGTACATTCCGACACCGACACAGATCTTCTATCGTGGGGACTGCTCTCCAATGCCTTCGGAAAGGCCTCCCAGATGCGTCGCATCCTGAAACGTCCCCATATGCTCCTCGCCCTCGTCGCCGCCCTGCTCCTCGGCGCCTGCGCCGACAACATCACCGCCCCCACGACCACCGGGGCCGCGGCGACGATCCTGACCACCCAGGGTCCCCAAACCACTGTGGCGCCGACCACCGCTTCCCCGGCGGAGACGACCACGGCCCCCACGGAGACGACGGCCCCGGTGGAGACCACCGAACCGACCATCACGGTGGCGCCGCCCGGGGCGTCCGATGCCCTTATCGCCTTCGCCGACACCTTCCAATCCGACGTCGACGCCCTCACCCTCGTCTTCTACCAGAGCCTCCCCGATGGCACCCTCCCCCCCGAGAACTGTCAGGAGATCCTCGACGCCACGGGGACGAGACGGGATGCCCTGGCCTCCAGTGCGGATGATGTGCCCGGAGATCTGGTGGACGCCGCCGACGCCTGGTACGGCGAAATGATCAGCTTCGTCACCCCGTGCGCAGATGGCTCCGAGGTGTTCGATGTCCCCGGGGTGTCGGAGCGTATTCCCGCAGTAGAGCCCGTCTTCGCCCTCGCCGAGAGCTATGGCTGGGAGCGTTGCGAGGGTGAGGTCTGCGAGTAGGGGTCACGTCGCACCGGCGACACACGCTCCATCACCAAGTGCACCCCACCGCAATTACGCTGACGACCGTATTTACGGTGGGGAGCACTAACAGGAGGTCGTGATGAGTCTCGGATTTGGACTGTTGAGTGCCCAGCTTCGTCCCGGTGAGTCGGACTGGTCAAGGGCTTATGAGGAGACGATCCGCCTCGCAGTCGAGGCCGAGTGCCTTGGGTTCTCATCGGTGTGGACGACGGAGCACCACTTTGTCGATGACGGCTACATGCCGTCCCTGCTGGTCGTCAGCGCCGCCCTCGTCACCGCTACCTCGGCGATCGAGGTCGGGACGGGAGTGCTCCTCGCCCCACTCCATCATCCGCTCAGACTCGCCGAGGATGCCGCCACCGTGAATCTCCTCGGCGGCGGACGGCTGACACTCGGTCTGGGACTGGGGTGGAGCGGCATCGAGTTCGAAGCGCTGGGCGCCGAGATGCGACGACGGGGAGTGGCAATGGAGGAGACCTTGGCCATCCTCCGGCAGGCGTGGTCTGGCGAGCCGTTTCGTCATGTGGGAAGCGTCTACGACCTGCCCGAACTGGCGGTGCGCCCCACCCCGTCCTCGCCCATCCCGATCCTGATCGGTGGTGGCGCCGAGGCCGCCATCCGCCGGGCGGCCCGGCTCGCCGACGGGATATTCGCCAACGTGCCCGCACAGAAGTTCCTCCAGCAACTCGAATGGATCCGAGATGAATGCGAGCGGATCGGTCGCGATCCATCCGAACTCCGCATCGTCCACTACTCGGTGATGCTCCCCGGCGATTCGGCCGAGGATGCCTGGAAGACCTACATCGACCACCTATGGCAGATGATGTGGAAGTACTCCGACATGGAGGCTTCGGCGAACCGCCCTGGTCCTCCTCCGGCGGCGCCGCAGTTGACGGAGGCAAACCGGAATCGTCTGTTGGGCCGCTCCACGATTGTCGGGTCAGGAGACGAGATCCTCTCGCAACTTCTCGAGATCCGTGATCGAGCCGGACTCCCGGTCGAGTTCGTGGCCCGCAGCTACTTCCCCACCCTGGAGTACGATCAGCAGCTCGAGTTGATGCAGCGACTCGCCGAAGAGGTGGCGCCTCATCTCTGAGTTCCTTAGACCGGGGAGGAGAAGATTTGGCCCATGTCGGCCAGCTCAGCCGCCCCCCGACCGGATACAATGACTTCGGATGCCACTCCTGGAAGCGACCGACGTAGTGAAGCACTTCGGCGGGTTGGTAGCGGTCGATGGGCTGTCTGTCGATGTCGATCCGGGTCAGGTGGTCGCCCTCATCGGCCCCAACGGCGCCGGGAAGTCGACGTTCATGAACATCCTCTCCGGTCTGTACCGATCAGACGGCGGCGAGATCCGCCTGGACGGCCGTGAGATCCATCCGCCAACGACCAAGGCTTCACCGACACCGCCAACAGCGTCTTCAAAGCCGACATCGACGCCCTCGCCCAAGCCGACATCACCCGAGGATGCAACCCACCCGACAACACCCGATTCTGCCCCGACGAGGCGGTCACCCGGGCCGACATGGCCGCATTCCTCCACCGCGCCCTCGGCGATGAACCCGATCCCGCGTCGGGTTTCCTCTACTACACCTATGCCGACGAGCTTCGCCGCTACGACATCGCCAGGGCCGAGGTCGTGTCCCTCCAGGATCTTCCCGGGAGTGGCGTCTTCGGCGATTCCGGAGCCTTCATCGCTCCTGACGGCTCGGTGTACACCGCGAGCGCACCAGAAGATGAGTTCCCGGATGAGACCGTGCGGGTCTACGTGTCGCGACTGGTCAACCAGGAGCTGGTCACGGATTTCCTGTTCCGCGGGCAGCTCCAGGACTGCTGCGCCAACACCCCCGACGGCATGCCAAATGGTGGGGTCCAAAC
>WHUC01000024.1:0-7332 GCA_009377435.1 Acidimicrobiia bacterium
CCCACGACTACCACCACCACCAAGCCCAGGACTACCACGACCACGAAGCCCACGACGACGACGACGACCACCACCACCACCACCACCACCACCACCACCACCAGCACCGCGACAACGACAACGACCACAATGGCGCCCACCCCGACGACCACAACCGTCCCCACGACCACCACGACACTCCCAGCACCGCCTCCCACCCTTCCCGATGACTCCGATTACGAATCGCCGATAACCGCTCCCCCCACCACTCGGCCCACGGATGAGGATGATGGGGACGACGCCAAGGAGATCGAGGGGGACGACCCCGACCCCCGAGAAATAGACGACAGGGGCGGACACGAGGAGTGGGACAACGACGACCGCGACCGGAGATTCGGGGAGGACACCGAACCCGTGGATGGCTTCGTCTACGACATGCTCTGGCCGGTTCTCGGAGGGGGCTACATCGGCTCCCCATTCGGCGCCCCCCGTGATGGCGGCGCTCGTAGTCACAAGGGCAACGACCTGATGGCGGACAAGCTGCAACCAATCGTCGCCGTCGCCGATGGTGTCGTGTTCCGTGCCGCCACCGACTCCGGGATCTCGGGGACCATCGTGGGCATCCGTCATGATGACGGTTGGTCGTCCTACTACATCCATCTCAACAACGACCGCTACAACACCGACGATGGGCGGGGGTACGGGATACGCCCCGGCATCGAGGTGGGCACCCGGGTGAAGGCCGGTGATCTCATCGGTTGGAATGGTGACTCCGGCAACGCCGAGGGCACCCCGCCCCACGTCCACTTCGAGCTGCACACCCCCTCAGGCGAAGCCATCGACCCCGAAGCCAGCCTTCGCTCCGCACTCAATAAGGCGGAGTGGCCCAACCTACCCAAGGGCGCCAAGTCATTCGACGGTGCCTATTGGGACGACGACGGGTCCCCCATCGAGGAGCTGGTCGACACCCTCGTCGCCAATCAGGGCATCGTCCTCGGTTGTGGCCGTGGTGGTTACACCCTCTGTGCCCACGATGCGGTCACACAGGATGACCTCCGCTCCCTGCTGAGACGGCTCAGCCCCTCCAGTCTCGACGCCCTCGGCAAACTCGACGCGGCAACACTCTTCCAGGACCCGATGCCCAATGGTGCCGCCGGCCTGAGCGCCTCGCTCGGTTCCCTCCAGGTGCCAGACGTCGACACCGGACTCGTCACCGAGGCCGACATCGGCCGTATCGCCGCGGCCGAGACCGAGTTCGACCGCACCCTCGTCGCCTCGCTTTACGCCAGCACTGACCGGACCAACCCCACTCCGACCAAACCGGACCGCGCCGCTGAGACCTATGCGGCCGGGGAAGCGCTCGGTCTGCTCGTCCGTGACGGTGTCCTCGGTGAGTGCATTGAGTTCCTTGAGGACACCGAGGCCGTCGATCGTAGGGGTGCGATCAACCTCATCGCCCAGATGACCAATCGCATTCCCGGCCCATGCGATCGTCCCGTCGACGGCGATGACCCGGTGATACCGGAGGGGCCTGCCGTGGAACGGTGGCGTCTCCTCGTCGAGGAGTTCTTCCCGGCGGGACGTGTCGAGGAGGCAATGAGAGTGCTCGCCTGCGAGTCACAGGGCAACCCCAATGCGGTCAACCCCACCTCCGACGCCACCGGACTGTTCCAATTCATCCCCACCACCTGGGTGTGGGCCAGTGCCGCGGCCGGTTATGGCGGATACGACCGCACCCACCCCGGGGCCAACGTCGCCAGCGCCGCCTGGCTGACCTCACGTGACGAGGCCCGTGGTGTCGACGCCTGGAGCGCCTGGGAGTGCAAGCCGTAGTATTTGTGCGAGCGTTTCGTCGAGCATTTGGGGGAGGACCACTCGTCAAATCGGCAATGGGATGCTGACACGACGGGACACCGCCCGGCCATCGTGGCGACGGGATCGCCGCGCGAAGAGGGCAGACGTGCGAGCCGGCGTCTGTTTTCGTCGAGTCCTCGCCAACGGCACAGTGACGGTGTACCCGTGGCAAACATCAGTCGACGGACTCGACGAAAAGCTCGCACAAATATTATCGCGGGTGGAGTGGCTCGGGGAGAAAGGCCGCACCGGAGCCCTTGCTGGCCTGGATGTCACCGGGGTTGCTTATCTGGCATCGCTGCAGACTGAGACAACCACAGCCAATACAGCTGTCCAGACCGTCACGTAGGTTCTCCAACGCCGCGACCTCGGCATCCAAGCGGGACCGCCAGGACTTCGAGATCTTGGTCCAGTCGGCCTTGGTCGGGGTCCTGCCCGCGGGAAGCAGAGCAAAGGCGGCCCCGATCTCGTCGAGCGTCAGACCGACATGACGGGCCGCGGCGATGAACGCCAGCCGTCGTAGGACCCCTCTTTGGTAGCGACGTTGCCCACCAGATGTCCGGGATGCCTCGATCAACCCGAGGTCCTCGTAGTAACGAAGGGCCGACGAGGCGAACCCGCTTCGTTTCGACACCTGACTCACCGTCAACAGGTCACTCACACTGATACCTCCAAAGGTAACGATTGACTCTCATCACGAGGGTACTTGACTTCAAGTTAACTTCAAGTTGTAGTTTGGAGGGCACACCCACAACCAGAGGAGAAGCTCATGTCAACCGCATTGATCACGGGGGGGTCCCGAGGGCTGGGAAGGGCCCTCGCCACCGCCCTGGCCGACCGGGGCTGGAGACTGATACTCGACGCCCGGGGCGCCGACGCCCTCGCCGATGTCGTGGCAGACCTGTCGGCCCGCACCACTGTCGTTGGTATACCTGGCGACATATCCGACCCGTCACATCGCCACGACCTGCTGGAGGCGATCGACGCTGCCGGGGGGAGGCTCGATCTCCTCGTCAACAACGCCAGCTCGCTCGGTCCCACCCCGCTCCCCCCATTGTCGGAAACCGATACCGATGCCTTCGACGAGGTGCTGGTCACCAACGTGATCGCCCCTCTCGGAATGTTCCAGTTGGTGGCAGGCCGACTGGCGCTCGGTGGTGTCGTCATCAACATCAGCTCCGACGCCGCCGTGGAGGCTTACCCCGGTTGGGGCGTCTACGGCGCCAGCAAGGCCGCACTCGATCAGGTCTCCGCGGTTCTAGCCGCCGAGAACCCGGATCTCTTGATATACGCCCTCGATCCCGGGGACATGCGCACCCGCATGCACCAGGACGCCTTCCCCGGGGAGGACATCTCGGACCGTCCCGAACCGGAAACAGTCGTTCCCGCCATCCTGACACTCATCGACGAGCGCCCACCCAGCGGACGGCTCCGTCTATCCGACCTCGGTGCACCTGCCGTATGACCAATCTGACCTCGCCGGCGACCACCTTCTCACTGCCCCCGGGTAATGAGGCCACCGGACCTCCTGAGGCCCGCGGGCTGGCGAGAGACGGGGTCCGGCTTCTCGTGGCGAGACCGGGCTCGATGGTGCACGCCCGGTTCCGGGATCTCGGGGATCATCTCGATCCCGGCGACCTGGTGGTGGTCAACACCAGTGCCACCCTCCCGGCCGCCATCGACGCCACCTGGCGCGGCAGAGACATCGTCGTCCACTTCTCCACCCGGCTCGACGACACCACGTGGGTGGTCGAGCTACGTCATCCCGATGGTCATGGACCTGTCCTCGACGCACAGCCCGGTGACCCGATCGAACTTGCCGGTGATGGTGGTGCGAGACTGGAGACGCCGATGGGACAGGTCCACGACACCGATTCGGTGAGACTGTGGCGCACCCGTCTCTATCTTCCGGCATCCGTGGAACGTCATCTTGGCATCCATGGACGGCCCATCACCTACGGATACCTCGATCACCCCTGGCCATTGGAGACGTATCAGACCGTCTTCGCCCGGGTGGACGACCCCTCTGGGGCGAGTGCGGAGATGCCCAGTGCCGCCCGTCCCTTCACCCCTGGATTGGTGACAGATCTGGTCTCCCGAGGAGTAGGCATGGCCCACATCGTCCTCCATGCAGGTGTGTCGTCCCTGGAACGACATGAGCCACCCCAACCCGAGCACTACATCGTGCCCCCGATGACGGCCGAGATGGTGTCGTTGGCACGGAGAAGGGAGAGCCGGGTGATCGCGGTGGGGACGACGGTAACCCGGGCCCTGGAGACGGTATCCCAGCCCGACGGGACGGTGAGGGCGGGGCGGGGATGGACCGGCCTGGTGCTGGGCCCGGACCGGCCCGGTCGGGTGGTGGACGGTCTCGTCACCGGGTGGCACCCGCCCGACGCCTCCCACCTGCCCCTCTTGGAGGCGGTGGTAGGCCCCGAACTCGTCGCCGCGGCCTACCGGGAGGCGCTGCAATCCGGATATCTGTGGCACGAGTTCGGGGACTCCTGCTTGTTCCTTCGCTAGCCGATCACACGGAGACGCCCTCGATGTTCTGTGGGCGGGGTGATGACCTCTAGGAGGCTGGTGTTGAATGCCGTTGTGCAGATCGGCGGCCAGGCGCGCCGCTGGCAAGGACACAGGACGACGGCGCACCCGGTGCGGTGCGGCTAGGACGAGGACGCAGCCAGCGGTGATGACTGGTCGTCGAGATGTGCGACATGTGTTTGACACCAGCCTCCTAGGAGACTGGTGGCCTACCCCCGGTCGGAAGAGGCGGCCACCAGGGCGGCGTAGCGATCGGCAACGATACGGGTCACGGGACCGGGGACGAACTCGGTATCGCCGATCGTCGTGACCGGGATGATCTCCCGGACCGTACTCATGACGAAACATTCTTCGGCCACATCGAGACGGGCCGTAGTCCATATCCCCTCGACAACATCGATTCCTACCGCCCTCGCCTCGGTGAGAACAAACCGGCGGGTGATGGAGTCGAGAATGCCCAACTCCAACTCGGGGGTTTCGAGGACACCGTCGACAACCCATCCCAGCGCCGACGTCGGGAGTTCCAGGATCACGTCGTGGTCGGAGACGAGGATGGCATCGTCGAAACCCGCACCCTCGGCCCTTCTCCGGGCCGCCTCGTTGGGGGCGTAGGACAGGGTTTTCGATCCCATCAGATCCCAACGCCGACCGGCGGAATGCCAGGGGGCGTGCACCGGAACCAGCCGCAACGAGATCGGGTGGTCACCGACGGGATGGGAGAAGACGGCACAGATCCCGGCGTGTGAGGCCCCGGGGACCGCTCCTCCTCGTGTCACCACGATCCTCACCACCGAGTCGGGGGACTCCGCGGCTACCCACTTCGTCCACTCCGCCAACACCTCCTCATCCGGAAGGCCCAGCCCCAGCATCTCGGCACTCCTGGCGAGCCGATCGAGATGGGCCTTTAGGGCGAAGGGGACCGAGTCGTAGACCCGCACCGCCTCGAAGCAGCCGTCACCGCGCAGCACCGACGAGTCCGTCACCGGCATCGAGTCGCCCGACTCCCCGTCTATGAGGATCACGTCTCCCGAGCCTCTCCCAGACCGGGGCTCTCCCCATCCGCCCCCACCACCCGCCCGGGACGATAGGCGTTGGTAATGGGCAGCCGTCGGTCACGACCGAAGGCCTTGGAACTCACCTTGGTCCCGATCGCCCCCTGACGACGCTTGTACTCGCTGCGATCCACCATCACCGCCACCTGCCGGACCATGTCGGCGTCGAAGCCCTCGGCGACGATCTCGTCGATGGACATATCCGCGTCGATATAACGGCGGAGGATCCTGTCGAGGGTGTCGTAGGGCGGTAGAGAGTCGGAGTCACGCTGATCGGGTCTCAACTCGGCTGACGGGTGTTTGGTGATCGTGTTCACCGGGATCACCTCACCGTGGCGGTTCCTCCACTCGGCGAGACGATAGACATCGGTCTTATAGACGTCCTTGATGGCGGCGAAGCCTCCGACCATGTCCCCGTAGATGGTGGCGTAGCCGACGGCCATCTCCGACTTGTTCGCGGTGGCCACCACCATGGGGCCGAACTTGTTGGATATCGCCATCAGGATCACGCCCCTGACACGGGCTTGGAGGTTCTCTTCGGTGACATCGGGTGTAGTCCCGGCGAACACTTCGTCCAGAGCGGTCAACACCCCGGCATGGGCTTCCTCGATGGGGATGAGATCGAACCGACACCCCAGATTCTTCGCCAGGGTCTCGGCGTCGCCGATGGAGTGATCGGAGCTGTAGCGAGACGGCATTGCCACGCCCCTCACCCGCTCCGGGCCGAGGGCGTCGACGGCGACAGCCGCGGTCAAGGCCGAGTCGATCCCCCCGGACAGACCGATGACCACCCCGTCGAAGGCGTTCTTGTGGATGTAACCACCGAGACCGGTGGTGAGCGCACCCCAGATCTCCGCCTCCTCGGAGAGGAGTGGCGCCACCTGTCCCCGGTCGGTCTCGTCGAGATCGATGACAAACCGGTCCTCGGCGAACTGTGGCGACCTATGGATGACCTCTCCCCGGGCGGACATCACGACACTGGCCCCATCGAAGACCAACTCGTCCTGGCTCCCGACGAGATTGACGTAGACCACGGGCACTCCGGCGGCAAGGGCCCTGGCGGCGAGGAACTCCTCGCGCTCAGCCGCCTTGCCCGCAGTGAACGGGGATGCGTTCACATTGAGGATCACCGATGCCCCTGCCCGGGCTTGTTGCAGCGGTGGCCCGTCATCGAGCCAGATGTCCTCGCAGATGGAGACGCCACAGGAACGACCGGAAATCTCGAAGACACGGTCGGTGTCGGAACCGGGTGCGAAGTAGCGATCCTCGTCGAACACCCCGTAGTTGGGTAGGGCGACCTTGTGGTAGGTGCCCACCCAGTCGCCGTCGTGGATTACGGCCACCGCGTTTGCGACCCTCCGCTCGTAAGCATCGACAGCCGAATAATGGGTGGGGATGGCGTGGTCGACGAACCCGACCACCGTCGTCACCTTCCCGGAGTGACGGGAGAGGCGGCGCACACATTCAACCGATGCGTCGACAAAGGCCTGACGCAACACCAGGTCCTCGGGTGGGTACCCGGTAATGGCCAGTTCGGGTAGCAAGAGCACATCCACGCCCTCACCCTCCGCCCAGTCCATGGCGTCGGCGATCTTGGCCTCGTTTCCCGGGAGGTCCCCGACGGTGAGATCGATCTGAGCTCCGGCTACTCGCATGACCGGAGAGCCTACCCGCTCCCGACGGAGGCATTGATCGACCGGCGGGGATGCCTTGGCCCCCCTACCTGCTTCGCAGGTACCTTCCCCCCACTCCGTGGGAGGACAACGTACCCTGCGGGTGTGCAGTTACACCGGCTCCACAAACTGGGTCTCGACGAGGCGGTCCGGCAGAGCCTGGAGAAATCCGGTTGGGTCATCCGACCCGACGGGCTCACCGCATCGCTGCTCGAGAGTGTCCTCCTCGG
>WHUC01000024.1:7979-11067 GCA_009377435.1 Acidimicrobiia bacterium
CCGGCGACGCCCATCTCGGAAAGGCGTTCATCGAGGCCGCCGCCGAGGTCATGTGGCCCGATGTGCTACCGGGACATACCGTTCGCTCGCTACGAGAGATCAAGGCCCGAATCGAGGCGAACTCGGCGACGGACGACCTCAAACGCGCCCCGGGAGGAATCAGAGACGTCGAGTTCGCCGTCCAACTCCTGCAACTCGTCCATGGACGCTTCGACCCCGACCTGAGAGGGCAGGGGACCCTCGACGTCCTCACCGAACTGGTCGAAGGTGGTTACGTCCACGAACCGGACGCCGACGATCTGGAACACTCCTACCTGTGGTTGCGTGATGTGGAGCACCGCCTCCAGTTGTGGGAGCTCGCCCAGACCCACACCGTTCCCACCGACCCGGAGGACCTCACCCGTCTCGCCCGCTCCCTCGGTTACCGATCCGATGCCGCCGGGAGCTCGGCGGACCACTTCAACGCCGCCAGGGTCGACCACACGGGCCGCATCCGACGGATCCATGAGAGTCTGTACTTCCGACCACTCCTCGATGCCCTCGCCACCTCCGCCTCCACCACAGGGCTGTCTCACGAGGGCGCGGAGAGACGGTTGATCGCCCTAGGCTTCTCCGACCCCGATGCGACCGCCGACCATGTGCGGCATCTGGTCGGCGGGTTGACGAGGCGGGGCCGGTTGATGGGCCAGATGATGCCGCTTGTCCTGGAGTGGCTCGCCGAGTCCCCCAACCCCGACCTCGGTCTCGATCAGCTCAGCAGCCTGCTCGACCTGGCGCCGGTGACGCTCATACCGGTTCTCGGAGAGTCGACCGAGGCCTTCCGCCGGCTGTGTCTGATCCTTGGGTCGAGCCGCTACGTCGGCAGCTATCTCGACCGGGTGCCGGAGTTCGTCCGACGTCTTTCCAATGACGACGAGATAACCCGGCTCACCGGTGCCGACGTGTTGGAGACCAAGTTGCGTCTTCGGCTGGAGAGCCGACCCGATCTCGAGGTCCGCCTGGGGACACTGCGCCGTGCGGTCCGACGACGACGGCTCCGCGTCGCCGGCCGTGACCTCCTCGACATGGCGGACGTCGAGGACACCATGGAGGATCTGACCACCGGCGCCGATGTCGCCGCCCGGGTGGCCCTTGACCTCGCCGGGATCCCCGAGAAGGGGTTCCTTGTGGTGGCGGTGGGCAAATGGGGCGGCCGGGAACTCGGATACGGCTCCGATCTCGACCTCCTCTACGTCCACGACGACCCCCTCGACGCCGCCGAGGCAAGAAGCCATGCCATCCGTTTCGGCGAGACCCTCGAGTCGCCCCATCGGGACGGGGTGGCCTTCGATCTCGACGCCGGGCTGCGACCGGAGGGCAGGACCGGGCCGCTGACCCGCTCCCTCGAGGCCTATCGCAGCTACTACGAGCGCTGGGCCGAGCCCTGGGAACAACTGGCCATGGTGCGGGCGAGGCCGGTGGCCGGTGATCCCGACCTTGCCGAGAGATTCGCCGACGTCGTGACCGAGTTCGTGTGGGGGGAAGAGCTCGAGCCGGCGACGATCAGATCGATTCGCCAGATCAAGGCGAGGGTCGAGAGCGAGCGGATACCCCGCGGGGAGGACCCCGATTTCCATCTCAAGTTGGGCAAGGGCGCTCTTTCCGACATCGAGTTCCTGGTCCAACTGATCCAACTCCAACACGGTGGTGGGATACCGGAACTGCGCACCCCTTCGACACTGCCGGCACTCGATCGCATCGCCGAGCGGGGATTGCTCCCAGCCACCGAGGCGAACCACCTCACCCGTGCCTACCGCTTCTGCACCCAGATCCGCAACCGCCTCTATCTGCAGATGGGCAGACCCCGCGACTCCTTCCCCGCCATCGAGGAGGAGTGGCGTCTCGCCCTGTCACTCGGCTACCGACGGCGCGGTGCCCTCCGCGAGGACTACCGCAAGGTCACCCGGCGCTCCCGGCGGGTATTCGAGGACCACTTCTACCGCGGATAGCGACCAGGTGGCGATGGCGTTCTCGCGGTGGGGAAACCGGCGAGACCACATGGCTATTTGGATTTGGCACCACTAATCTGCGGTCCAATGATCCAGCCCGACCGATGGCGGGGTCTGGTTGCCGAGGTGCTCCCCGAAGTCGTCGAACTACGACGTGCCCTACATCGACATCCCGAACTCGCCCATCACGAAACCGAGACCACCGCCCGTATCGCCTCCGTCCTCTCCGAAGCCGGGGTAAACCCCCGGTTACGAGCACCCGAGACCGGTCTATTCGCCGATGTCGGATCGGGCGGCAGAGCCGTTGGCTTCCGGGCCGACATCGATGCCCTCCCCATCGAGGAACCCGAGGATCGTCCCCTCTCCTCGGAGGTCCCCGGAGTGATGCACGCCTGTGGCCACGATTTCCATGCCGCCGTCGGTGTGGGTATCGCCTTGGTGATGCGACGACTCGCCGAGTTGCCCGGTCGGGTGCGTTTCGTGTTCCAACCGGCGGAGGAATCCTTTCCCGGGGGAGCCATCGAGGTTGTCGAGGAGGGTTGGGTAGATGGTCTCTCCTCGATAATCGGCTTCCACGTCGACCCCACCGTCCCCCCGGGTTACGTGGGGAGCCGAGTCGGGGCGATCACCGGATCCGCCGATCGGTTCAACATCATCCTGGAGGGACCGGGGGGCCACACCGCCCGACCCCACAAGACCGTCGACCTGCTCTGGGCCGCGGGCAAGGTCCTCGCCGACCTCCCCACTGCCATCCAACGCGCCGGGGACGACCTCCAACCGGTGACCATAGTGTTCGGGACCGTCCGGGGTGGGTCGATACACAACGTCATCCCCACCATGGTGGAACTGGGCGGCACCGTGCGCAGCACCAGCCACGAGCGGTGGGCCGATCTGCCTGCCCTCTTCGAGAAGGTGCTCCATGACGTCCTCGCCCCGACCGGGGCCACCGCCACCGTGGACTACCAGACCGGTCTGCCGCCGGTGATCAACAACCGTCAGGTCGTCCACCGCGCCGAAAGGGGTATCGCCGCTGCCCTCGGTGCCGACGCAATTGTCCCCACGCCCGTCTCCATGGGTGCCGAGGACTTCTCCCGGTACCT
>WHUC01000024.1:11325-20435 GCA_009377435.1 Acidimicrobiia bacterium
TCTTCGGACTCCCCCTTGCGGACCGAAAGGGTGAGCACTCCCCCACCACCATCGGTGGCGTGACGGAGCTGGAGGTCACGCAGGTCGACACCGCTGTCGGCGAGTGCTGCTCCCACCTTGGCGAACTCACCGGGGCGGTCGTCGATCACCATCTGGACCGAGTCGACCGGGGCCGACAGTGTCATCCGGGTCCGTCTCGCCCGATCGAGCATGACGCCGATGGTGGCGGCGTCACCGTCAGCGAGAGCCCCGGCGAGATCCCCGAGACGGGAGCGGAGATCCTCGATGATGGGGACCAGTACCCCGGCGTTGGCCACCAGGACATCGGTCCACCATCTGGGGTCGGAAAGGGCGATCCGGGTGACATCACGGAATCCACCGGCGGCGAGTTCGGTGATGGTGTCGTCTCCGATCATGTCCACCAGGGAGGAGGCCACCATCTGGGGGAGATGGGAGACGGCGCCCACGGCGTGATCATGGTCCCCGGGCGACATGTTCACGGGGTTGGCCCCGAGGCCATGGACCAGTGTCTCCACCACCTCGACGGCATCGGGGTGGCGTCCCTCGGGACAGAGGATCCAGGTGGCACCCCTGAACATCGACCCGCTGGCCCCCCATGGGCCCGAGAATTCCCGACCCGCCATGGGATGACCCGGGACGAACCGATCGAGATGGGAAGCCCCTGCCGCGACCGGTGTCTTCAGCCCGGCGACGTCGGTCACCACCAGGTCGTCGGGAAGGTCGGCGATCGTCCCGATGATGGCGTCGATAGGACCGGCGAGAAGCAGGAGGTCGGCGTCGAACAAGGCGAGAAGCGAGTCCACCACCCCGTCGACCGCACCTACCCCGCGGGCCTCGGCGGCCCTTGCCGTATCGGGGTCCCACCCGATCACCTCCCAGCCGCGCTCCCGCATGCCCAGACCTACCGATGTCCCGATGAGGCCGGTGCCGGAGATGGCGAGTGTGGTCACTCGCCGGTCACTCCCGACCGAGAGCAGAAGCGACGGCTCGCACCTTGTCGGCGAGTACCTCGAACTCGGAGGGGAGTATGGCCTGGGCGCCGTCCACCTTGGCCGTGTCCGGGGTGGGATGGACATCGACGAGAAGGGCCTGGGCGCCGGCGGCCACCCCCGCTAGGGCGAGAGGGAGGACGAGGTCGCGTCGCCCACCGGAGTGGGAGGGATCGATGAGGACGGGGAGGTGACTGAGACGGTGGATGGTCGGTACAGCCGTCACGTCGAGGGTGTTGCGGGAGGCGGTCTCGAAGGTCCGGATGCCCCGCTCTGCCATGATGATGCCGTGGTTGCCCTCCTTGTACACGTACTCGGCGGCGTTGAGCCACTCCTCGATGGTGGCGGTGAAACCCCGCTTGAGCATCACCGGTTTGGGCTGGCGACCCAGCTCCGTCAGCAGGGTGAAGTTGGCCATGTTCCTGGTGCCCACCCGAATCACATCGGCATAGCCGGCGATCAACTCGACATCTCGTGGATCGAGGGCCTCGGCGACAAACGGCATCCCGAATTCCTCGCGGGCCTCGGCGAGGAGCAGCAGACCCTCCTCACCCAGGCCCTGGAACGAATAGGGGGAGGTGCGGGGCTTGAAGGCGTCGCCACGGAGGACGGTGGCACCGGCCTTGGCCACTGCCTCGGCCGACCGGAACAACTGATCGCGACTCTCCACCGCACAGGGTCCGGCGATCAGGGTGAGCGAGTTCCCGCCCACCGGTACGCCACCAACATCGACGATGGTGTCCTCGGTCTGGAACTCACGACTGACAAAGCGGAACTCACTGAGGACGGGAACGGCGCGTTCCACCCCGGCCATGGCCTCCCAGGGCATCGAGGTGACGGCCTCCCGGTCACCTATGGCCCCGATGACCGTCCGCAACTTCCCTCTGGATACGTGGGCCTCGCACCCGGCCTCATGGAGTCGTAGTACCACTGCCTCGATCTCGGCCGCACCGCTATCGGGGGACATCACGATGATCATTGTTACCTCGGACACGGTTGACGCGAGTTTGGCACGTTCGCCGGGTGGTCTCGACGTCGGTCTCCCCGTGGCCTGTCAGCGCACTGTCTGCGCGGCCCCGTCGTCACGGCGGCTCACGCCACTGAGAACCAATACGGTGGCGAACCCGGCGCTCACCCCCAATCGGATGTCGGTCTCGGTCCGATCCCGACGACCTGACCTCTTCGGGAGGCGATGTCGTGAGAACCGAGTTGTCGGCTCCAACACTTTGGACCGGGTACCCTACATGAAACGATTTACACCGTTAATGCTTCGAATACGGTTCCATCACACCGCGGGGCAGCTCATGGGGCGACGTTCGAACATCCGAGACGTTGCCCGGGTGGCAGGCGTGTCTCCCGCCCTGGCCAGCCGGGCACTCAATAATCGCGACGGGGTCGCATCGGGCACCCGTGCCCGTATCTGGGCGGCCGCGGAACAACTGGGCTACCGGGCCGATCCCCATGCCCGTGCCCTTCGCACCGGCGCCACCGACTCGGTAGCACTCTTGGTACGCAACCTCGTGAACCCCTACTTCCTCGACGTCATCTCGGCGGCGCAGCAATCAGAGGCCATCCAGGGGGTGTCGGTGCTCGTTGTCGACTCCGACTACTCGGTGGACCGCGAGCGCGAGCACATCGAACGGCTGGCGGCGCAACGCGTGGGTGCCCTGGCCATCGCCCCGGTCGGTCCCGGTGATTCGATCGAACTCTGGCAGGAATTGGCGCCCAACCGCCCCACCATCGTCATCAACGCCACCGCCCGCGGGCTCGACGACATCACACGGGTCAGCCCCGACAACGAGGCCGCGGTCCGGGACGCCATCATCCACCTCGCCGCGCTCGGTCACCGACGCGTCACCTTTCTGACGTCACCGGCCGATCTCATGGCCGACCACGACCGTCTTGACGCATTCCTGGCGGTTTGTGCGGAGTTGGACCTAGAACCCGATCCCGTCGAAACCGCACTCAACCTCACCGCCGTGCAAAACGTCCTGGAATCCCAACTGGCGACGACCACACGACCCACCGCGATCGTGACCAACTCCGACTACACCGCCCACGCCGTATACCTGGCCGCCCGCACCGGTGGGCTACGGGTCGGGCACGACCTGTCCGTGGTCGGTCACGACGACCTGCCAACCTCCGGCCTGTTGGACCCGCCATTGACCACCTTGCGGCTGGACCGGCGTGCGATTGGCCGCGCCGTCGCCGCTCGCCTCCAGGCGGACTCCTCACTGGGAGACCATCGGGAGCCGGTCACCCTCATCGTGCGCGATTCGACCGGTCCGGCGAGGCAAGCCTGACCACATGAGGTGGTCGCCGTCAGGCGTCGATGGAGCCACCGTAGCGACGGTGCCTGGCCGGAAGGAGCACCCAGAGACCGGGACGGCTCATCGGGTCAGTGGCTGCGCTTTATGCTCCCGTCGGCGAGCGCATCGGCTGCCTCACCGAGCCGAAGACCGACCACGTCCACCCGTCGTAACAACTCCCGCCGCTTCAACATCAGACCCGTCACATGTCCGGCGTCATCCAGGAGCTGCGCCATGGCCTGCTGGTACCTGGGTCGGATATCGTTCTTCTTGGCCTGTAGCGCCTCGTGGCGCGAATCCTGGGGTTCGTCCACCAGTGCCGCCACTCCCGAGCGGAGGGCATGTAGCCCGTCAGCGACACCCTCGAGGAGATCGTCGAGCAGGGGCTCGCGGGTTATGCCAAACAGGTCGAGCTCCCGCACCAGGTCGCGCAGGTTGTCGAGCACGTCGTCAACCGACCGTGACAGACGGAACAAATCCTCACGATCCATCGGCGGCGCCAGTGCGGTTGCAAGGTCGACCACCAGGGCCCGTCGCTGCTCGTCACCCCGGTGCTCGATCTCCACCATCTGCTCCCTGGCGACGTCTGGTGCCACGTTCCCACTCGACACGGCACGGGAGAGCTGTACGCCGTCGGCGGTGGCATCCAACTGGCCCACCAGATGACGAATCAGGACCCTGTCGTTGCGACCGGTGAGGTCACGTCCGATGGCGCGGAAGCGGGTAAACATGGGCACCTCGTGCTAGATCACGCCAAGGGTAGGGGACACCAGCTTATGTGGCGGGGCCTGGCCGAACCTTTTGCGTGGCGCGGGTGACCTCATACGACCACGAACGCCACGAGTGCGGCCAGACCGAACGCCGCCGGAAGGGTCAGCAACCAGGCGCCTCCGACACGGACCACCGCGCCCCACCGGATCCGGCCGTAACCGCGTGTGATCCCTGTCCCCACCAGCCCCCCCGAGATGGCCTGCGTCATGGAAACGGGGGCACCGATGGCGCCCGTACCCAGGACCACCGCTGCCGATGACAACTCGGTGACTACGGCGTCCGGGGGCTGCAGCGGTACCAGGCCACCACCAAGGGTCCGGGCCAACCGTGGCAGACCCATGACCGCACCCAACAGGAACATGACACCGATGGAGGCCAGCTGCCACGGCACCAGACTTACACCACCGGCGATCGTACCCGCGGCGACTGCCATGACGGCCAGCATCTTCTGACCGTCATTGGCGCCATAGGCCACACATTGAAGCCCGAAAGCGGCAACGTGCCACCGTCGCACCCGACGATGGAGTGGCGAGTCCGCGCTCACCAGAGCCGCCGTACGGGACAACAGCCAGCCCACCAATATGCCCACCAAGGGGGCGATGCCGGCCAAGAGCATCACCAGCCAGACAGTGGGCCACGAGACTGCCAAGCCGGCCCCAACGCCCACCCCGGCGATCGCCCCGACCAGCGCCAGGGTGAGGCTGGTGGGGAGACCCCGTCGGGACAGACCGAACGAGACTACTGCCGCCACGACCACCGCCACCAGAAGTGCCGTCTGACCGGCCTCGCCATCGAGGCCAACGAGCCGTACCGACAGGGTCGTGGCCACGCCCGTGCCCAAGACCAGAGGTGTGATGACGATCGCCACCGTGAGGATGATCACGCCGACCAACGGTCGTATCGACCGCACACTCAGGCCGACAGCCAGCAACGAGCCGCCGTCATTGACGCCGTTGACGAACGCGAATGCGAAGGCGACGGATAGCAACAGCGTCTCCACCGTCAGTCCTCGCTCACGAGCACATCAGTAGTAGGCGAACAAGTCGATCAGCTCACGGTCGGGTGTGAAGACCGCTATCGAGTCTCCGTTGTTGTTGAGCACATTGCGACCAAAGTCGTTGTAGTAACGGTCCGACGTATTGGTGCCGGGGCCCGTGTAGACGCCCAAGGTCCCATCCGGCGGGATCACGTATCCCGGTCCAACGTCAAGGCGGTTGGCGACGGCGTCGAGCAAGAACCATCCGTCCACGTCGACGGGCTGGTCGGTGGTGTTGTGCAGCACAACGTGCTCACCGGTCTCGGGCTCGATGTCGACGCCCGGCACGTCGGCCACCACCTCGGAAACCACCACACCGTTGGCGTCGGGGAGGGGGTCGAACCCAAACTTGAGCCGCTCCAGCACCTGGGGAGCGTCCGTGACTATCCCGTCGACGCCAAGGTCGACCATCGCCAGCATATGCTCGGGGCTGTTGACGGTGTAGACGACGAACTCCATCCCGGTGACCTGGACCCGATCGACCGCCGCGTCGTCCATGAGTCGGTAGTTGGTGGTCCAGGACGCCATCCATGTGGCATGGTCGGCCAGGGTTGCGTCGTCGGGGACGCCACCGATGCCACCGACCGGGACATGTGGCGCCAGCCCGTGGAACGTGGCGAGGGAGTCGATGTCAAACGAACTCACGACCAGACCGCCACGTTGGTTGAGGGCGTGCCACCGGTCATCGGCCGCCAAGACATCGGCTACGACCTGTTCGACACCGGGTGACAGCGCCGGGTCCTTGAGTTCGATGTTGATACCGGCGCCGCTCCGGGCGTAATCGATGACATCCTCGAGCCGGGGAATCCGTTCACCGGCGAAGTCTTCGTGGTACCAGCTGCCCGCATCGAGCTGCTGGAGCTCGTCCCACGTGAATTCGGTCACCGCATAGGACTCCCGGTCGGGGAAGACCTCCACGGCGTTGCTCGTACGTGTCAACGTCACATCATGGACGATGACCGGCACCCCATCGGCGCTGAGTTGAACATCGACCTCGATGTACCTGGCGTGGGTGTGGCGGGCGAACTCGAGACCCGCAGGGGTGTTCTCCGGTGCCATGGCGGCGGCACCACGATGGGCGACGGTATCGACCTCCAGTGGTGTATTGGCGGTCGCCGGTGCGAACTTGGCGAACACGATCGCCACTGTGGCGATCACCGCCCACAGCCTCTTGGATTCGGTGTGTCTCGGGTCCGCATTCTCTTCCCTCCCTGCTGAGGAACCGTGAGCCTGGTCGCCATGAGCTGGCCACCATGCCTATCTAGCCCGACCTAGGCTAGTAAATCGATTCACAAGCGCAAGGCGGGTATGCGTCTCCTCCCCATCGCCAGTGGAAACGACGAAGCGATCCGCCTCCTCATTCGAGGAATCGCTCGGTCTCAGCCGGTCTTCTTGGGGGCGGTCCTCGCCCCGACGTCGATTTCAACGTCCACATCCACCTCGGGGGCGAACGACGTGCGCCAGAACCCGAGCATATCCTCGAGCTGGTCGCGCAGCTTGGACACCTGGGTGCGGACCTGGTCGATATCGACCTTGCCGGCTACCTCGTCGACGATGTCGGTCTCGGATAGGCGCTCGAGGACCTTCTCGCCCTCGGTGGCCCAGGTGGCGATGCGCTCGTTGGCCATCTTCTCGTAGGTGCCACGCTTCTCGGTGAGATGCTGATAGCGGGTGGTGGCGGTGTCGATCGTCCTGCGGGCGATCGTCGCCGGTGCGCCGATGGCGGCGTAGAAAAGAGTCTTCGGTTCCATGGTTTCTTACTCCTCGGTTGTCTCGGCCACATCGCCTGCCTCGACGAGGGCCCTGTAGAGATCGAGCAACACGGTCTTCTGCCGGGGGGTAAGTCTTTGGTCACCCTCTACAGCCTCGACCACCGTCGGTGGGTTTGGTCCCTCATCGATCAATCCCGCCCGGGTGTAGAGAGTCTCGGCCGAGATCTCGAGGGCGCGGGAGAGCCGTTTGAGGATCTCCGCCGACGGGCGTCGTATCCCCCGCTCGATTTGGCTCAGGTAGGGATTCGATATTCCCGCCGTCTCGGCGAGGCGACGCAACGATAGATTTGCCCGCTCCCGCTGTTGGCGTATGAATGCCCCGAGATCGTGTTTGCTTTCGTTCACGTCACCAGGCTATCACAGAGTGCTAACACCTGCAAGCAAATGCTTGCAAAAGATTAATGGCGCGTGGCTGTCAGGCGGTCACCGTGGATCGCAACGCCGTCGCCCGTTCAACCCATGAAGCGATCATCGCCTCGGTGGGCACCCGTCGCACCAGACGTCTGCGGTGGTTGGTGTCGACGATGGTCCGGGCGAGCACAATGGGATCGCTGGTCGCCAGGGCTTCAACGGTGCGCACCCCCACGGACTCGAGCAACTCGCAGTACTCCGAGCCGATCCCCTTGACCCGCATGATGTCGGCACATCTCGTCCAGGAGAGGATCGTCGACGTGGGCAGGCCCGTCTCCTCGGAGAGCCTCTTGCGATCACGTCGGGCTGCGGCCAGCCTGAGGAGACTCTCCGTCGTCCTCACCCCTGCCTTTCTCAACTTCGTGGCGTCCTTGACGTCGATGAAGTGGACGTCTCCAAGACTCGCGATGGCACTCTCCTCTTGCCTTTGGGATCGGCTGCACTCTAACGCCTGTGGGGGAGAACTGTTCTCGAAACCCACGTGCCAGGGTTCTGCGGTCAGCGGGGGCGACGGGGGCGGTGCTCCTCGACGTCGAAGTTGGTGTCGACGTCGAAGGGGGGGAGATGCTCGAACCACACCTCGGTGAGCCATTCGGGGTGGGCGACGAAGAGCCGCAGGGCCCCCTCGTCACCCTCGAGACTCATGAGACGCGACCAGATGGAGCGGTCGACCACCGCCGGGTTGGATCTGGTGTAACGGTACTTGGGAACGGTGACCGGGGTCCCGCTGCGATCGTGCTCGTCGAGCAACTCGGGGATGACCTCCTCGGGGATTCCCGGCTGGTCACCGAGGACGATCACCGCCGTCTCCACCTCGGTGAGCTGGGTGAGGGCATCGAGCCCGACACGGATCGACGAGGCGATCCCCTCCTCCCACTCCAGGTTCTCGACGACATTCCAGCCCTCGAGGTCAACCTTGTCGAGGATCTCGTCGAAGTTCGATCCGAGGACCACCCACTGCTCCTCGATCCCGAGCCGCCCCACCCGACCGAGGACATGACCAAGCAGTGTGCTGTTTCCCCAGGGCTCCAACTGCTTGGGCCGACCGAGACGACGCGAGCCGCCGGCGGCGAGAACGAGGAGGGCGATCGACATGAGACCGCAACTGTAGGACAGCAAGGCTCCCGCGGCGAGTCCCAACGAAGGTGCCAATCACCTCCCTATGGCATGCTATTGTCATCCCATGGCGAATCTTCAGGTAAAGAACGTTCCGGACGATATCCATGACCGATTACGGACTGTTGCGGCTCGACGGAACCAGACCATCCGCGATGTGGTCCTCGATGCCGTCGTCCGCGAGCTCTCCCATGAGGAGTTTCTGGCACACATCAGGGAGAGACCGCGGGCAGATCTGGGCCGTCCTGCCGCCGAGCTGCTCGCAGAGGCCCGTGAGGAGCGGGAGCTGGCGCACTGACGCTGGTCGTCGACGCATCGGTCGCAGTCGAGTATCTGCTGCGAACTGCCCTCGGTGAGGCTGTCACAGGACGGTTCGAGCGCGAGGATCTGGTGGCACCCGAGCTGATCGACGCCGAAGTGCTGGCGGTGCTCCGCCGAGCGGTACAAACCGGGCGGCTCACGACAAACCGGGCGGAGATGGCGATCGCCGATCTGGTCGAGTGGCCCCTGCGGCGGGTTTCACACCAGCTCCTGGTGCGTGAAGCCTGGGAGTTCCGGGACAACGTGACGGCATATGACGCCCTCTATCTGGCTGCGGCACGCCTCTACCGGGCACCGGTCCTTACCGCCGATGGACCACTGGCGCGGACCCCACCCACCGGCGTGCTGATCGAGAACGTCCGGG
>WHUC01000202.1 GCA_009377435.1 Acidimicrobiia bacterium
TGTCGCCGGTGTCGCCTCGGTGCGGTCCGCGGCTAACAGCCTCGTCATCGGTCTGACGACGGTCGGGATTTTCGCAGTGGCCATGGACCTTCACGCCGATGGAAATCTGACGCTGCCGGTCGTCGCCGGGGTTACCGCGGCTTCCTTCGCCATGTTCGGACCACTCACCGCCCTCCAGGAGGTGATACCGGCCTTCGACGCCGCCATTGCCGCCGCGGGCCGGATCTTCGAGATCACCGACCGCACCCCCGCCGTATCCGACCCGTCACGACCGGGCCACCCGGGCGACGAGGCCTCACTCCACTTCCATGGCATCGGCTTCGCCTACCCGGGGGGTGGGCGTGCCCTTCACGACGTGTCCCTGACCGTTTCGCCGGGCAGACGCATCGCCGTCGTCGGACCGAGCGGGTCGGGCAAGTCCACCCTGGTCGCCCTCGCTCTCCGATTCTGGGACCCCGACCGCGGCCAGGTCGGTCTGGCCGGGACCGACATCCGTCGGGTCGCCATCTCGGACGTGCGCAAACACATCGCGGTCGTGGATCAGCGGACCTATCTCTTCAACGACACCATCGCCGCCAACCTCCGCATCGCCGATCCAGGGGCGAGCGATGGCGATCTGGTCAGGGTGTGCCGTGTTGCCGAGATCCACGACTTCATCGCGGGGCTCCGCCTCGGCTACCAAACCAGGGTCGGGGAGATCGGCGGCCGGCTCTCCGGTGGTCAGAGACAGCGTCTCGCCATCGCCCGCGCCCTTCTCGCCGATGCACCCATCCTGATCCTCGACGAGGCCACCTCCGATCTCGACGCCACCATCCAATCCCGCATCCTGGAAACCCTCGAGGGCATCGTCGTCACCAAGACCACCCTCGTCATCGCCCATCGTCTCGAGACCATCGCCGATGCCGATCAGATCGTGTTCCTCGATGGGGGCCGAATCGTGGAGGCAGGGTCACATGCCGAGCTGCTCCGTCGTGGCGGCGCCTACGCCCGCATGCTGAGACGGGAACGGGACCTCATCGCGCGTTGAGTGGGGCTCAGGGACGGGCCGGCCCCTCGTCCGGTCCCGGTAGATAGACGACCTCATGACCACCGGCGGTTGCCGTGAGGGTGGGGTCGGGCCATTCGGACACCACGTCAAGCCCTTGACTTGTAATTCAACGTGTGTAGAATTCAACACACGTTGAGATAGGAGATGGCATGTGGGCGATGATTACCAAAGAGGTGCGACAGGTCCGGCGTGACCGTCGCACCCTGGCGATGATGATCGTGATGCCGGTCATGCTTCTCGTCGTGTTCGGCTATGCCGCCAGCTTCGACGTAACCACCATCGATGTCGCCGTCACCGGGGAGGGGGGCGCCGAGGTGTCATCGCTGCTCCCCGAACCCTTCCACGCCGTGGAGACGACCCGTGACGATCCGGTCGAGATCCTTCGCCACAACGAGGCAGACGTCGCCATCGCCATCGACGGGACCGAGGGGACGGCATTCGTCGACGGCGCCAAGTTGTTCACCGCCCGCGCCGCCGTCCAGGCATTCACCGCCGCCGCCCAACAGGGTGCACCGGTCACGGTCGAGGTTCTGTTCAATCCCGAGCTCGACACGTCGGCGGTATTGGTACCCGGTCTGGGGGGGCTGGTGCTCATCTTCATCGGATCGCTCATCACAAGTCTGGGTGTCGTCCGGGAGCGTCAGACCGGTACGTTGGAGCAGCTCGCCGTCATGCCCTTCTCCGCCCGGGACATCTTCATCGGCAAGATCGCCCCGTACTTCGTGGTTGCCGCCGTCGATTTGGTCGTGGTTCTCGTGGTGGGCTGGCTGCTCTTCGATGTCCCGTTCCGGGGTTCGGTCGCCCTCATCGCGCTGGGGGCCGTGTTGTTCCTCTTCGTCACCCTGGGCACAGGTGTGCTCATCTCCATGGTGTCGGAGAACCAGGGCCAGGCCATCCAACTCGCCATGATGACCCTCCTCCCCCAGGTGCTGTTGTCGGGGATCATCTTCCCCCTCGAGTCGATGGCTGCCGGGGTGCGTTGGATCGGCTACCTGTTACCCCTGACCTACTTCAATCAGATCGCCCGGGATGTGATGCTCAAGGACGCGCCCTTGTCGGCGATCACCGTCCCACTGGCATTGCTCGCGGTGCTCGGTCTGGTGGTATTCGGCCTCGCCGTGCTCCGTTTCCGCACCGAGCTGGCGCCCGCCGGCGGCCAGACATGAGCTTCGGTCTCGCTGGTGTCACAGTGGAACTGGGGGGTCGCCTCGCCCTCGACGACGTCGACCTCCGCATCGAGCCGGGTGACGTCACCGCCGTCGTCGGCGCCGATGGTGCCGGCAAGACAACCACAGCCCGCACCCTGGTCGGGTTGATCACCCCCTCGTCCGGATCGGTGCGACGACCGGAAAGGCGCCGGGTGGGATACCAACCCGAGGCATCCGGGACGTGGGGTGACCTGACCGTGAGGGAGAATCTCTCCTTCGTGTCGGTCGCCCACCGACTGGAGGATGGTCCCGAGCGGATAGAGATGTTGCTCGAGGTCACCGGTTTGACCGAGGCTTCCGGTCGTCTCGCCGGGAACCTCTCCGGCGGTATGCGTCACAAGCTGGCGGTGGCGATGGCGATGCTCCCCCGACCCCGTCTGGCGGTGCTCGACGAGCCCACGACCGGTCTCGACCCGCTCAGCCGGGCCGAGCTGTGGAGGCTTCTCACCCGGGCCACCGCAGAGGGCACCGCCGTCCTGGTCACAACCGCCTATCTGGACGAGGCGGAGCGGGCCTCGCACGTGGTGGTTTTGGACGGTGGCAGTGTGCTCACCGCCGGCACGGCCGAGGAGATCCGGGACTCATTGCCGGGGTCCCTCGCCATCTCTGACACGAGACCGACGGCGGAGCGCTCGTGGCGCCGGGGTCGCGGCTGGAGGGTGTGGTCGGTCGATGGGTCGACTCCTACCGGGATGACTCCCGTGACACCCGATCTCGGGGATGTGGTCACCGCTGCCGCCCTGGTGAAAAGAGAGGCGACACTATGACCCCGCCCCGCGCCCAAGCCGATGGGGTGTCCCGACACTTCGAGGACACGCTCGCCGTCGATCGGGTCTCCTTGTCCGTGCAGGCCGGTGAGGTCGTCGGTCTTATCGGCGCCAACGGAGCGGGCAAGACGACCTTGATCAAGATGCTCCTCGGCCTCCTCGCCCCGACCAGAGGGGTGGTGAGACTCATGGGTGGCCCACCGACGAGGGCGGCTCGGCGTCGTATCGGGTACATGCCCCAGGGGCTCGGCCTCTACGACGACCTGACCGTAGCCGAGAACATCGGTTTTGCTGCCGCTGCCTTCGGTGTC
>WHUC01000025.1 GCA_009377435.1 Acidimicrobiia bacterium
TTGCTTCTCAGCCTTCGGGATCGATGGCTGCGAAGCGGTACTCGGTGAGCTCGGGATCGATGGTGTTCGAACCCTCACCGTATTGCAGGATGGCGAAGCTCGCCTCGGTGGGCTCACCGGCGGGACCGAACGTCTGCGGTCCGGAGGGACCGTCAAAGTCGATGTCGGTTCCCTCGGCGATCATGTCGCGGCACTCGACGAAGGTGTTGCACTTCTCCCCGTCACGGGTCACGCCGATGATCTCGGCGGCCACGGCCGCAGGATCGTCCGTTCCGGCGACCTCGGCCGCGAGCGCCGTGATGACGAAGGCGTCATAGGTCTCGGGAGCGTAGGAGAAGTCGATCAGCTCCGGGTCCACCTCGAGCAGGTTCTCCTGGAAATCCGGGGAGGTCTCGGCGGCGGGAAGTGTTCCCTTGATGCCTGAGAGGATCCCCTCCTGGGGCATCCTCTCACCGAGGGCGTTACCGATGTTGCCGTCCACCAGATAGATACCGGTGGTCTCCTGGGTGATCCCTGCCTCGAACAGACCGGCGAGGATCTGGGACGACTCGTCGAATCCGATCAGCACAATGGCGTCGGGGGCCGCAGCGACCATCCGCTGCACCTCGGCGTCGAACGTCTGCGCCTGGGGGTCGTACACGAACGACTCGACAACGTCTGCGCCCTGGGCGAGGAGCGCCTCCTCGGTAAACCTGAGGAGACCCTCACCGTAGGGGTCCTGGAGGGCCATGATGCCCACCGTGACGTTCCCTTCGGCCACGATCAGATCGGCGAGGACCTGGCCCTGGAGGACATCGGACGGGGCGGTACGGAAGTACATGCCGCCCTCGTCGTAGGTGGTGAAGTCCGGGGAGGTGTTGGCCGGCGAGAAATGGATCTTGCAGGCGCGGGTGATCTTGTCGATCACGGTGAAGGACACACCCGAGGACGCAGCACCCAGGATCATATCGACGCCCCGGTTGAGATGCCGATCGACGGTCTGGTTGGCTACGTCACCGCCGTCGCCGGAGTCACCAGGACTCCACACCACGTCCTCACCGAGCACACCGCCGGCTTCGTTGATGTCGTTCGCGGCCAACTCGGCACCGGCGAACTCCGGTGGGCCGAGGAACGCCAGGTTCCCGGTCTCGGGGAGAAGGCCTCCGATCTCGAGGACCCCATTGGACTCGCCTTCGCAGGATGGTGCGGCGGCGACGGTCGTGTCGGGACCCGCGGTGGTGTCGGGCGCCGCCGTGGTGTCGGGCGCTGCCGTGGTGTCGGGCGCTGCGGTGGTGTCGGGCGCTGCGGTGGTGTCGGGCGCTGCGGTGGTGTCGGGCGCCGCCGTATCCGCGGCGCCGGTGGTGGCGGCGGGCTCGGTGCCCCCGCCACAGGCGGCTAGGACCATAGCCAGCACCGAGATCACGGCGAGCAGCCGTGTCCAGTGTTTGGTACGACTCATGTTTCTCCTTGATAGGTTCAATCGTCCCGAAGAACTCCATCGGGACACTCGGCAGGTTAGACGGTTCTCGCTGGCCTTGTGGCCGATTTAGGCGGGGTTCGGGGTTTCGGCGCCGCACTATCGTCCACCCAACCGATCGTTCGGAGCACCGATCATGTCCTCAATCGCGGTCCTCACCTCAGGTGGGGACGCCCCTGGCCTCAATGCGGCGATCAGATCCGTGACCAAGGTGGCCAGCGCCCGTGGTGTCTCGGTGTGGGGGGTCAGGAATGGTTACGACGGGCTCATCGATGGCGACATGCGGCCATTGACCCGACATATCGGCAAAACCGATCGTCTCAGCCCCATCCAGGAGGTGGAGTCGATGGGGAGTCTGGGCGGCACCTCTCTGGGCTCGAGCCGTTCCGTACGGTTCCGCGGAGAGGAAGGGCGAATCGAGGCCACCCGCCGTCTCGGGGAGTACTCCTGTGAGGGGCTGGTCGTGATCGGCGGCAACGGTTCGATGGAGGGTGCCCACGCCCTGGCGACGGAGAGCGACATACCAGTGATCGGAATACCCTCCTCGATCGACAACGACATCGGGCTCACCCGGGAGGCGATCGGAGTCGATTCGGCACTCAACACGATCGTCGACGCCTGTGATCGGATCTCCGACACCGCCCGCTCCCATCACAGGGCCTTCATCATCGAGGTGATGGGCCGCGACTCGGGGTATCTGGCCATGGCCGCCGCCGTCGCCACCGCGGCCGACGCCGTGCTTCTGCCCGAGCACGGTCGGAGCCGCCAGGAGACGATGTCGTCGATCATTGAGGTCATTCGGTCGAGCTTCGCCGCCACCCGTGAGAAGAACCGGGTCCTCATCCTCAAGGCCGAGGGCGTGAAGATCCCCACCGAGGAGATGGTCGAGGAAGCCGGTGCGGCTGTCTCGAACCTGAGAAACGTCGAGGTTCGGGGCACCGTTCTCGGTCACATCGTCCGTGGTGGCTCGGCCTCGTTCCGGGATCGGTTGCTCGCCGGCCGGTTCGGTCTGGTGGCGGTCGATGCATTGTTGGACGGTCGAACCGACATGATGGTGGGCTGGAACCTGACGGCCGACGGGTTGCCGACGTCCGATTCGTGGATACGTCTCTTCGGGTTGCAGGAGGTCATCGAGGAGACCGAGAAGCTCCGCAACGGCACCAGTGACGTCATCCTCGACCGCCTCCAGCGCATGGAAGACATCCAGGGAGTACTGAGCTTGTGATATTTGTGCGAGCTTGTTCTTCCGGCTGGCGGTGAGGTGAGCCACGGGTGGAGGGGGTCGTCGCGGCGTTGCCCCCCTACCTGCTTCGCAGGAACCTTCCCCCCACTCCGTGGGGGGACAACACAAACACCGGGGCACCGCCCGTCCATCGTGGCGACGGGATCGTGACGCGATCACGGCAAACGTGCGAGCCGGCGTCTGTTTTCGGTGAGTCCTCGACCAGCACCGAAATCGGGCAACACCCGTGGCAGACATCACGACAACGGACTCGCCGAAAAGCTCGCACACTATAAAGCTCCCTAACTCACCACCACTCGGAGTGTCTCGATGGCTCTGGTAAGTGCCTGCTCGACCTCATCGGGGATTTGGGCCCGGGCGATGACAAAGCCGAGATAACGGTCGCCGTCGGGGGGTGGAGCGATATGGGAGCCGACGGGGAGGGAGATCTCCACCGACTCGATGCCGGGGATGTCCCTGGTGGCCTCCACTCCATCGACACGTTCCAATGTCCCTCGCCCGGGAATCGGGATCATCAACGCTCCGGAGGCGCCCGGTAGGTTGGGCGTTGTGGTGGCCGGATGGCCCAATGCGGCGCGGAGGAGTGCGGTTTCGAGACTGTCCCCGAGAAGCCCGAATCGTAGAGCACGTCCACAATGGCCGCCCACCGAGCGGGCGGCGATCTCGACAAGGAGAACCCGGTGATCACCGAGGATCAGCTCGGCGTGCACTGGCCCGTGTCGCAGCCCGAGGGCGACAACGCCGGCCTCGGTGACCCGGGTGGCCTCGGAGATCACTTCCTCGGGATGCCGTGATGGGGTCACCAGCATGAGTTCCTCGAAGCCCGGTCCCGTGGGGCGGTCGGGCTTGTCGAAGACGGCGAGGACACGCAGCGACCCATCCACCATCAGGCCCTCGATGGCGATCTCCGGTCCCTCCGCATACGACTCGACGACAAGAGGGGCATCCGGTTGTTCGATGATGCGGCGCACCCGTTTCACCGCCTCCCGGAGCTGGCCGGGATCATCCGCCCTGACCACACCCTGCGAGGCGGCCCGATCCCGTGGCTTGACCACTACGGGAAAGTCAAGATCGATCTCGGCTTTCTCGACACCGATCACGCGGTACGGGGGCTGGGGTACCTCGTTCTCGTCGAAACGTCGCCTCATCTCGATCTTGTCGCGGGTGGCCCGGGCGCCACCCGTCGAATTGTGCTCCAACCCGAGTCTCTCCGATGCCACCGCGGCGATCACGACCCCTGTGTCATCGGCGGCGACGATGGAGTCGACCGGTGTCCGAGTGGCGAGTTCGATGATCGCCTCCGCCGACTCCTCCGTTTTCGACGGATCGATTTGGACGAACCGCTCGCCCATGTCGATAGGGGGTGGTTTGTCGGAGGCGACCGCGAGCTCGATTCCGAGCCGGGTGGCAGCCTCGACGAAGTCGGAGGTGCGATATCCGGTGGTGGGCAGGATGACCAGGACTCTCGCCATATCCGAAGTCTCGTCGCTCTGCGAAACCATTGGGGACATCGGGCCCTTGGGCGTAGACGAGGCGGCCGACTACAATCCGGACCGATGTCAGAACGAATACTCACCATTGCCGATGACGCCCTGGAGATGATCGTCCAGCTCCGCGATCAGGAGCCGGGCGACGACGAGTACGGACTCTCCGTCGAGATCACCGGTATCAATGGTGCCCAGTTCACATACGAGTTGGCCTTCGTCCCGGTCTCCGACCGCAGTGAGGGGTGGGTGACGGAACGTCATGACGATCTTGCCGTGATGTTCCAAACCGACGACACGGAGAAGCTCAGCGGGGCCTCGCTGGCGTTGACGCCCCAGGGTCTGTCGATGAGCAACCCGAACACCCCAGCCACGCCTGCGATGGCGGCGCCCAAGGGAGACCTCGAGGGTCCCCTTGCCGACCAGGTGGCGCAGGTGCTTGCCGAACAGGTGAACCCGGCGATCGCAGCACACGGTGGTGCCGCCGAGTTGGTGTCGGTCGATGATGAGCGTATCGCCTACCTACGACTCATGGGTGGGTGCCAGGGCTGCGGAATGGCCCAGATGACACTGAGCGAGGGCATCGAGCGGATAATGCACGAGTCCATTCCCGAACTCGCCGGCATCGTCGACGTCACCAACCACGAGGCCGGTGACAACCCCTACTACGAGGCCTCCAAGAAGTAGCCACCAGTGGGTTTCACCCGGGAACAACTCGCGTCGTATCGCGGCGCCACGGTGCCCGATCTGATCGGCGACGATGTCCGACTCCTCTTCGTCGGGATCAATCCGGGACTGTGGACGGCGGCGACCTCGACCCATTTCGCACACCCTGGTAACCGGTTCTATCCGGCCCTCCATCTCGCCGGCCTCATCGACCGGGAGATCGACCGTTCCTCGGGATTCACCGATGAAGATCGCAAGCATCTCATCGACCACGGTATCGGGATAACCAACATCGTCGCCAGGGCCACGGCCCGCGCCAGTGAGCTGTGCCGTGACGAGCTCCGCTCCGGCGGGGAGCGATTGACCATGCTGGTAGACGAGCACCGGCCGGTGGTCGTGGCCATTGCCGGCATCACCGCATACCGGACGGCTTTCGACCGACCGTGGGCGAAGCTCGGGCCCCAGGACAAAACCCTCGGTGGGGCCGAGTTGTGGGTGGTGCCCAACCCCAGCGGGCTCAACGCCCACGAGACGATCGCGTCGCTGGCCGACTGGTACCGCCGCGTCGGCGCCCGAGCCGGATTGTGAGTGAGCCCACCGAGTGGAAAAAACCGGTCACGTCGGGCCGTGCGGCGCTATCGTCGATCCCAGCGCCCATGGTCATGGCCGCATGTTCGGTAACGATCAATGAGGCGAGGAGGAGGGGGAGACGCCGACGGTGACGGTGACGGTGCCACCGCGGTCAATCAGGAGGAGGACACGGGTCAGGTGTCGGTTGCCGGTGCGCCGTCGGGTGTTGAGGGCGATGCCATCCAATCGGTGATAGAGGAGCACATCAACGCAGAGGCCGAGTATGTCGCCACCTATACCGGCTCTGACGGCTTTGAGCAGAACGTCATCATCCAGATCGAGGGTGGTACGCCACCCGATATCGGGTTGTTCCCCCAGCCGGGAACCGTGATCGAGCAGGCCGCCCAGGGCAACGCCGTCGCCCTCGAGGACCTCGGGTTCGAACTACCCGCTTACGGACTTGGAGCAGCCGCCGGTAGCGATGAAGGGGAGAGGTCGGGTCGCGCCGTTGCGCCATCACCGTCTCCTCGGGCTTTCGAGGTGCGGACCGCAGCCAGGCCGTGGGGCCCTCGGTGAACCCCGAGTGTGGTCCCGGCTCCCACGGCATCGGGGTGCGGCACGGATCGCGGCCTTCGGAGTACGACGCCAGCCCGACCGGGTCCTGGACATCCTCGGGGGCGACATAGCCGTCCTCGAGTCCCAACTCCTCGCCCTGGTAGAGGAAAGGGACGCCGGGAAGCATTGCCAGGCTCATCCAAAGAATCAGAGCGCGGTCGCGTCCCTCCTCGCCTCCTCCGAATCGGGTTACCGGCCGGTTCTCGTGGGAGAACGCCACTGGGTCCCACTCGCGGCGGTTGAGGGCGAAGAACAGGGCGTGGTCGAGGCCCGACTGATGCAGATAGGAGACGCTCCGGTGTGCATCCTTTATATAGACCTCTATATAGACCTCGCCCAGCAGGAGTATCTCCTTGCCGAACGGCAAGCCCTTCCAGCGTCTGAAGATGTCCTTGTTGGAGTCTTGGTCGAGGTCATGTCCGGTGGTCGAAGGCGGCCCAGGCCTCCGCCGGCGTGGTGTCACACCCGATGAAGGCGTTCTGGGGATTGTCGGCGAAGCTCTGATGCTTGGTCAGGGCGTGGGCCACGTCGACGCGGAAGCCATTGACGCCCCGGTCGACCCAAAACGCCAGAATCCGGTCGAACTCTTGGCGAACCTCGTCGTTGTCCCAGTTCAGGTCGGGCTGCTGCGGGAGGAAGAGGTGGCAGTAGTACTCGCCGCTTCGTGGGTCCAGAGACCATGCCGGGCCTCCGAAGTGGGACACCCAGTTGTTGGGTGGACCTCCAGCCGCCGCTGCCGGGCGGAAGATGTAGTAGTCACGGTGCCGCCCCGCTGGATCGGCCAGCGCTTCTCGGAACCAGGGATGAAGGTCCGAAGTGTGGTTGGGCACGATGTCGGCCATCACCAAGAGACCCAACTCATGGGCCCGCGCAACGAACCGGTCGAAGGCGTTCAGATCGCCGTAGCGGGAGTCGACGCCGGTGTGGTCGGCCACGTCGTATCCGAAATCGGCCTGTGGCGACGGGTAGAATGGTGTCACCCATACGACCTCGACTCCCAGCCAGGCCAGATGCTCGAGACGCTCGGTGGCCCCCTTGAAGTCGCCCACCCCGTCGCCGTCGCCGTCGGCAAACGAGCGGATGTACAACTCGTATCCGACGGCGCCGTTCCACCAGCTCATCCTCGGAGAGGCTACCGGCCACCACAGGCCACGCCGGATTCGCTTGACACCCATCGGCCCCGGCTCATATTGTCCGAAAGCGTTTCTGCCTGGGCCTCGGCCTCTGCAGGGACCTGCCGAGACTTGGCAACGAATCAGATACAGGAGGAAAGATGAGGAGATGGGCAAAACTGTGGGCGCTGCTCATGGCGCTGGCGCTGGTGGCCGCCGCATGTGGTGACGGCGGTGAGCCGGCCGATACCGCCGCGCCCGCCGACGGCGACGGCACCGCTGCGCCCGCCGACGGCGACGGAGAGGCGGCCGAGTTCAATCTGTTCGGCGCCCCCACCGGCGTGGAAGGCGAGGCCTTGCAAGGGTTCATCGACGTTTACAACGCCGAGACCGGCTCGAGCGTCACTTTCCGTGGCTCCACCGACTTCGAGACGGAGCTGCGGATCGCCGTCGACGGCGGCAACCCGCCGGAGGTGGCATTCACGCCGCAGCCGGCTTCGATCTGCGCCTTCGCCGACGACGGCTCCCTGGTCTCCCTGGAGGAGATGGGCTTCGACATTGCCGAGATGGAGACCAACCACTCCAAGTTCTGGATGGACCTGGGCCTGTGCGAGGACGGCAACCACTACGGAATCCCCTGGTTCCCCAACTTCAAGTCGGTGGTCTTCTACCACGTGCCGACGTTCGAAGCCGGGGGCTATGAGATCCCCGAGACATATGACGACCTCATAGCATTGTCACAACAGATGGTGGACGATGGGCAGACGCCATGGTGCTTCGGCTACGGAGCGGGCGGTGCCACCGGCTGGGCCGGGACCGACTGGATCGAGGACATATTCGTTCGTCTCCACGGTGCCGATGCGTACCAGCAGTGGTACACCGGCGAGATTCCCTTCAACGATCCGATGGTCGTCGCGGCCTTCGACACCTACAGCGAGATTCTGCTGGCTGAGGGGTTCGTGCTGGGCGGTGCCGGCAACGTTCCGAGCATTGTGGTCGAGGAGTCTCCCGGGCCACTGTTCACGGACCCGGATCCGGGATGTGCGATGCTGAAACAGGGCTCGTTCGCCTCGAACTTCTTCGCTGCCCTACCTGACTACGAGGAGGGCGAAGAGTCCGAGATCGGAGTCTTCAACTTCCCGACCATCGACGGCAACACCGGCGCCATGGGTGGAGGCGACACCCTGATCGTGTTCGAATCGTCACCCGGCACTGTCCAGGCCCTACAGGACTGGATCAGCCCCGAATGGCAATGCACGCTGGCGTCGGAGTCCGGCGGCGGTGTCGCCGAGCATGGCGGACACGGAGTGGCGGGCGTTGAGCGCCTGCCGGGTCACAAGGACGTTGATCCTGCCTGCTACGAGACCGAGTCGGGCAAGACCTTCGCCGAGGCGATCACCACTGCGCTCGGCGAGAACACCTTCGTGTTCGACGCCTCGGACCTGATGCCCCCAGAAGTGGGTCAGGACACCTTCTGGCAGGCCATGATCGACCACGCCGGTGGCGTCCCTGTCACGGACATAGTCGACACGGTCGAGGCAAGCTGGCCCGGAGGCTGACGTCGCAGATCAACGGAACGATGAGAGGGGCGGGAAACCGCCCCTCTCACCATCAGGATGAGCCGGCGCTCGCTATGGTCGGATACGAGAGAATCGGCTGAGGAGAATCGATGTCTACTCCAACTCTGAACCAAGACGACGAAGTCGAGGTGGGTCGCCCTCACGGCCAGCCCGGCTCGCATGATCACTCACCTCAGGTGTGGTTGCTGCGTCTGCTCAGCGCCCTGATCGTTCCCGCAGTCCTGGTCATCTTCTTCTTCACATTCGAGTTCCTTCAAGATCCGAGCACGAACAAAGTCCTCCAGATCCTGGTGGCGATCCTCGTGGGAGTGGGAGGCGTGTGGCTCCTCTATTGGGCCATGGACCGGCTCGTGAACTCCCTTCCCGAGAGAGCAGGGGCCGGAGTTCGGCCGTTCGTCTTCGCCGGGCCCGCGATGATCCTCCTCGGCTTCTATCTGATCTATCCCACCATCGACACCATCATCACGAGCCTCCGCGATGCCGACGGCGAGGCGTTCGTCGGTCTTGCCAACTACCAGCTCATCTTCACCGAGAGCACGTACCTGATCTCGCTGCGCAACAGCTTCATATGGGCGGTCGTCGTGCCGATCGTCTGCGTCGCCGCCGGGTTGGCAGTCGCAACCCTGGCCGATCTTCTGCCCAAGAGGTCTGAGCAGTTCTTCAAGTCGCTGATCTTCCTGCCGATGGCGGTCTCCTTCGTGGGGGCGTCGGCGGTCTTCTTCTTCATCTACAGCTTCCGGCCGGAGGGCTTCGGCGAGCAGATTGGCCTTCTCAACGCGATCTGGGTCGGGCTGGGAAATCAAGCGGTCGACTGGCTGAGGGTGCCCTTGTGGAACAACCTCTTCCTCATGGTGATCCTGATCTGGACCCAGACCGGGTTCGCCATGATCATCCTCTCGGCGGCCATCAAGGGCGTTCCCGACGACCTCCTCGAGGCGGCTCGTATCGACGGCGCCAACGAATGGCAGGCCTTCCGCAGGGTCACGGTTCCGACCATCGCCTCCACCATCGTCGTCGTGTGGACGACGATCCTCATCACCACGTGGAAGGTATACGACATAGTGGCCGTCATGACAGGGGGACGCGACGGGACGTCGGTGGTGGCGGAGCGGATGGTGACGGAGTTCTTCGACTTCGAGAACAACGGGGTGGGTGCGGCACTCGCCGTGGTTCTCCTGATCGTCGTCACGCCGATCTTGGTGGTCAACATCAAGCGATTCCAGCAGCAGGAGGCATTGCGATGACTGCTACCACAACCGAAAGGGAGACCGCCGGCCGGCCCCTGAAGACGGTCAGTCCCAAGGACAAGCGTGACTCGTTCTCCCTGTCGCGGGTTCCGGTCTACCTGGCCTGCGCTTTCATCGCCCTCTTGTGGCTGATCCCGGCTCTAGGCCTTCTGATCAGCTCTTTTCGGCAAGAGGGCACGATCCGGGCGTCGGGATGGTGGACCGTGTTCGGGAATCTGTTCGACGCCGGCGCTTGGACCCTCCAGAACTACACCAGTGTCATGAGCGGTGGCTTCGGAAACGCCTTCGCCAACTCGTTGGCGGTCACGATTCCCGCCGTCGCCATACCTATTACCGTAGCTGCATTCGCCGCCTACGCCTTCGCGTGGATGGACTTCCCCGCCCGAAACTTCATGTTCGCGGTGGTGGTGGGCCTGATGGTCGTACCGCTGCAGATGGCTCTCATCCCCATCCTCCGTCTCTACACCGATCTGGACATCAGCGGTACCTTCCCGGGGGTCTGGCTCGCCCACGCCGGATTCGGCCTGCCTTTGGCCGTGTATCTCCTCCGCAACTACATGGGTTCGTTGCCTTCCTCATTGATCGAATCGGCGGAGATCGACGGTGCCGATCACTTCAAGATATTCACGCGTCTGATCCTCCCGCTGTCGACGCCCGTCCTGGCCGCCTTCGCCACCTTGCAGTTCCTCTGGGTTTGGAACGACTACTTGGTGGCGCTCGTCTTCTTGGGTGTGGCCAATCCGGCCAACTCGGTGTTGACAGTCGAGCTGGCGAGCTTGGTCGGGCAGCGAGGCGAAGGAGCGCTCAGTCTCCTTCCGGCGGCGGCGTTCATCAGCATGATCCTGCCCCTCGTGGTGTTCTTCGCTCTCCAGAAGTACTTCGTCAGAGGACTGACGGCCGGGTCCGTCAAGGGTTAGCGCCTGGCCTTATCTAGGCAACCGACGAGGGGACGCAACTGGCTGGCGCTGGGTCTCGGCACCGTCGTCATGCTTTTCAGCTACTTCTCGTATGCAGCGGCCCTCACCCGCATTGAGGGACGGAGGGCAATCGACATCGGCCTGCTGGGCATCGCCTTGTTGGTGGCGCCGTTCGTCTTCGTGGTCATCGGCTTCGTGTCGCGCAGTCCCGGACCGCTCAATCGAGCCCTGGTGTCGATGGGCCTGCTCTTGGTGCTAGGTCTGGTGCTCGGCCTCATCTCACCTTTGCTGGGTGCTGCCGCCGGGTTCGGAGTGGGAGCGGCCCTGACCCTCAATCGGCCCGAGCTGCCCGACGTGATGCGCAACCGGCTGGTGGGGGTGGGGTTCGCAATCGTCTACATGTTGACTTTGCTGCTAGTGGCCACCCCGGGCGGGGTCTTCACCGGCGCCCTGCTCCCGACCCTGATGGTCGGTTTCGCCGACGACTTCACGGCGTGGCGGGCGTCGCGGGCGGGCTGAACCCTTTTCGCGCGTTTAGGACGGCGTCCTGAACGCGCGAAGACGCAGAGATCCGTTCCTCGGCCAGTGCCACGTAGGCGGGATCGGTGGCGGCCCGTGTCCAGAGCGGCGACGGCGGTTGAGCCCGAGCCCATGAAGGGGTCGAGTACGAGGTCGTCCCGGTCTGGCTCCAAACCGGGTTCGCCATGGTCATCCTCTCCTCGGCCATAAAGGGTGTCCCCGAGGACATCCTGGAGGCGGCACGGATTGACGGCGCCACCGAGATCCAGGTGTTCTGGCGGGTGATCGTCCCCAGCATCATGTCATCGATCGTGGTGGTGTTCACCACCATGGTGATCAACGTCCTCAAGGTCTTCGACATCGTGTGGGTGATGACCGGTGGCCAGGACGGGACCGAGGTGATCGCGGAGAGGATGATCCGCAACATGTTCACGTTCCGCCACTTCGGACGCGGTGCCGCCATCGCCGTCTTCATGTTCATCGCGGTGATACCCGTGATGTATCTCAACATCCGTCGATTCCGTGCCGAGGAGGCAATCCGATGACCGTGATGGTTCCACCCGCCCACCCTTGTCCCCCCACGATGTGGGGGGAAGGCACCGGCGAAGCCGGTAGGGGGGCACCTCCGCGAACACCGATGGCAGGGGTCCGCCCATGACCGTCGTCACCGAACCCCAGGTGGAGACCTCGAAGGGCACCGAGGGAGGCGTGGGAAGCACGGGAAGCCTGTGGGTGGTTCGGGTCATCGTCCTTGCGATTGTGCTGATCTGGCTCGTTCCCGCAGTCGGGCTCCTCATCAGCTCGTTACGAGAGCCCGGTGCCATCGACACCACGGGTTGGTGGACGGTATTCGGCAGCCTCGGCGACACCGGCCAGTGGACTTTGAACAACTACCGAGAGGTACTCGACTCGGGTGGGTTCGCCAATGCGTTCCTCAACACCCTGATCGTGGCCATACCCGCCACCGTGATGCCGATCACCATCGCCTCCTTCGCCGCCTACGCCTTCAGTTGGATGGATTTCAGGGGTCGCTACATCCTGTTCGTGGTGGTAGTCGCCCTTCTCGTCGTTCCCCTCCATGTCGCCCTCATCCCCATCCTCCGTCTCTATGCCGGGGGCCCCGAGTTGGACATCAGTTGGATGTCGGGCGCCGTGGGCTGGCTGGTCAACCTGATACCGCAGGTCGACATGGGGCAGATCGAAACCGTGCGAATCGGGTTCCCGCTCCAACTGAACAACTCCTTCCTCGGGGTGTGGCTGGCCCACACCGGATTCGGGTTGCCGCTCGCCATCTATCTGCTGAGGAACTACATCGGCTCACTGCCGTCATCGGTGATCGAGTCGGCCGAGATCGACGGTGCCGATCATTTCAAGATCTTCACCCGGCTCATCGTGCCCCTCTCCGTGCCCGCCCTGGCGTCATTCGCCATCTTCCAGTTCCTCTGGGTGTTCAACGACTTCCTGGTGGCCCTGGTATTCCTCGGTGAGGCGCCCCAGAACCGGATCCTCACCATCGCCCTCAACCAGTTGAACGGGGCGTTCGGCGAGGCCTGGCATCTTCTTACCGCCGGGCGTTCATCTCGATGGTGCTGCCCATGGTGGTGTTCTTCGCCCTCCAGCGCTTCTTCGTCCGGGGCATGACCGCCGGTGCCGTGAAGGGCTGACCTGACCACACGCGGTGAATTACCCCCGAACCGGAAGTGGCTGGCGATCGCGCTGGCCACTCTGGTTGTCACCATCAGCTTCTGGTCGATGGGGTTTGGCTTCGTCACCGGAGCGGTGGGGGAGTTCGGACCCATCGGGGGGGATCCCCTGGCGACCGCCGGGGCTGCACTCTCCCTCTCACTGGTTCTGGTGCCGTTGGCATTCGTGGTGGCGGCGAGGATGTCGCGCCGTGTCGATTGGCCCATCGGGGTGCTTATCGCCATGGGTGTAACCCTCGCCGCCGGACTCCCACTTCTGATCCTCCGTGATCCGCTCGGGGTGCTGATCGCCGGGTATGCCGCCGGGGCGGTGTCGTCGCTCTCCCGACCCGAGGGAACCACATGGCATCGCCGTGGGATCGCCGCCATCGTGGTGGCCGTGGTGGTGCTGGCGGGAAACAGGTTCCTCCCACTCGTGAGTCTCGTCTTCGCCCCGGCCCTCCCCTTCACCGTGATGGGTCTGGTCGACATGTTCTCTACTCCGAAGCCCTCCGACGGGTAGGCCTCCCCCACCCCGCCCCCAACCCTGGGTTCCCAGCCCTACCCAGTGCGGTTGAACCCGAAAAGTTCAGAGTGGTTGCCTCGCCGGCGGTTCAGGGTACCGTAAGCACCGATGACGCAGAGACGTGCCGCCGTGCTCACCGCCAGTGATGGTGTGACGGAGGGAGTCCGGACGGATGAGTCGGGTGACTTACTCGTGGAGAGACTCACAGCCGCGGGCTTCGAAGTCGTGTCCCGCCGGGTGGTCCCCGATGACCGACAGGACATCGCGACGGCACTAAAGGAGATGGCTGCCGGTTCCGACCTGATCCTCACCACCGGCGGGACCGGGTTCGGACCCCGTGATGTCACCCCGGAGGCAACCCGGAATGTCATCGAACGCCCCGCCCCGGGAATCGTCCATCTTCTCCTCGCCGCGGGTCTCCTCCACACGCCGATGGCGGCGCTGTCACGCCCCGAGGCGGGCACGATTGGGTCCACGCTGGTGTGTAACCTCCCCGGTTCCTCCCGCGCCGCCGCCGAAGGTCTCGACGCCCTACTCCCGGTCGTGGGTCACGCCCTCGATCTCCTCGCCGGGGAGAGGCCGCACTGATGACCGACCCCGTACTCGAGACCGTCCGGCAGTGGAGTCAGCGGGGTGTCGACTTCGCTCTGGTGACCGTGGTGGGGGTGCGAGGCTCGACCTACCGCGGTCTGGGCGCCCGTCAGGTCATCTCCGCAGATGGCACCTCGGTGGGGTCGGTGAGTGGGGGCTGTCTCGACTCCGCCCTCCACGACGAGACGACCGGTGTGATAGCCGAGGGGCGGGCACGGATCGTCTCGTTCGATCTCAGTTCCGATGACGACGAGATCTGGGGATGGGGGATCGGTTGTAACGGTGTCACCGAGGTCCTAATCGAGCCCGCCCAGGGCGCCGTCGCCCTCGCCGACCTGATCGAAGCACACGAGAGCCGTCTCGGGGTGCTTATCCATGCGCTCGGTCCCGAGCCCACCAGAACCGTGCGGCACGGCAGCGACGACGAGTTTGTCGATGGCGACGCGGCCGAGGTCCTCGCCGACCGCAGGCACCGACGGATCGACGTTGATGGAGCACCCCACTTCTTCGAGGTGGTCGGGGCGGCTCCGACACTGGTGGTCTGTGGTGCCGGTCACGATGCGGTTCCGGTGGTCCGCTACGCCAGTGAGGTGGGGTTCGATGTGACCGTGGTCGACGATCGGAGCTCCTTTCTCGACCAGGGCCGGTTTCCCGAGGCGGTCTCACTGGTCAACTGTCGACCATCCGAGCTCCCTGCGGCGGTGGATCTGGGCCCGGGCACCTCGGTGGTGATCATGAGCCACAACTATCTTCGTGACCTCGACTACCTCGGGGCCGTCCTGGGAACCGAGGTCGACTACATCGGTACCCTCGGTCCGGGTCGGCGACTGCAACGGCTCCTCAACGATCTCGTCAAGTCGGGCGTCGCGATCCCCGACCGGGATCGGGAGAGGCTGTACGGTCCCGCCGGTCTCGACATCGGCGCCGACGGCCCCCGCCAGATCGCGATGGCGGTCGTCTCCGAGGTCCTTGCGGTTCGCAACGGACTGGGCGGCGGGTCCCTGCGTGACCGCAAGGGGATCACATCCTCTAGGCGGCCGGTGGTAGCGTCAGACGAGCGAGAGAAGGTGCGTTGATGAAGATCGAACACGAGTTCCAGGTGTCTCAACCGGCTGACAAGGTGTGGGAGGCATTTCAGGACGTCCCGTCCGTCGCCGATTGTCTTCCCGGTGCGGAGCTCACCGGTGAGTCCGATGATGGCTACGAGGGGAAGGTGTCGGTTCGGCTCGGGCCCATGACCGCAACCTTCGAGGGGACGGCCACCATCACGGCCGAGGAGACCGATCGACGAGCAACCATCAATGGCAAGGGGACCGACCGGCGTGGCGGTAGCCGAGGACAGGTCAACCTGGTGTACTCCCTGGCCGAGGCGGGATCGGATGCCACCGATGTCACCATCGACGCCGATATCACTCTCTCCGGGCCGGCGGCTCAGTTCGGTCGTACCGGTCTCATCAACGAGATCTCAAGCCGTCTCATCGGGGATTTTGTCACTTGTCTCGAGGGAAAGCTGGGTGCCGGTTCCGCCGAAACTTCGGCAACGGCTACACCGGGGGGTGTCCCCGAGGGCTCTTCCCCGACTGGCGGCAGTGCGGGGGGAAGCCGCTCGCCGGGCCAATCGGAGTCCGGCCCCGTGAACGGGCTGGCCCTGTTCGCCGGGAGCCTCCTCGCCGTCGTCCGTAGATTCCTCACCAAACTGCTCCGCTCCGCAGCCGAAGCCATCGACCCCGACTGACGACACCCACCGTCGACCGTGCTGTGGGTCGCGCTGGTTAGGCCTGGTTTCACAGTCGACCCGTGGGGCGGGAATCTCGGTGTCGACTGTGCTGTGGGTCGCGCTGGTTAGGCCTGGTTACACACTCGACGTGATTACCCGATTCGGAATGTGCAGGGGACGGCCCTTGTTCCGACCCGATACACGCCGATACTGGGAAGAGACGAGCCCATACCGAGGATCACATGGAGCCATTCGGCGCCGGGGGACATCTCGATGTCGGTCTCCGAGGGCTGCTCCCTGCCATCGGGGTGGGAGTGAAACGAGGCGGCGATCTCCCATCCGTTCTCGTCGGCGTCGATCACGGCATCATGATGACCGTCGGGGTCGATGGTGAACCGATCGGGAGATGCCGCCACGTTCTCGAGGCAGTAGACCCGCCGGACGACGTTCCCGTGAAGGGCGAGCAGACCGCACGCCTCGTTGGGCAGACCGCTGACGGCGTGTTTGATCATGATGTCCACGATCTCGGTGGGAAAACGGATCACCTACGAGGCCGTGTCGCGGTGTGTGACGTGTGTTTCACACCGCCCTCCTGATGCAGGTCTCGTCGTAATCGATCAGCTCCGGAGGACCCCCGACGCCACACGAGGGGCAGTCGGGGTCGATGGGGATGCGAATCGTGCTGACCTCCGAGGCGAGGATGTCATGGATCATTAGCCTTCCCACGAGGGGATCCCCGATCCCGAGAATCAGCTTGATGGCCTCCATCGCCTGGAGCGACCCAATAACACCGGGCAGGGCCCCTATGACCCCGGCATCGGCGCAGTTCGGGGCCAACTCCGGGGGTGGGGGTTGGGGGAACAGACAGCGGTAGCACGGACCCACTGGCGGGTGGAAGACGGCGATCTGACCCTCGAAACGGAAGATCGAACCGTGGACGACCGGTGTGCCCAGATGAACAGAGACGTCGTTGACCAGATATCTGGTCGGGAAGTTGTCGGCACCGTCGATGATCACGTCGTGACCATCGAGGAACTCGATGGCATTTCGTGCGCTGATCCTCTCCGGGATCGTGCTGACCTCGACGTTGGGGTTGAGGGCCTTGAGCCGGCGTGCTGCGCTCCCGGTCTTGGACTCACCGATGCTCGGCGTGTCGTGGAGGATCTGGCGTTGCAGGTTGGTCTCATCGACCACATCGTCATCGATCAGAGTGAGGTGCCCCACCCCGGCGGCGGTAAGATACAGCGCCACCGGCGAGCCCAGCCCGCCGGCCCCGATCACGGCGACCGAGGAGTCGAGGAGGCGTTCTTGTCCCGCCACCCCCACCTCGGGTATCACCAGGTGGCGGGCGTATCTGGACAGGTCGGATCTCCCCGCGGTCGGTCGGTGCTCGGCGACCCAGCGTTGGTATCCACCGGTGAGGGACGCCACGTCGGTGTATCCGGACTCGAGGAGGTCCGCGGCCGCCTTCCTCGATCTCGTACCCGCCGCGCAGTACAGCACGATCGGTGTGGTTCGGTCGGGTGCCACATCGCGTGTGACATCGAGAACCCCGACGAGGGGGGCGAGGGTCGCCCCGGGGATATAACCGCCCGCGGTCTCGTCCGGCTCGCGGACGTCGATGAGGGTGACATCGTCAGACACATCCCCGGGTTCGATCTCGGGCACGTTCTCGTTGACGGGTCCAGAGTCCATCATGTCAGCGGGTCTCACTCCTGTCGATCTCGGGCGGGCGGTTGCCCCGTGGTCTGATCAGCACGGTGATCGACTCGGGATCGGCGCAATCCGCGTCGGCGTCGCATGTTCGATATCGGAAGGTGTCCAACCCCCACGTGTTGGCGTGGGCCCGATACCGCACCGTCGTACCATCGATTATCGTGGCCCTGCCGTGGCGGCGTGTCCCCAGCAGCCTGTCGATGGTGAGCCGGTCGCCTTTGTCGTTGCCGAGAACGTCAATGGTGACAGTGCTGCCGGCGGGGACGATGGCGCTGTCGGGTCGTGTCACGGGTCTGGGTCGGGCCCTCACTCTCACGGTCAACCGCTCCACGGCGCAGTCGCCGTCGGCGTCGCACGTGCGATACCGGATGGTGTCCACTCCTCGCGTGTTGGCTCTGGCGCGAAATCTCACTTCTGTGCGACCGACTATCGTGGCCCTGCCCAGGCGGTGTCTCCCCAGCAGCCTGTCGACGGTGAGCCGGTCGCCGTTGTCGTTGGCAAGGACATCGACCCTCCTCGATTCACCGGAGTAGGCGACGGCTCCGTCGGGTTGGGTTACGGGCGTGGGTTGCGGCTTGACCGTGACCCTGACATTCCCAAACGCACAATCGCGGTCGGAATCACAGACCTCGTACCGGAATTGGTCGATTCCGGAGACACTGCGGTGGGCCCGGTACTCGATGGTCTGATCGGCGAGAACCACCACGACCCCCAGATCAGGTGCTCTGGTCGTGGCGAAAAGTCCGAGTCCCATCAACCTCACCGTCAGCCCCTCCCCATTGTCGTTGGCGAGGACATCGATGATGACCGTGTCCCCGGCGGTGACGGTGGCGGAGTCGGGTGCGGTGATCGGCCTTGGTTGGGGATCGAGCGCGACCGTCAGATCCTCCGTGGCGCAGTCACCGTCGTTGTCGCAGACCCGGTACTCGATGATGTCCACACCGGAGACACTCCGATAGGCCCGGTACTCGATGGTCTGGTCGGGGCGGATCGAGGCCTCACCGAGGTCGAACGGTGCGCTCGCCGTGGCCGTCCGCACCATGGGCCGGACGAGGCTGAGGGTCAGCCCCCGACCGTTGTCATTGGCCAAGACGTCGACGATCGAGGTTTCGCCGGCGAGAACGGTCATCTTGTCGGGGGTCGGGATAGGTCGCGGTGGAGCGGCCACCTCGATTGTGATCTCGCCCGTGGCGCAGCGTGCCAAGTCATCGCACATCTCGTAGTCGAGATTATCGACACCGGTGGCGCCGTTGTGAGCGCGATAGTCGAAGGTCTTCCCGTCCGTGGAGGGCGCCGTCGTCCCCAGCTCGTTTCCGGTGACCGCCATCAGGACCAGACCCATTCCCGAGTCGTTGGCAAGGGGTCTGACGGTGATCGCCTTCTCTCCGGCGAAGATCGACTCAGCGTCGGGGTTGGCGCTAAGGGGAGGGACTGTCGGCGGTGGGCCGACGGTGATCACCGGGGCGGTAGTCGTGGTCGTTGTGGTGGTCGTTGTGGTAGTTGTTGTGGTAGTCGGCTCGGGTAGGTCGAGGGGGAAGGTGGTGCCCGGGTCGTCTTCGTGCTCGGGTTCCGTTGGCGGGGTGGGGGTGGTGGTGGGCGGGGGAGCGGTCGTGGTGGTGACCGGAGCGGCAGATCCGCTGTTTGGAGGAAGCGAGGGATCGCTCGGCTCGGTGCTGCCCGGTCCGTCTCCGCGGCTCGATGTCGGCGGCTGACCGGGCTGGTCGTCGCCCGCCAGGTCGTCGGCGGCCGAGACGAGCCCTCCGGGAAGAGCTCCAAAGGTGGGGGCGCCGTTGTCACCGAGCCCGGGGAGGAATCCAGTAACGAGGAGTAGCAGCGTCACCGCGGCAGCCGTGCCCACCGTGCCGAAATCCGGGAACACCCGGTCGAGTCCTCCGACAAACGGCCGCATCAGCTTGTCGGCGGCCCACGCCGCCAAGAATGAGAGTCCGAGCAGGGTGGACCACCACAGGATCACCTCAAACGCCGAGCGGGGCTCGGGGAGGGCCCGGGCCAACCACCAGGCGGCGACTACGGCGGCGAGGATCGGCACGATCAGGATCGCACCCGAGATCAGGGCGGCGACCCCCTTCTGCGGCCTCCGGTGGCGGTCGGTAGGATTCACCGTCCCATTATCCGTTATCCGCCCGTCTCATGGGACCCTTTCTCCTAGAACGAGATGCGGGGTTCCGGCCGATCCGGATCTATTTCGTACCGCTCCAGGACCTCGTTTAACACCGACGGCTTCAGATGTCCGGCCCGGACCAGTTCCGAAGCCACGGTGGCAATGACATAGCGATGATCGGTTTCGAAGAAGTCGCGTAGGGCGGTCCGATTGTCGGACCGCCCGAATCCGTCGGTGCCCAGGGTGGTGTACGGGGAAGGTACCCACCCCGAAATCTGGTCGGGGACGGCCTTCATGTAGTCAGAGACGGCGACGATTGGTCCCGGTAGCCCGGAGAGGAGCGACGTCACCTGGGGGGTCCGCGCTTCCTCGGTGGGGTGGAGACGATTCCAGCGCTCGGCCGTCATCGCCTCCTCGCGGAGACGCTTGTAGGAGGTCGCCGACCACAGATCGACGCCAATCCCGAAGTGTTCGGCGAGTTC
>WHUC01000203.1 GCA_009377435.1 Acidimicrobiia bacterium
AGGGATGGGACCGCTCAGTAGGACGCCAGCTGGCGGGCCCGCTCGGCGATCATCCCCGGGTTTATGTACACCATGTTCTCCATCTCCAGGGCGTACGGCATGGCCGGATGATCACCGAGGGCGAGACGCTTGATCGGTGCGTCGAGCCATTCGAAAGCCTTGTCGGCGACCTGTGCCGCCAATTCGGCACCGTACCCGACGAACTCGTTGTCCTCATGGATGATGAGCACCCGGGATGTCTTCTGCACGGAGGACTCGATCGTTGCCCAGTCGAGCGGCTTGAGGCTGCGGAGGTCTATGACCTCGGCATCGATGCCATCCCCGGCCAGCTCCTCGGCCGCCTCGAGACTGAAATGTGTCATCGCCCCGTAGGTGAGGAGGGTGAGATCGGAACCGGGACGGCGGATGGACGCCCTGCCCAGTGGCACGATGTGCTCCCCCTCCGGGTAGACGCCCTTGCCGAGTCGGTAGAGCTTCTTGGGCTCGAGGAACATGACCGGGTCGGGGTCGTCGACGGCACTGAAGAGGAGTCCCTTGACATCGGCCGGCGTCGAGGGCACCACGACCTTGAGACCGGGGACGTGGGTGTAGTACGCCTCGATCGACTGGGAGTGGTAGAGGGCGCCGTGGATCCCGGCACCGAACGGGGTGCGGATCACCATGGGGGCACACCACTCGCCATTGGAGCGGTAGTGGATACGGGCGACCTCGGAAACGATCTGGTCGAAGGCGGGATGGATGTAGTCGGCAAACTGGATCTCGGGGATCGGCCGGTACCCGGCGGCGGCGAAACCTAGGGCCGCCCCGATGATTACCGATTCTGCCAGGGGTGTGTTGAAGCATCTCTCCCCACCGAACTCGGCGGTGAGCCCCTCGGTCGCCTTGAACACCCCTCCCTTGCGACCGGCGACATCCTGTCCAAATACCAGTGTGTCGTCATGGGCCGCCATCACCTCGTGGAGGGAGCGGTTGATTGCGGTGATCAGGTTCACAACCTCGCCCTCGGGTTCGGGCTCGGATTCGGTGACGGCCTCGGCGGGCTCGATCACGCGGGCGTACACATGCTCCGTGGGGTTGTCGCCCACCGGACTCGCCTCGGCCTCCTTGACGGCATCGGCAAGTTCGGAGAGTACGACGGTGTCGATGTCGCTCTCGGTGGCCTCCGATAGCAGCCGGTGTTCGACGAGATACTGCTTCAGGGCCACCACCGGGTCGTTGCGACGCCACTCGTCTACCTCCTCCCGGGTCCGGTAGAGGGTGTCGTTGTCGTCGGAGGTGTGGGCGTAGTAGCGGTAGGTCTCCGCCTCGATGAGGATGGGCCCCTCGCCCGCCCGGGCCCGTTCCGCAGCCCGATGCACGGTCTCGTAGACCAAGAGGGCGTCGTTGCCGTCGATGAACTCGCCGGTGAATCCGTATCCGGCTGCCCGGTCGGCGATCCTTCCGGCGACTTGCTCGTCACTGTGCACGGAGATGGCGTACTGGTTGTTCTCGATGATGAAGATGAGTGGTAGCCGATGGATCCCCGCCCAGTTCATCGCCTCGTGCCAGTCGCCCTCCGAGGTGGATCCCTCGCCCCCGAAGACGGCGACTATTCCGGGGTCGCCCCTGGTGCGAAGGCCGTGGGCTATCCCCACGGCGTGGGGAAACTGGGTTGCGATGCACGACGATTGGGTGATGATCCGCAGGTCGCGACTCGACCAATGATTGGGTAGCTGTCTTCCACCGGAGGTGGGGTCGTCCCCCCGGGCGAACGTCGCCCGAAACACATCCACGGGCGCCATCTCCCAGGCCAGGACCACACCCATGTCGCGGTAGTAGGGGAGGAGCCAATCGGCGTCCTTGTCGAGGGCCATCGCTGCTGCCACCTGGACACCCTCATGACCGGAGGAGCCCACCACGAAGGGTGCCCTGCCCTGGCGATTGAGGGCGAACATCCGGTCGTCCATACGCCGTGCCGTCAGCATGAGTCGGTACATCTCGAGGACGGTGTCGTCGTCGAGACCCAGCTCTCGGTGACGTGGGGCGACCTCGCTCAGGGTCATCGGTATTTCCTCCTAGGAGACTGGTCAGGGACGGTTGGTGTCAACGGAGCACTGTTTCGGGTTGGGTGGTGTCTCACAATCAGGTCCCGCCCGGGGCGGGACCTGATTGGTCGGTGATATGGGTCGGGCAATCGATAGGCCGCCGTCAGCGAATAGCGCTGATAGCACCGGTACCGGATCGATTGATCGATGTCGTCTAGACAAACCCAAAGGTCACTCGTGGTGGCGTGGACGGCATTCTATCGGGACCTGGCAGGGTCGTGCATGGCGGGGTGGCGTGAGGGGTGTGATATGCCTACGCTCGGCTCGATGATCAAGACCGCGCAACTCAGGGTTTACGTTCCCGAGGCGGAACTGACGCCGGTGGAACCGATCGTCGATCTGGGGATGATCGCTTCCATGGTCGAGCCATGGGGCATGGTCGACACCGCAGAACCTCCGATGCGCACCCTCGAATGGGATGGTCGACTTCTGTCCTGTCCCCGGAATCTCGAGTTCCGCGTTCTCGAGGCGGTGGTTGGTCTGTCCGTGGTCTTCGACAGATCCGCCCTCATCCCCGCCGAGGTCGCGGAGTGGGCCCGGGGGGTGCTTGTCGGCGCCCTACGCTCGGGTCGCCCTGTCAGATCCCACATTCTCACCTCGCCCTGGCACGTACCCATGCGGTGGTTCGTGGCCTTCTCTCCCGATGAGAAGGTGATCGAGCAATCGTCGGGTGACATGGGGATCGTCTACCGGACCCCGGTGGCGGAGGCATTGGTGCGGATCGAGGAGGCTGCCGACATTCTGGAGCAGACGATGAACCCATCGCCCGTGGCCGCGGAGGTTTCGGGTCTGGGGGATTGGCTCGACTCGTTCGCCTCACCAGACGCGGTGCTCGAGCTCGACTACTCCAGCGTTGGTGGTCTATTCGGTGATGCCGACCTCGTGCTCGACGACTCGGTCGAGGAGGTGGCTCTCTCCCTCCGGGCCCTAGCCGAAGGTGACGCTCCCGAGGCCTTCGCCCGCTACGGTAGGGTCGTCTCCCGATGGGAACCCGCCTTCTCACTTTCGTATCTGAACTAGTGGTCTGTCGCTGAATTGATGCCGCGGTGTCGCCGAGCCATCGGCGCCGATGGCAAGGACGCAGGACGAAGGCGCACCCGGGGCGGTGCTTCGAGGACGAGGACGCAGCAAGCGGCGTCCAGGGCCGGCGAGACGGCGTAGCTATTTCTGCGACAGACCACTAGGGAGTCGAT
>WHUC01000026.1 GCA_009377435.1 Acidimicrobiia bacterium
GTTTCCGGGTCAGGTGATGATGTTCTGTCTGTTGTCGGCCGCGTCGCGCTTGGCCTTCTTGTCCCGACGCTTCTCTTTCAGGTTCTTGGTAGGAACCTTCTTGTTGCTCTTCCCGCCCTTGTCCTTGTTCGCCACAATGCCCTCCTGGTCGGTTAGAAAATGCGACCGCTGTCATTGTCCCACTCCTACGAATGATGAGTGGCGATCTCGGCTCAGCGGAGCGACGAGACGAGTTCGGCCAGCGAGACCGTGGCCATTCTGATTGCCGAATCCGCATACCCGTAGGGGATGACGAGGACGTCGCCGTGGAGCAAGCCTCCGCATGAGTACACGACATTGGGGACGTACCCGTTGCGTTCCGACTCGTCCGGCTCCAACAGGGGATCCCGGAGGCGTCCAATGACCTTGGTCGGCTCGTCGAGGTCCAACATGACGGCGGAAAGGACATAGCGGCGCATCGGTCCCACACCATGCATCACGACCAGCCAACCATCGGATGTCTCCAGGGGGGAACCGCAGTTCCCGGCCTGCACCACTTCCCACGGCTCCGTGGGCCGTAGCACCAGCTCGGCCGCGTCCCAGTGACGGACATGATCGGAGCGCATCACGAACGTGCTCTCGTTGTCGGTCCTGGCCAGAGCCATGAAGTCTCCTCCGACCCGGCGAGGAAACAGCGCCATGCCCTTGCTGCGGGCTCCCGCCAGGGTGGCGACACGAAACGTCTGGAAGTCTGCAGTCTCGATGAGCTGGGGAAGCACTTCGAATCCGTCGAAGGCGGTGTACGTGGCGTAGAAACGGACCGAGCCATCTTCGTCGGTGAAGCGTACGAAGCGGGCGTCTTCCATACCGCGGCTCTCGGCCGGACTGGCCGGCGACAACACCCGCTCGGCCAGCGGCACCTCGGGGAAGCTCACCTCGTAGTTCGACGCTGCGAGCCAATGCATGGCCCGTTCGGTCTCGAATCGAAGCGCCCCGTCCACTTCGCCTCCCCTCAGGTGGGCGAGAGCCTCCTCGAGGTCCTCGATCGAGAAGCGGGGTGACAGCTCGGCGAGGACGCGCTCCGACAGGTCGTTGTCGGCGCCCAACTCCCGCAGTCGTTGACGAAAGACGACTTGCTCGAACGACGCCGGGCGACGGGTTCCATTGCAGGCCCATCTCGAGCCTTCGTCGATGGTCACGGTGCCGTCGGCCGACACCCGGCCAGTCTGGAAGGCGATGGAAGAGATGTGACCTTCGCCGATCGCACGAGTGCTCATGACGAAGCTCAAATCGTCCCGCTCGTCGGGATCGTCGATTGGAACGACGGACGGGTTGCACAGGGCTGCCGCCTCGAAGGCGTACTCCTGAGTGAAGATCATGCCGAGGAGAGTGCGACGATCGCCCTCGAGGCGAATCCCGTCGGCAGCGACCAGGTCCAAGGCCATGTCCGCGTTTCGGTGCCATGTCGAGTCGATATCCCGGTGTCGCCCCAAGGCGCCGGATCGGGTGGAGCGAATCTCGGCGTCGACCTCCTCGTCGCTCAGCGCCGAGGTCCTGTCGATGATCAGTCCGACACGGCTCGCCACCCCGCCGAAGTTGGCATGGCCGGGCACGAACGGCCTTCCCACCACTCGCGTGGGATCGGGCTCGAGCCGATGATGGGTGCGGGTGACGGTGACCATAGGGTGTCATTGTCGTACGGCGCCGATGAATCCGCGGTATTAGACGCCGAGGGCCCATCGTGTGCATGGCCATCGATCGTTCGGACCGGTCGAAGGCGGGGGAGCGAGTCGGGTTTGGGCCGTGACCAGAGAGGTATTCTGCTGCCGCAGCGGCCAGAGGAGAGTGCAGCTTGTCCAGACTCGAACATGGTGTCAATCTGAACTGCGGGGCCGAAGCCACGCTCGCCAGCTTGGGCGCCCTCCGGACGGGATCGGCTGTCTGCGCAGCCCCGGCAGCAGGCCCGGCCCATCATGGGCGGTGATCAGCTCCACATCGGCATGGTTGCCCCCATCTCCCACGGATTCCCACCCGACGGATACGGGCCATGGGAGCGGGTGTGTCACGATCTCACCGAGGGTCTGGTCGAGCTGGGCCACGAGGTCACGGTGTTCGCTCCCGCCGGGTCTATTACCTCAGCCACGCTCCACGAGACGGTGCCGAGTTTCCTGACAGACCCCGCCGATCACACTGGGCCGCCCGACGCTCGGGTAGTGGAGGAGCTCCACGTCGCCGTCGCCATGAGCGAGTCGGTGCGTCTTGGCGTCGATGTTGTCCACTCCCACCTCCATGTGCATGCGTTGGGGTATGCGCCCCTCCTCCCCATGCCCCTCCTGACGACCCTGCACGGTGCGGCCTGGGACCGGAACAACCATATCGTGCTCAACCGCTTCAGGGACCATCCGTTCGTCTCGCTGTCGCACGCCGAGCGCGCCTTCCTCCCCGAGCTGAACTACATCGCCACCGTCGGCAACGGGATCCGGCTCGCTGATTTCGCCCCTGGTGGGCGGGGCAGCGATCGGTTGGTCTTCGTGGGTCGGATTGCCCCCGAAAAGGCGCCGGATCTCGCCATCGCCGTCGCCAAGTCGGCCGATCGCCCCATCGTGCTCGCAGGAGGTCTGGAGCCGAAACACCAGTCGTTCTTCGATGAGCGGATCCGTCCACATCTGCGATCAAAGAGGATCGAGTATGTCGGCTGGCTATCGCGGACCGAGATGACAGACCTGGTCAGGGAGGCCGCGGCGCTGGTCATGCCGCTGAGATGGGACGAGCCGTTTGGCCTCGTCGTGATCGAGAGTCTGGCATTGGGGACACCCGTGATCGCCTGGAGGCGAGGAGCCATGTCGGAGTTGGTGGACCACGGTGTGACCGGGTTTCTCGTGGACGACGTTGCTGCGGCGGCTGAGTCCGTCGATGGCTTGGGCGGTCTCGACCGAGAGGAGTGTCGGCGCAGGGCGGTGGCATACTTCGGCCATCTGAGGATGGCCGAAGGGTACGTCGCCGCCTATCGGCAGGTCCTCGCCGGGTGAGCCTCTCGTGGCGGTGCAGGACAAGGCCCTCCGCTACTACCACAGATCGAAGACGACCATCTAACCGCCCATCCCCCGTCGTTCAGCCGTTCTCGACGGTGTCGGCGGTGTGGTTCTTCACTACCAACACGTCGCAGTCCACGTCGTGGATGACACCGTGGCTGGTCGATCCGAGCAGGAGCGACGAGATCTCACCTCTGCCCCGTGTCCCCACCACGACGAGATCTGCTCCGACGTCTCGGGCGTGCCCGGCGATCTCCCTCGCTGGGTGACCAACCCGGTCGACGCGTACCCAGTCGAGCCCGGATCCGTCCAGGATGGGAGTGGCCATATCCCAGAGTCTCTCCAGTTCGGCCTCCTGGATGGAAGCGTCCTCGACCACGTACGGGCCCTCGACGCCGTACACCGACGTCAGGGGGCGGAACACGTGGATCACATGCAACTCGGCGGATGCCCACCGGGCTTGCTCAATCCCCCTTTCGATCACGGTGGGCGTTGCTGGTGATGTGTCGATGGCTACGGCAATAACAGACATACCGATCTCTCCTTTCCTCCCTATTGTCCACGCGGCGCCGCGAAACCTCAAGGGCCCATGGTCCCGAGGAGACACCACCTTGGGTATCGGCACCTCAGACTACACCGGCGGGCCGAGTTCGAACTGTGAGTAAAAACCGCGTTCAGACCGCGGAAATCCTTCACAGAACCGATCTCGGGTTGTCCCACCGCTTCGCACGCCGCTGATAAGGTCGAACCCATGCTCGTGGTGAGGGAGGTCACTGATGCCGAATGACGTCTTCGGAAGCCTCGACCCCCGGGGGCCTGTCGCTGCCGAGATGGCCGACGTGTGGTGGTTTATGTTCGGGCTTGGGCTGGTGGTCTTCATCCTGTTCGCGGTTCTGTTGGTGTCGGGATTGTTCCGGGATAAGGGATCCGATCGAGGGATGGGGTCCTCCTCGCACCGCTGGATCGTTGGTGGCGGGGTAGTGCTGCCGGTCGTCGTCGTCACCGTGGTGTTCGGGGTCACCCTGGCGGCGATGCGAATCCTTCCCGTCGGCGGCAGTGGTGACGCCGTTGTCGTCGACGTGATCGGCCACCAATGGTGGTGGGAGGTGCACTATCCCGACCACGACGTGACCACCGCCAACGAGATCCACATGCCGGTGGGTCGTCCCGTCGAGCTGAGACTTTCCTCTGCCGATGTGATTCACAGCTTCTGGGTACCATCCCTGGGGGGCAAGCTCGACCTGTTGCCGGACAGGGTCAACACCATGGAGTTCTCGGCCGACGAGCCCGGCGAGTATCGGGGCGTGTGCGCCGAGTTCTGCGGAACCCAGCACGCCAAGATGGGATTCCTCGCCGTGGCGGAATCGCCCGCCGAGTTCGAGGCGTGGCTGGCCACCCAGTCGCAGCAGGCCGCCGAGCCGGTCGGGGAGGTCGCGGCACGGGGTCGAGAGGTGTTCTCGGAGGTTGGCTGTGCCGATTGTCACACCATCGAGGGCACCGACGCCGTCGGCACGACGGGCCCCGATCTTACCCATCTCGCCACCCGGGAGACCCTCGCCGCGGCGACGCTCCCCAACACCCCCGAGCATCTCGCCGACTGGGTGGGCGATCCACAGGAGATCAAGGAGGGCGTCAACATGCCCGACCTCCCGATCGGTGAGGAGGACATGGCTGCCCTGCTCGCCTATCTCGAGGGTCTGGAATGAGTGACCGCACCCCCGGCCACGTACCGTATGCCGACACCCCCACGGTGGAGGCTCCTTCCACCGATGTGGAGCTGGATCGTCTCTGGGACGACCCACCCGGTCTGTGGGGGCGGCTGCGGGCGGTCCAGAACGATGCCGTTGGAAGACGGCTCATCTTGACAGGATTCTTCTTCCTGCTCCTGGGCGGAACCGTCGACTCGGTCGTGATGCGGCTCCAACTGGCGGTCCCCGACAACGATCTCGTCGGCCCCCAGCTCTACAACGAACTCTTCACCAACCATGGCTCGGTCACTATGTTCCTTGTGATCCTCCCCATCTTCGAGGGGTTCGCCATCCTCCTCCTGCCACTCCTTCTCGGGACCCGGGAGATGCCGTTTCCCCGACTGGGGGCTTTCGCCTACTTCACCTTCCTGCTGGGCGGTCTCCTCTACTACTCGAGCACCCTCTTCAGTGCGGTTCCCGACGCCGGATGGTTCGGGTACACCCCGCTGAGCGGTCCCGAGTTCTCGCCGGATCTCGCCCTCGACTTTTGGGTTCTCGGTCTCGGTGTCGCCGAGGTGGGGGCCATCGCCGCCGCCATCGAGATCATCATCGGGGTGCTCAAGATGCGCGCTCCCGGGATGACCCTGGCGCGGATGCCCCTGTTCGCCTGGGCGGTCCTGGTGATGGCCTTCATGATTCTCTTCGCCTTCACCCCTCTCATCGTGGGCAGCCTCCTCCTCGAGTTGGATAGAGGATTCGACACCCAGTTCTTCAACCCGGGGGCGGGTGGAAGCTCCCTCCTCTGGCAGCACCTGTTCTGGATCTTCGGTCACCCCGAGGTCTATATCCAGTTCCTTCCGGCGACCGGGATCGTGTCGATGGTGTTGCCGGTGTTCGTGCGACGGCGCATCGTGGGGTACACCTGGTTGGTCGCCGCCATGGTGGCGGTGGGATTCCTCTCCTTCGGGCTCTGGGCCCATCACATGTTCTCGGTGGGGTTGTCGCCCATCGTTCTCAGCTTCTTCTCGGCGGCGAGCATGGTGATCGCGATACCAGCCGGAGTGCAGATCTTCGCCTGGCTGGCCACGATCTGGGAGGGAAGACCGGTGTGGAAGACGCCGTTCCTCTTCGTCGTGGGGTTTCTGGCGCTCTTCGTTCTCGGGGGTATCACGGGGGTGATGGTGGCGTCGGTCCCATTCGACCTGCAGGCCCACGACTCCTATTTCGTGGTCGGCCATCTCCACTACGTCCTCATCGGGGGTGTTGCCTTCCCCATGTTCGCCGGCGTCTACTACTGGCTCCCCAAGTTCACCGGGCGTCTTCTCAACGAGCGATTGGGGAAGTGGAACTTCTGGCTGCTCTTTATCGGGGTCAACGTGACCTTTTTCCCCATGCACATCGTGGGGCTCATGGGGATGCCCCGGCGGATCTACACCTATCCGGCCGGTCTCGGCTGGGAGACCTACAACCTCATCTCCACGATCGGGGTGTTCATCATCGTCGGCGGTTTCGTGGTCTTCGTGACCAATGTCGTTCACACCCATTTCCGGGGGGCGCCCGCCGGGCACAATCCCTGGGGTGGCGACACCCTGGAGTGGGCCGTCTCCTCACCGCCCCTCCAGCACAGCTACTCGGTGCCGCCCATCGTTCACGGTCGCCACCCTCTCTGGGACCAGAAGGACCTCCACGGGGGCGATCTCGACGACGAGAGGCTGGTGCACGCCCTCTCCGAATGGCCACTGCGGTGGCGGGCCGCCCTCATAACCGGCACCTCCGACGCCGATCCCGAGGAGGTGTTCCGGGTCGCCGGTCCCTCGATCTGGCCGTTGGTTGCCGCCCTGGGGACAGTGGCCATCTTCGCCGCCGAGCTCCTCAAGCTGCGCTTGGGGGCATTGGCGGGTGCACTCGTGATCGTGGTTGCCGTGATCGGCTGGAACTGGCCCGAGGACGCCGCGATCACCGAGGAGGAGGAGCTGGCATTCGAGGAGAGACACCGGATACCGGTCCGGGTCGGAGGGAGTCTCGCCCTGGCCCGCTGGGGGACGGGTCTGCTCATCCTATTCCTCGGTATCGCCTTCACCAGTTTCCTGCTCGCCTATTTCTATCTGCGATTGGAGAACCTGGACTGGCCCCCACCGGGTATCTCACTGCCCGCCCCCGGAGCCGCCGTTGTGGCAGGGGCCCTCGTCCTGGCGGGAGCAGTGTCCATGTATCGGGCCCTGCACGGGATCAAGGCCGACGACCAGCGCCGTCTCAGGGTGGGGTTGGCGGTGGCGGCTGCCCTCGGCGGTATCGGAGTGGCGGTGCAGGCCCTCGAAGTCACCGGTGTTGTCTTCGACTCCCAGACCCACGCCTATGGGTCGATCTTCCACGTCATGGGTTGGTTCTGTCTCATGGTCGCAGTCGCCGGTATCGTGATGGCACTCATGACCCTCTACTGGGCGGTTCGGGGTCGATACACGGCGCGGCGACACGTCCCGGTGGCCAACGTCGCCCTCTACTGGGCGGCCCTGGCAGTGATCTGGGTGATCGGGTTCGCAACCCTCTACCTGACACCCCTCCTGACATGAGTACGCACCCGTCCCTCCGGAGACGTCTCCCGGGGTGGTTGGTCCTATTCTTGGCCGGACCGGTGATCTGGTATCTCACCTTCTGGTTGGTCTACCTGGTGGCGGAGGCGGGGTGCACCACGGGGGGATTGGACTTCCGACTGCTGGGACTTCCGGGGCTATCGGTGATCACCGTGACTGTGAGCGTCCTCGCCGCCGGGACGATCGCGGTGTTGACGACCCGGGCGTATATGCGATGGTCCGACGACCCGAGCGGGGAGGATCACCGCCGTTCCCTTATGTTCGCTGGATTCCTCCTGGGGATCCTCTTTCTCATCGCCACCCTGTTCATCGCTCTTCCCGCCCTGGTGCTGGAGCCATGTTGACGACGATCCACGCCCATGCCGGCCAACCCGCGGCCCCCCACGATCTGTGGGGTGCGTGGAATCTGGATCCCCTCATCCTCATCGGTCTCGGGGCGACCCTGTGGCTCTTTCGACGGGGAGCAGGTTCGGGTGGGGGAAGGGCGGATGGACGTCGTCGGGTGTGCTTCACCGCCGCGCTGGTGGCCCTGGTCATCGCGCTGATCTCGCCACTCGACGCAGCGGCCGGAGCTCTTGGCTCCGCCCACATGGTCCAACATGTCCTCCTGCTCCTCGTGGCGGCGCCGTTGTTCGTCGTCGCCGATGCGCCCGCGACGATGCTCATCGGCCTCCCCAGGTCGATCCGCAAGACGACCGGGGGATGGCGCCGCCGGGTCGGGCTGACCCCGGCCCGGATCCAACCCGTGCTCGCTCCGGGGGTCGTTTGGCTGCTCCATACCGGGACGCTTTGGTTTTGGCACGGGTCGGTCCCATATGACGCCGCCCTCGACAGCGAACCGATCCATCTCCTCGAGCACGGCACCTTCATCGTCACCGCCATCCTCTTTTGGGGGGTGGTGGCCGGTGCCCGCCGCAACCGTCGCCCCTCCTACGGTTACGGTGTGTTGCTGGTTTTCACGATGGCGATGCAGGGTGTGTTGCTGGCGGCATTGCTCACCTTTGCCGAGACCCCCTGGTACTCCGGCTACGCCACCACAACCGCATCCTGGGGTCTGAGTCCCCTCGCCGACCAGCAGCTTGCCGGGGTCATCATGTGGGTACCCTCGGGTCTGATATATACACTCGCCGGTCTTGCCCTCCTGGTGGCCTGGATCAACGAGACCGACGGGACGGGGGAACAGGCGTCGGAACGGGTCGGGTAGTCCGCGACGGTCATCGTCTTGGCGGGGCGCCCCCGCCGAGATAGACAATCGACAACCCGGTACGGCGGGCAGCATCGGCAATCTCGTCCAAGGTCGGCTCACGGCCGAGATTGATCCGGATCCCCAAACGTCGGCCCGCCCTCTTGTAGCCATATCGTCGGATGGCCCTGTGCAACTCGGCGGCGACCTCGTCGGGGTCGTCGACGAGGGTGGCGATGCAGCGTTGTCGCTTGCCCCCCGCAGACACCTCCACCGGATGCCCACCATGGAAGTTGTATCGCCAGTCGGCATCGGTGAGTGCCGCCGCACCCTCGTCCAGTTGGACGACGCCGACCGGAATCTTGAAGGCTCGACCGCTCTTTCTGCCTCGGAAGCGCAGGACGGCCAGCTCGGCGGGAGCACGTCCTTGGTCGATGAGGCGACGCGCCAATGGGTTCGCAATACGGATCAGCCACCTCGGGAGGGGGAACCCCTCCACCGCGGGCTGCGTGTCGTCCTTCGCCATCGGCACCTCGGGCCCAATCGTAGGCGGGAGCCTCTTCCGCACCGAGGGACGACCACCGGGCGGGCTTGTCATTCGAGCCGACGACTACCCACCGGCCGGCTCTCCGATGAGCGACTCAACCGCGGCGAGCAGCTCGGCGTCAGTGGCGACGTTGTCGAAACGCCGGGTGATGACACCGTCGGCGTCGATCACGAACACCCACGGCTCCCGCCCGTCGGTCTCGGGTGTTGGTGCGATCCACTCGGTGGCCGCCGGGTTGACGACATCGGCTTCGAAGTCCTGCCACACCTCGATGTGGATGAAGGCCATACGGTCCCCGAACCGGAGGGCGAGCTCGCTGACGCTGTCGGTGATCGGACCGCAGAACCTGCTGACGCAGAACGTAGGTGTGGACACGACGACCATGGCAGGACGACCGGCGGCGATGGCGTCGGCGACGGTGATGTCGTGCAGTTCGGGATCGGGAATCGGGCGGTCGGACCCGGCGCGCGAGTCGATGGCCTCCGGATCTACCCCGGTGTCGCCGGCCAACGCCTGGCGGGTGCGCGGGGCCTCGTCGCCGGGCGCCGGCACATCAGATTTCGCGAGTACCTCGAAGGCTGCCGTCGTGTGTTCCGTGCGACCGTCTAACTTTGCTTCGATGGCAACCTCCCAGAACCCTGAGCGGTCGAATTCGACGTCGGGCGCGCCGTACACCCCGGTGGCCTCCGAGCCGGCCACCAGCTGCGGCCTGACGGTGTCGAGCTCGACATCCTGGCCTGGGATAGGCAGGAACGACGCAGTCGCCGGCCCCACTTCCGACTCGGTGGCGGTGGCGGTGTCGTCGCCGGCACCCAGGAAGGCAAAGGAGACCGAGACCGTTCCATAGGCGAGCAGACGGGTTTGGTCTGGCGAGTACAGCCCGACGATGAATCTGGCGGGCCGGTCGACGACGATGTCGTAGCTGGCGACCGCGGCGACGAGGGCGCTCCCGCCGCTGGGGTCTCGTGAGTTGCCGCCATTGCAGGCTGCTGCGGTCAGCACCACGACGATGAGGGTGGCGAGGCGCCTTCGGCGCGTCACTGGCGGGCCTCGTTGGCGCCATCTGGCCGTTGAAAGTTCAGCGTAATTACGGTGGGACACACCACTAGGTGCTCGTTGCTAGACACGGAACCGGGTTGTGACCGGTTGCCGCCATGGCGGCGTCGGCGGCGCCGACCAGCACCTGGAATGACTCCGCCAAGGCGGCCCGGTCGTTGTCGAGTGCGAACTCGACGGACTCTTTGGCTTCGAGCAGCCGGGCGGCGAGCGTCCGGTCGACTTGGGCGATCTCGGCGGCGAGGTCGTGGAGTGGCTGATGGACGATGTCATAGAACAAGCGTCGCGCCTCGTCGCCGTTGCCTGCTTGGGTCTCCGCGGTGGCTTCGCACAGCCCGGCGGCGGCAGGTGAGTAAGGATCGTCTGCTGTCCCTCCATCACCACAAGAAGTGAATATCAGGGCAAGGAACATGACGGCAGACAGCGGATGCACGGTCTTCGCTCGCAGCCGGTGTGGTGTCGACCGAGATCCGACCGCGCTCCGGCATCGCTGACCCGACCCGGCGGCAATGACGAGCCGGTGGCTCACGGCCCGGCGACCCGCTCCCAGCCCACACCGGCGTCGCCACTCCGGTAGAGGGCTCGGGGCTGCTCGGTGACCACCCACAGCACACCTTCACCCGCGGCCAGCGTGACGGGCTGGCCCTCCACCCCGTCGAGGGTGGAGGGAGGTTCCCAGGTGCGTCCGGTGTCGTCGCTTCGGGCCAGACCGGCGGCGGTCAGCGCCCACACCACATCGGGGGCCTCCGGTTCGAGGGCCACCGCACCGGCCGGGACATCGAGCATTGTCGTAAAGCTGCGGCCCCCGTCGTCGGAGCGGAGCACGCCGCTCTCCGGCCCGACCATCACCACCATTTCGGTTCCCGACCCGACCACCGTAAGCCCAAACACGTCGGACGGCATCTCCTCGATCGAGGCCCGTTGCTCCCACGTCTCGCCGGCGTCTTCGCTGGCGAAAAGACCATGGCCGACCACGAAGGCATAAACGACCCGGCCGTCCGTGGGCGCCTGGGCGAAGCCGTGGATGTCCATCCCGGGCAGGTCCGCCGGGCTCAGCGGAGAGAACGTCTCGCCACCGTCGTCGCTGCGGTACAGCACGTCGTGGCCGGCCACGAACACCGGCCCCCCGGCGGCGGTGGCGATGACCATGGCGTCCTCCCCGTCGAGACCGGCCAATTCCCACACCGCACCGTCTTCGCTCCGATACAGCCCCCCGTGCAGACCCAACAACAGATCACCGTCTGCCGTCAGCCCCAGACTGTGCACATGCTCCTCAGGTGGCATGCCAGTGCCGTTACCACCGCCGCAGGCCGCCATTAGCAACAGCATGGCCCCGGCCATCCCCGAGCGAAGGCTCATGACTGCAGCGCCTGCTTGCGCTCCTCGAGCTCGTCCCGGTCGATCTCCCCACGAGCGAACCGCTCCTCGAGAATACGCATCGCCGACGAGCCGGATGAGCCAGTGCGGTCGGTCAGAGCCAGCACCACGATCACCGCGCCGACCACCAGCACCACCAGGAACAGCACCCACAGCAGCATCCACGCCCATCCCATCATCGGTCCCATCACGTCCATCGGTATCACTTCCTTGCAACTCGGATCAGATCGGCGGCCATCCCAGGCGGGCGAAGGCTCCTTGCAAGGGCAAGAAGAATGTCCGCCACACCCCGGTGGCGAACAGCACACCCACCGCGATGAGGAGCGCTCCCGCCATCTGCTCCACTCGGTGGCCGTGCCGCTGCAGCCAGGCCACCGACCCCCGCATCCGCTGGAAACCCAAACCCAGGGCGACAAATGGAATGCCCAAACCGACGGAATACAACGCCAACAGCGCCGCCCCCCAGGGGGCGGTCTGGGTGGAGGCAGCGGTCGCCAGGATGGTCGCCAGCACCGGACCGATACAGGGGACCCAGCCGAAGGCGAATGCCATCCCCAGTGGGAGCGCCGCCTTCGGTCCGCGTCCACCGCGAGCTCCCGCAGGCCTCCACTCCCGATACAGCCACGGCATCCGGAACACGCCCAGCATCCCCAGGCCCATCAAGATGATCCCGACGCCCGCTATCCGCACGATCAACGGTACGTTGGCCAGCAGCGCCGAGCCGACGTACGCGAACGATGCACCGAGGGCGGTGAACACCATCGTGAACCCGGCCACGAATAGCAGCGATGCTCTCAGAGTGACTGCGCGTGCCTCCCGGGTCCCCAACTCGGCCACCGGCAGCGCCGTCACATAGGACAGATAGGAGGGGATCAGAGGCAGACAGCACGGCGAGGTGAACGAGACGACCCCGGCCACCACCGCCAGGAATGGGAGCAACAGCATTTCCATCAGGAAGAACATACTATTACCCGTCGTAGGTGCTTCTAGACGAGATCGATGTGAGCATGACCGATGAGGCAGAGCCGCCCGAGACCAGTCCAACGGCTGACCAGTCCGCGCCCTCGACTTCCGGACTACACGAGCCCACCTCCCGGATGAGCCGCCGCCTCCTCCACGTCACGCTGATCCTCATCCTCGCCGTGCCCGCCGTCGTCTGGCTCCTCCGCTCACCCCCAACAGATGAGAACACACCCCTGACCGGTGAGCAGGTTGGGCGGAATGCACCCGACTTCACCCTCCAGCTCTTCGACGGCACAACATTCAACCTCGGCCAGCACCTGACCGACGATGGACGACCTGTCGTGATGAATTTCTGGGCCTCATGGTGTGTCCCCTGCCGGGAGGAGATGCCCGCCTTCGACGCCGTGGCTGGGCGCAACCCCGATGTCGTCGTCCTCGGTGTCGCCGTTCAGGACACCGAGCCCGCCGCCCGGGCCTTCGCCGACGAGATCGGTGTCTCCTACCCGCTCGGACACGACAGAGACGGATCGATCCTCGAGCAATATCCGATCCTCGGACTTCCCGCCACCTGGTTCATCGCCTCCGATCGAACCGTCGCCGAACAATGGTTCGGTCAGCTCGATGAAAATCGGCTTCAAGAGTTGATCGACCGTCATCTGACCGACTAGGAGGCTGTTGAATGCCCTTCAGGCGAGAAGGTCCACATGGAGCTGCTGACGGGCCGTCAGGGCAGCGACGGCCGCCACGCCCACCACGATCATCCACCGGCGACGACGGACACTGAGGTTGAGCCAGCGGCCGGTCACCCGGCCGTGGAGACCACGGGCCAGCATCACGGCGGCACCGGGCACCATGAGCAGGCTGACCGGGTTGTAGGCCCAGGCGGTGGCGAAATCTCCCCGGGTGAACCACATGACACCCCGGGTGACGCCACAGGTGGGGCCCATGATGCCCAGATAGTGGAGGGGCCCGTGGACATCGACGGGTGGTAGCCCGAACAGGGCCAGCAGGGCCGCCACGGGTGCGCCCACCAGAGCGAGCGCCGTGAATGCACGATGACCGTCGTGGTTCGCCCATCGGAGCATGACGGGCCCGGTGTCGAGAACGGGACGATCATCAGGGGGGGACGGCTGGGCCGTGGAGTCGGTCAGAGGAGACATCGGCCCGTGCCCACCATGGCGAGGACGGACATGCGGGCCGCCCAACCCACCGTCGCCCACGTCACCACCACCCCGGCGCCCACCACCAGGTAGGCCACCGCCAGCCACCCGGAGAACCTTGTGGGAGGCCGATCACCCAGGGCGATCACTCGCCTCGCCACCATGTCTGGATCGCCGAATCCGGTGACCTCGGTGGGGACTGCCCCGGCCATCGCCGCTTCGAGGAGCGCCCGCCGGACGCATTCCCGGCCCTGAGGGACCATCAGGGAAGCGTCCTCGTCGGCCCATCTCTCCAGAGACAACCGGAGATCGCGCACACCTGCGGCCACCGGCGGCACCCAACCGAAGGCGGCGTCGACGGCGGCGGCCAGGGACAGGTAACGATGATGCCCACAGCGGACGTGAACCATCTCGTGGGCTGTGATCGCCTCCACGCATGCCGGTGGGAGACCATCGACCACACCGCTGGTGAGGACGATCTGGCGTGGTGCGCCGCCCACGGAATATGCCAGAGGCCGTGACGACGGGAGCACCACCAGGTCATGGTCGTCTCGGTGTTGGGCCACGGCCACGATCGACTCGACCCGAAACGACCGTTGCGCCCTCCGCACCTGTAGAACTCCGAACCCGGCAGCCACGGCAAGCCCGGTGGCGGCCACCGCAGCACCGACACCACCGGCGGTTCCCCCGGGAACGAATCCGCCGAGCATCCTTCGGCACACCGCCGCCAGGTCGGTCATACCCGCCAGGTCGAGCATCACCGGCGCCGCCCACAGGACGAGCCCGGCCTCGACCACGAAGAGCCCGGTCAGGAATGCCACCCCCAGGAACCGGGCACGATGGGCCGGGTGGAGTCTCTCCAGGGACATGGCGAAGAGGCCGGGGCCGAAGAGGAGCGTCACGCCACCGAGGAGGAACCAGGGGATCATTCGTCGATCCGGAGGAGACGCCGGAGCTGATCGACATCGGCCTTGTCCATACCGGACACGAAATGACTCAACGCCTCCGATCGGTTTTCGGCGACACCGAGCAGCTCGCCCATGCGGACCGCCGTCCACTGCTCCCGGGTGTGCACAGCGTGGTAGGCATAGGCCCGGCCGTCCTTGCGCCGCTCAAGCAAGCCCTTGCCCCACAGCCGCACCAGGATCGTCATGACGGTGGTGTAGGCGAGGTCACGCTCAGACGAGAGGACGTCACGCAACTCCCGAGTGGTGAGCCACCCACCCCGGCCCCACACCACCTCCATCACCCGGGCCTCCAACTCACCGAGCCGAGGCAACCGAGACGGGTCGAGTGGATCGGCAGAGGAGCCGTCGCGTCTGGATAAGGGAGACATGTCGGTTTCGAATGCTACCCGTCCTCGGATTCCTCTGCGTCTGGTCTACGACATAGAATCGTTGTTCATGAATCCCCTTCGGGCGAGTCGGATGAGAATGGCCCCGCCGGAGGCGGCGACCGCGGCCACCATCCAGGCAGCTCGGAACGAAATCGTTTGGGCGAGGACGCCAAAGGCGAGGGGACCGAGGGCGTTGCCGACGCCGAGACCCGAAGCCCCGATTCCCGCCAGTGCCCCCGGCGATGATGGGCCCGCCCTCACCAGCGAGAGGAACAGCAGACCCGTCCACCCCCATCCACCGGCGAATGCGCCGATGGCCCCGATCACGAGGAGGGGGGTGGGGCCGATGGAGGCGAGCGCCATGGTGACGGAACCACCAACCAGCATCCACGATATCAACCGAAGCTGTTCACCGCCGTCGCGGTCGGCGTGAATACCGGTTCCGATACGGGTGATGATCCCCGCCACACTTCCTGTGGCCAAGAGAAGACCGGCCGCCGATGGCGTCAGCCCCATCGCCACACCGCTCTCGGTGAGGAACACGCCGACACCGCTCGAGGCCGCCGAGCCGAGTGCAGCTGCCAACGCCACGAGAACCAACGCCCGACGCGGTGGCGTCGGCGTCAACCCGGCACCATCGACGGCGGAGGGGCCGGTGACCGCCGGGGGATCGCCGACTCTCAGCCGTGGCAGTAGTAACACCAGGACGGCCATCGGGACGAGACCCATCGTGAATGCCCACCTCCAGCCCACGGTAAGGGCGATGACCGGGACGGCCAGACCCGCCAGCAGGGTGGCGATCGGGATCGAAGCCTCCTTGATACCGAAGGCGAAGCCGTGTCGTCGGTGGGGGACCGAGCGTGTTACCAGTACCGCCAGACCGGGGTCGGTGAACGCCATGCCCAGCCCGGCGACGCCCAACAGCGTGGCGAGAACCGCCCAACTGGAGGCCAGACCGGCGATTCCTGCCAGCGAAGCGATGCTGAGGATGCTTCCGATGGTGATGGTCGTACGTGGTCCAAGGCGGTCGGCAAGTGTGCCCACCAGTGGGGCGGCGATGGCGCCGATGAGGAACCCTCCGGTTACGGCCGCTCCCAGGGCGGCCTCGCTGAAAACCAGCTCGTCTCGGATCTGGACCGCCAACCCACCGACCAGAAAGGTAGGCAACGCCGCCAGTACCAGCCCCATGCTCACCGCAACGAGGGGCGGGGAGGGGCTGGACTGCGCGATCCGCTCGGCCCCCGTCCCGGAATCCCTGGGAGCCGCGCTCAGTTGGCCCGCCCCAGACGCCGTTTCATCCAGTTGAGGAGACCACCGTCGATGAGCACCTCCACCTCCCGGGAGGTGAGATCGTGGGCCACCTCGATCCGCTCGCCACGGTGGCGGACCGTGGGGGGTGATCCGGAGCGAAGATTGTCGAGTATGTCCTCCACCACCAACACATCGCCCTCGACGATGCTGGAGAGCGCATCGGCGTTGGCGAAGGTCAGCGGGATTACCCCGAAGTTGGGGAGGTTCTGGCGGTGGATGCGGGCGAAGCTGGTTGCCAGCACCACCCTGAGGCCCAGGTGACGGGGGGCTATGACGGCGTGTTCGCGGCTCGAGCCCTGTCCGTAGTTGCGGCCGGCGACGATGACGTGGCCGTCGCCCCTCTCTGCCGTCTCCTTGGCCCGTTCCGGATAGGAGGCGTCGATCCCCTCGAAGCAGAACCGGGAGATCTCGGGCACGTTGGAGCGGAACGGCAACACCCGGTTCCCCGCCGGCATGATCTCGTCGGTGGATATGTCGTCCCCGAGCGTGAGAAGGACCGGCAACTCGAGACGGTCGGTGAGCCGATCGAATCTGGGAAGGGACACGATGTTGGGCCCCTTCTCCAGCTCCTGGGCCGCCGCCTCTTCATCCGGGGAGGGGCCCACCAGCAGATCGGTAACCAGTATGGGTCTGGTGGGCGGTGAGACCCGGGGATAGGACATGTCGAGCGTCCGGGGATCGGTGATCACCCCGGTCAGGGCGGAGGCGGCCGCCGTCTCCGGGCTACACAGGTAGACCGAGTCCTCCTTGGTGCCCGAGCGTCCCGGAAAGTTGCGGGGCACCGTCCGCAGACTGATGCGCCCGCTGGCGGGGGCCTGGCCCATCCCGATACATCCGTTGCATCCGGCTTGGTGGAGACGGGCCCCCGCCTGCACGAGCGAGAGGATGTGGCCATCCGCGATGAGGTTCTCCAGGATCTGACGTGAAGTCGGGTTGACATCGAACGAGACCCCATCGTTCACCAGACGGCCCTTGACGATCTCGGCGGCGACGGCGAAGTCGCGATAGCCGGGATTGGCCGACGACCCGATGTACGACTGGTAGATGCGCTCACCAGCCACCTCGCTAACCGGGACGACATTCCCCGGGCTGGACGGGAGGGCGATGAGCGGCTCGAGGGTGGAGAGGTCGATCTCCTCGGTGATTTCGTAGGTGGCGTCGTCGTCGGCGACCAGCTCGGTGAAGTCGTCCTCCCGGCCCTGGGAGGCGAGGAAGGTGCGCACCGCATCGTCGGCGGGGAACACGGTGGTAGTGGCCCCGAGCTCGGCGCCCATGTTGGCGATGACATGGCGGTCCATCGCCGTCAGCGAGGCGAGACCTGGCCCGTGGTACTCGATGATGCGACCGACCCCACCGACGACGTCGTGACGACGGAGCATCTCCAAGATAACGTCCTTGGCGCTGACCCACCGTGGCAGCTCACCTTCGAGGCGGACTCCCCAGATCTCGGGCATCTGCATCCAGAAGGGCTCACCCGCCATCGCCAGGGCGACATCGAGACCACCGGCCCCGATGGCGAGCATTCCCAGCGACCCCGCTGCCGGGGTGTGTGAGTCGGAGCCAAGCATCGTGGCCCCGGGTCTGCCGAACCGCTCCATGTGCACGGGATGACTGACCCCGTTGCCGGGGCGGCTGTACCAGATACCCCATCTCCGGCAGGCGCTGCGGAGGAAGAGGTGGTCGTCGGGATTGCGATGATCCTCCTGGATCAGGTTGTGGTCGAGATACTGTGCCGACACCTCGGTCCTGACCCGGTCTAGACCGAGCGCCTCCAGCTCCAGCATCACCAGGGTGCCGGTGGCGTCCTGGGTGAGGGTCTGGTCGATGCGAATGGCGATCTCCGATCCCGGGGACATCTCACCTTCGACGAGGTGGGTGGCGATCAGCTTCTGTGCGATGTTGCTCACGGGCCTACTTCCGTTGGGTGTCTCGTCATCGACCCTACCCGTCTGTGGTGGTCATCCAGCAACGAGGAGCACCTCAACCCAGGGCGGAGGTCATCACCCGGGCGCCACCTCCATCCTGGGTACGGGAGCGGTCGCCTTGGCGATGGCCGACTCAGGCCGCTACCGCGGTCCCGAGGACCGACTGGGCGAAGTAGACGACGAAGGCGACGGCCACCAGCCACATGAGGGGGTGGACATCGCCGGTCTTGCCCTTGAAGAGCTTGATGACCGTGTAGGTGACGAATCCGGCGCCTATCCCCACGGTGATGCTGAAGGTGAGAGGCATGAGCACGATCGCCAACAGCGCAGGCAGACCCTCCTCGAGGTCGGTGAAGTCGATATCCATGATGAGAGAGCTCATCAGGAAACCCACCAGGATCAGCACCGGCGCCGTGGCCGAGAAGGGGATGATCGCAGCCAGTGGCGAGATGAAGATCGACGCCAGGAAGAGAACACCTACCACGACGGCGGTGAGACCGGTCTTCCCTCCCTCGGCGACACCGGCGGCGCTCTCGATGTAGCTCGTGTTGGAGCTGACACCGCCGGCCCCCCCGGCGGCGGCGCCCAGAGAGTCCACCAGCAACAACTTCCCCACATCGGGAATGCTGCCGTCCTCCTCGGTGAGGTCGGCCTGCTCCACGATGGCGGTGGCCGTCCCCATGGTGTCGAAAAAGTCGGTCAGCATGAAGCTGAAGATGGTGAGGATGGCGGTGAGGAACCCGAGCGCCAAGAACACCTCCCCCAGGTCGAAGGCGCCCAGTGTGGCGAAGCTCGGGGCTACCACGAGGCTCTCGGGAAGCTCCTGCACACCCATGAAGAGCCCGATGACGGCGGTGACGACGATGCTTATGACCAGTGCACCCGGCACCTTGCGCACATAGAGGAGAATGGTGATGGCCAAGCCGATCAGGGTGAGTGCCGCCACCGCCGAGTTGGGGAATACGAACTCGACGGGGACGGGTCCATCACCCTCCGGCTGACGGATCAGCCCGCCGTTGACAAACCCGATGAACAGGATGAAGAGACCGATGCCCACCCCGATCGCCCGCTTCAGACTGAGGGGCACGGCGTCCATGATCGCCTCACGTAATCCGATCGCCACCAGGACGGTGACGAGGAGACCCTCGAGGACGATCACACCCATTGCTCCCTCCGGGCTCAGACCCTGACCGAGGACCAGCCCGAATGCCAGGGCTCCGTTGATACCGAGACCAGCCGCCAAGGCGAGTGGATAGTTGGCGACGAGACCCATGGCGATGCTGAGGACACCGGCGACGAGGGCGGTGCCCGCCGCCACCGCGGCGGGGTCGAGACCGGCGGCGGAGAGGATGCTGGGGTTGACGAAGATGATGTAGGCCATAACCAAGAACGTCGTGATCCCCGCCCGCACCTCGGTACCGACCGATGTGCCCCGTTCGGTCAGCTTGAAATAGGAATCGAGACCGGATCCTCCCGATCCGGACGATATGGGGCGTTCGTCGATGTCGGCCATGGCACCTCCCGGTAGAGACCGCCTCCAGCAGCGGCAACGGCGACAACATTACCGAGAGGGAACCATCCGTGTCGGATGAATTCGGGGCCTAGGGGCCTCAGGCGTGGGCGACAGCCAGTCGACCGAGGGCAAGGGCACCGAGAAGGAGTCCGAAGTCACGCAGGGCCACATCCCAGTAACCACCGGTGATGGCGAGGGTGACGATGATGACACCCAGCCAGGCGGCCACCACGTTGGAGAAGATCCGGGGCCGAAACCAGACCCCGAGACCGGCGACGATTTCGACTATGCCCACCAATGCCATGACGGTGCTGCCACTTATGGTGTCGGTCACGAACCCAGGGAGGAATGCCGTCCAGTCGGTCATGACGTTGAAGAACTTGTCGAGACCGAAGAGGATCGGTGCCACGGTGAACCCGATGTGGAGTATCCGATAGGCGACCTCGGTCTG
>WHUC01000027.1 GCA_009377435.1 Acidimicrobiia bacterium
CACGGCCAGGCTGCGCTCCCTCGTCGACGCGGGGATCAGGTATGCACTTAACTGGTGCACCGGCAGGCTCACGTCACCCGAATTTCTGGCGAGTTTCTGGCAATCTGACGGGCGAGTATCCTATCGAAGCTTCGGGGCTTTCGGCGGAGTAGATGTTGCACGACTAAGAACGCTCTCAAATGTCGTAGGAGCCCGAAAGATCTGAAGATTTTTGTGTCTTCTCGTCGATTTGGGTGAGGTTGGTTCATTTAAGTGATGAACCGGGAAGGAACCCGGTAGGAGAAGGTCGAGACCACAGGAGGTCAATGTGTCTAGATCTGTGCTCTACATCCGCACCACCTACGAGAACTGACCCCCCGGTTACCGAAGGAGCATCAGCCATGTCACTCACCCGGATCCACAACCTCTCCATCTCTCTCGACGGTTTCGCCACCGGCGATGTCCAGTCACTCGAGGAGCCGTTCGGTCATGCGGGTGAAAGACTGCACGAGTGGATGTTCGCCACCCGGTGGTGGCACGCGATGTCGGGCGAATCCGGCGGGAGCGGCGGCACCGACAACGCCTTCGCCGTACGGCATGCCCCCGGCATCGGCGCCGAGATCATGGGTTCCGGGAAGTTCGGCCCACCCGGCTGGCATGACGACCCGGAGTGGAAGGGCTGGTGGGGGCCCAACCCGCCCTTCCACACGCCGGTCTTCGTGCTCACCCACCGCCCACGCGTCTCGGTCGAGATGGAGGGCGGCACGACCTTCCACTTCCTCGACGTCTCCCCGGCCGAGGCACTCGAGGCCGCTCGTGGGGCGGCGGACGGCCAGGACGTCCGGATCGGTGGCGGCCCCACCGTGGTCCGCGACTTCCTCGTCGCCGGGCTCGTCGACCACATGCATCTCGCCCAGGTCCCGATCGTGCTCGGCCGCGGAGTCCGGCTCTGGGACGGACTGGAGGGCCTCGAGAAGGACTACGAGATCGAAGCCACCTCCTCGCCCTCCGGAGTGACGCACGTGACGTTCACCCGTGCGGGTGTCTGAGCCGCCCCGATCGAGAACTCCGCGACGCAGCCCAAGAGGACAACGCTTCGGGCACCCGATGCCTACAGGTGCGGGGCGACTTCCTCGGCGAGTTGCTGCATCAATTCGAACTGGTCGTCGTATTCGAGGGTGGGGAAGTAGCTGCGGGCTGAGAAGTGGACCGGCATCGCTGCCTTCTCTTGGAGTTGCAGCAGGGATGCGACGATTTCCTCCCCGGTACCGGCAAGGGTCGATCGTGCCCGCAGTTTGCTCCGCCCCTCGGACAGCTCCGGTGCGGAGGGCGGAGAACCGGAACGGGTGGCGGATGCCTCCATGTCGGAGTACTTCCACTGCATGTGCCAGACGTGCTCGGCGTAGCGGTCCCACGCCTGGTCGGTCGACGATCCCGGCAGCAGCACCGAGTAGTGGTGAATCTGCACCTCGGCCGGATCCCGGCCGATCCGCTCACATTCGTCCCTCACCCAGCCGACCTGGTCGAGGAAACGGTCAGCGGTGGCGTTGGAGAAGATCCCGTCGGCCAGGCGGGCGGCTCGGCGGATGGCCGGTTCGGCGCCTCCGCCCACCAGGACGGTGATGGGTGCGCTCGGGGCGGGCCGTACCGCTAGTTCAGGGAACCGGTAGACGTCGCTCTGGTGATGGAAGGGCTCCCCGCTCCATGCCTGGGGGAGGATCTGGAGGATCTCCTCCATCGCCTTGCCCCTTCGGCGCATATCGGCGCCCAGACCGTCGAACTCCACACCCATCCACCCGAGCCCCAGACCGAGAGTCAGCCGACCACCGCTGAGGAGACTGGCGGTGGCGGCGTCCTCGGCCAGGCGCAGTGGGTGGTGCAGTGGCGCCAGCACCACGCCAGTGCCGATCTGGATGGTGGAGGTGACGGCCGCGATCACACCGCTCACCACCAGCAGAGAGGGCATGTAGCCGTCGTCGACGAAGTGGTGCTCGGTAGTCCACACCGATGAGAAGCCGAGGCGTTCGGCGTCCACCGCCACCCGCACCGTTTCGTCGTAGGCGCGGCTCCAGTCCGTTTCTCCGGGGCGCAGTTGAGCGCTGAGCAAACCGAAACCAAGTGACATGGCTCTCTCCTTTTGATCGTTGGGGAACCCCAACTAGACGGCGAAGTACGCTCGACCATAACCGTCGGGACTCATCGGCGATCGAGGCGTCGGGCGTCTACGACTCCGACGGAGTCCCCTGACGGGAGTGGGCTTCGAGAGGCTTTCCGAACCAGTAGGTGAGCGCGTCAGGGAGCGCCGGGTCGGTGAGCTCACCCACCCAGGCGACATGTCCGTCGGGTCGGATCACCACGGCCGGGGGAGCAGCGACCTCGCCAAGGACCGGGAGCTCCCACCCGCCATCGTTTCTGGCGTCGACCAACCGGACTCGATTCTCCCAGGGAGAGATGTCGAAACCGCCCGGTTCACCAAGGTTGAGGAGCACCGGCCGGGCGTCGTGCAGCAACGCGAACACGCGCCTGGGACCGTCGGCGGTGTGCAAGTCGAGGTCGGGCATGCGCTGGCCGAGTAGCGGGTGCCCCTCTCCGAGGTCGTAGTGGATGTCGAGAGCCGAGATCATCGCGGCGATGCGCTTGCGAGGCTCGTCCATGCTCAGCAGTTCGGTCATGGTGGTATGGAGGGCCTGGTGACGGTCGTCGGGTGTGGTGAGAGCGACCTGCGCCATGGTGTTGTGCAACACCCGGGCGCCGACCGGATGCCGTTCGGCGTGGTAGGTGTCCAGGAGGCTCTCGGGTGACGTCTTGTTGACCACCTGGGCCAGTTTCCATCCCAGGTTCACGGCATCTTGCACGCCGGTGTTGAGGCCCTGGCCGCCCTGCGGGGGATGCACGTGAGCCGCGTCCCCGGCCAGCAGGACACGGCCGTGGCGGTAGGAGGCTGCCTGCCGCGCCATGTCGGTGAACCTGGAGATCCAGTTGGCGCTGCGAAGCCCGTAATCCGTCCCGTACACGCCGACGAGTGCCTCGCGGAGCTCGCTCATGCTGGGGTCGTCGGTGTGTCCGACGTCTCGCTCGGTGAGTACGACCCGAACCAGCCCCCCGTTTTCGATCGGAGCGAGGCCATGGGTACCAACACTGTCGCGACGCATGCCGAACTCCGGCTCCTCGTCCATCTCGACCTCGGCGATCATCCAGCTGGTCGAGGGATCCAACCCGACGAAGTCGATACCGGCTGCCTTGCGTATCAGGCTGCGTCCTCCGTCGCAGCCGACGAGGTACTCCGCCCGGAGCGACGTGTCGCCGGACAGCTGGACATCGACGCCGGTGTCGTCCTGGGCGAAACCCACCACCTCACGGCCACGGAGGACAGGAACCCCGAGCTCATCGATCCAGTCAGCCAGGATGGGCTCGAAGCGACTCTGCCAGAGCGCTAGTAGGTAGTTGTGGCGGGTGGGGAAGTCGCTGATGTTCAAGGGGATCAGGGCATAGCCCGTGTTCGGATGTTCCTCCCCTGCCGAGAGAAATCGATCCGCGATGCCACGCTGATCGAGCACCTCTATGGTGCGGGAGTGGAGACCCCCACCTCGCGATCCGTCGAGGTCCTGACTGGTGCGTCGTTCGACGATGGCGACGTCGACCCCCGCCAACGCCAGCTCGCCCGCCAACATCAGCCCAGTCGGCCCTCCTCCCGCTATCACCACCGCATGGTCTGTCGTCACCATTCTGCTTGTCCCCCTCGCTGTCTCTTGCCCGTGCGGGCCTGACCTACGCAGCTTCGCGCCGGGCGCCTCCGAACGTCAAGTTCATCAATTTCATGTAAGTGGCCGGGCCGGCGAACGCGAACCTTCGTAACGGTTTCGGAACGACTTGACGCCAGGCTTTACCCAGAACCCGATCCGACACTCTAGGGAAGCCGGGATTATTGAAGCATCAGTTAGTTCGCTGCCGCTCAAGATCGGCCTGACACTCGCGCTGCTGATATTCGCCGCCCTGGCGGTAGTGGGTGTGTTGTCAGGAAGCTGGGAGCCTGCCCTCGCAGGTGCCGGCGCAGCGGTCGCCTGGCAAGGGCGCGGCCAGTGAACCCAACCCGGCGTCTGGGCGTCGTGACGGTCCTCCTTGGACTACTGATCGTGGCGCTCACCTCGCTAGCTCTGATCCTGGTCCCTCTCAACGGAGACGATCTGTCCACCTCCGACACAACTGGGTCGGCGATCCTGGCTCTCTCGTTCGGGATTGCGGGTCTACTCATATTGAGGCGTCGTCCAACGAATGTCATTGGCTGGATCATGGTCATCTCAGGACTCTTCAACAGTGTCAACGCTTTGTCCGCCGAGTACCCCCGTTACGTCCTCGTGGTGAACCCGGAGGCATCTCTTCCCCTGGGTGGATTGCTGGCCTGGGTCGGCACGTGGGTCTGGGTCATCGGAGCCGCGGGATTCCCACTGATCGTCTGGCTCTTTCCCACAGGTCATCCACCGACACCGCGATGGGCTTGGCTGCGATGGCCGATCCTGATCGGAGCTGGGTGCGCAATTCTCCCTATGGCGCTTGCTGCCTGGGAGGTCAGGGAGTCAGCCGTTCTGGCAGGTCTCCTCCCCGATCAGACTGTTGAAGGTATTTCTGCAACCCTCGCCACGACGGGAACCGTGGTGCTGGGTCTGAGCTTGGTGGTCGCTCTCGCCTCTGCGGTGGTTCGATACAGGCACACCGGTGACGATGAGCGTCACCAACTCAGGTGGTTTGCCTCGGCGGCGGCTCTGACATTGGTGGTCCTGGTCACAGCCTCACCCGGGACTCCTCTCACCTTGGCCGAGCCGTGGGGCGAGCTGTTCTCGTCCTTGGCCGTACTTGCACTTCCCAGCATCCCAGCTGCGATCACGATCGCCATCCTCCGCTACCGGCTGTATGAGATCGACCGCTTGGTCTCCCGTACCGTCTCATACACGGTGATCGCCGCCGTCCTCGCCCTGGTCTACTCCGGGGTGGTGGTCGGCATCCAGACCCTGCTGCCCGCCTCCGACGCCCTTGCCGTCGCCGCCTCCACTCTCACCGCAGTCGCCCTCTTCTCCCCATTACGAAGAAGGGTCCAGCATTGGGTGGACCGGCGGTTCAACCGTCGCCGCTACGACGCCGAACAGATCGTCGAAGCCTTCGCGTCCAGACTGCGCGACGAGGTTGACCCGGACACGTTGACCGCCGACCTACATACTGTGGTCACCCAAGCCCTGGAACCCGTGTCCACCGCGGTATGGCTGAAAGACGGGTCCTAAACAGGTCGCGCGACCGAGGGTAAGGATCGTGGCTGGCTGCTCCACAACCTCAGCAAGATTCGACGGGTCTCAGACTCTGCTCGGACTAGTGCGTCTGACCCGGGAGATCTGAAGACTTTGTGTCTTCCTGTCGATTTGGGCAAGGTTGGTTCGTTTAAGTGATGAACCGGGAAGATCAAAGTGTCTACATCTGTCCTCTACATCCGCACCACCTACGAGAACTAACCCCCAAGCACCGACGGAGCACCGGCTATGTCTCTCGTCCGCGTCCAAAACTTCTCCATCTCGCTCGACGGCTTCGCCACCGGCGAAGGTCAGAGCCTCGACACACCGTTCGGTCATGCCGGCGAAAGGCTGCACACCTGGATATTCGACACGCGGTTCGGCCACGCGATGTCGGGCGAGCGCGGCGGGAGCCGCGGTACCGACGACGCGTTCGCCGTACGCCATGACACCGGCATCGGCGCCGAGATCATGGGCGCCGGGAAGTTCGGCCCACCCGGCTGCCATGACGACCCGAACTGGAAGGGCTGGTGGGGGCCCAACCCGCCCTTCCACACGCCGGTCTTCGTGCTCACCCACCGCCCACGCGTCTCGGTCGAGATGGAGGGCGGCACGACCTTCCACTTCCTCGACGTCTCCCCGGCCGAGGCACTCGAGGCCGCTCGTGGGGCGGCGGACGGCCAGGACGTCCGGATCGGTGGCGGCCCCACCGTGGTCCGCGACTTCCTCGTCGCCGGGCTCGTCGACCACATGCATCTCGCCCAGGTCCCGATCGTGCTCGGCCGCGGAGTCCGGCTCTGGGACGGACTGGAGGGCCTCGAGAAGGACTACGAGATCGAAGCCACCTCCTCGCCCTCCGGAGTGACGCACGTGACGTTCACCCGTGCGGGTGTCTGAGCCGCCCCGATCGAGAACCCGGGGCGCGGGTAGAAGCTGAGGTTGGTTGCAGAAATCGGGTCATCTCCGACCCAGGGTTCTGCAACGCCGCGTCGGGGACTGATGCCCTACAGGTGCGGGGCGACTTCCTCCGCCAGCGTCGTTGGCTCTGCTCTCGAGGACCCGTATTGCCTCGGTAAGCGTTGTCATCATTTCACTCAACCTCCACCGCATAGTCGGGGTGTGGTCTACACCTTCTACACGCTCGAAATTGGTGGACCGATGAACATGTACCCCACCCCACCATGGGTGGGCTAGGGTACATGTTCCATGCCGACGCGACCCAAGGAGGTAGGAGAGATGGCTGTGAAGGATCCTGTTTGTGGGATGACGATCGAGGAGAGCGACGCCGTCGGAACCAGCGAGTTCGGGGGGAAGGCCTACTACTTCTGTTCGAACGACTGTAAGGAGGAGTTCGACTCCAATCCCGAGGACTACGCCGACTGATATGGCGGAGCTGGGAGCTACCCTCACGGTGTTCCTGGTCGCCGTGGTGGCCATCGGGGTTGTCAGGTGGGTGGGCGACACCCTCAATCCTGTCCAGTTGACGGTGCCGGAGCGGGTCCCGTTCGCTGGCGGCTTTGACCCTGAGTTCCACGCCTGGAGCCGGTTCCACATCCGTTGGTATTCGATGGCCCTGCTATTCCTCGCCTTCGACATGGAGATGGTCTTCATGTACCCGTGGGCGGTGGTGTTCGTCCGGGAGGGGATGATCTCGCTGGTGGAGATGCTGATGTTCATCCTCATCCTCGTTGTGGGCATCGTGTACACCTGGCGGGAGCGGGGCTTCGAGTGGTCATGAGGGATTTGCTTGCTCGCCTGGCGGTGGGTGCCCCCGTGCCGGTGTTCCCCGTTGCCGGCGGTGGTACCCGGGAGGCTCTCGCCCGACTCCGGCTCAGGCCCGACGTGCACCTCGTAGACACCCCCCGGCACGCCATCGTGTTGCTCGTGCTCGGCGAATTCCCTCCTGGCGAGATCGCCGGGCTGGCGGCGGTCCACGATATGATCCCGTCTCCTCGGGTCACGGTTCACTGGACTCCTGGAGGGCCGAGGGACGATGTCCCGCGGTCTATGCGGGTCGACGGCGACGACACCGCGCTGGTGGCCGCCCTCTCCCGGGTGGCGGGAGAGGTGCTCTCCGGGACGAGAGCGTCGGAGCCCCCGATACGCCCCGACGTCGACCCGGTCGAGTGGCGAGGCATCGGGCCTTACGGTCACGGCGGGAAAGGCATGACCGGGGGCACGCCCTTCGGCCGTCCCCTTGCCGAGCGCGCCCCGGACCGCGATGGGCTGGAGCTCGACCAGCTCTCGGTGACGGTGGGTCCCTGGCTGGGGGCGCTGCCACCCGGTCTGGAGCTGGGGATCAAGCTCCAGGGCGACGTCATCCAGGAGGTCGAGATACATCCGCCGGCTGTCACCCTGGAACGACCCGATGGCTGGGTGAGGGCACTCGAGGTCCCCGTCCCGGTGGCCGAGCTCGAGCTCGATCGGGCACGTCACCACCTGGTGTGGCTGGGTGAGGCGCTCCGCGTCCACGACCTCCCGGCCCTCGGTCAGCGGACGCTGCGATTGGCCCAGGGGCTCACCCCGGGAGACCGCGGCGAGGTGGAGCGGGTCTTGGCAGAGGTTCGGCGGACCGGGATCTATCGGTTGGCGCTGCGGGGACTCGGGGCTGTCGACCCGAGTCAGGTAGGTGGCCTCGGTCCGGTGGCCCGGGCCGCCGGCCTCGAAGACGACGCACGCCTGGATGACCCCACCTACCAGGAGCTGGGGTTTCGGCCGGTCAGCCACAGGGGCGCCGATGCCGCCGACCGCTGGCGCCAACGAATCGCCGAGATCACCCAGTCGCTCGACCTGGCCGGCCGGGCCGGCGACCGGACCGCATTCGGCGACGGGGTGGTGGAAGGCCCCCGCGGCCGCATCACCAGCGACGGGATCCTGCCTGGGGCGGTCACCGTCGATCTCTTGCCGGAACTGCTGACCGGGTTGGAATGGGGTGATGCGGTGGCCGTCGTGTGGAGCCTCGACGTCGATCCCACCGGGGTGGCCTCCCGGTCGTCTCCCGAGGGAGCCGCGGCATGAGCCCGGCATGGGCGGTGGCGCTCGTGGGCGTCCTTCTGATGGTGTCTGTCTACCTGGTGGCGGTGATGGAGACGATCTTCGGGTTGCGGGTGTCGGGCGTGCGAGGCTACGGCCGGGCGTGGGCGTTACCGATGAGTCGTGCTGCGTTGCTCTTGTCACAGCGGCGTTCGGTCACCGAGCGTCCTGATGCCCAGGCGTGGGCGCTGGCGCCGGCGCTGCTGGGTGGGCTGGGAGCGGTGGCGCTCACCGCCATACCTCTGGCGGCGGGGGTGGAGGTCGCCGATGTCGACGCCGGCATCGTCTTGTTCGGGGCGGCGCTGGTCCAGGTGATGGTGGCGGTGTTCCTGCACGGGTGGGCGGCCAATTCGTTGTTCCCAGTTCTTGGGGCGTTTCGTATGGCCGCTCTCGCCCTCTCGGTGAGCATCCCCTTCTCACTGGTGGTGATCACCACCGCCCTCCCCGCCGAGTCGCTGTCGGTGGGCCTGATCATTTCCTCCCAGGAGAGCCTGTGGAACGTGGTACGTCAGCCGTTGGGTCTTCCCATCTACCTCATCACGGGGTTGGGATTCTCGTTTTGGGCACCATTGCAGCTGCCCGATGCGAGGGACCTGAGCGGCGGGACGTCCGCAGAGGTCTCGGGGGCGGCTCTGTTGGTATGGCGGGTGGCACGCGCCTCGATCCTGGTGGCGGTGGCGGCGATGGGGGCGGCGGCCTTCCTCGGGGGGTACCTGGGTCCGTGGCTGCCGGGCTGGCTGTGGATGGCCGTCAAGACATTCGGCTTGCTCGCCATCCTGGTCTGGTCGGGCCATCGGATCGCCCGGCCGCGGATGGAGACGGCGGTCAAGCTCGGATGGACGGTGCTGCTCCCCCTTGCCCTGGTCGACGTGTTCGTGTCGGGAGCGCTGACGCTGTGAGCGGGATCGTGGACTTCCTGTTTTGGGTGTTCGCCGTCGCCGCGGTGGTGACCGGGTGGCTGGTCTTCCGCACCGACTCGATGGTTCGGGCCGCCTACTGGCTGATGGCTTCGTTCGTGGCGGTCGGTGCCATCCTCGTCACCCTCGACGCCCAGTTCCTGGGTCTGATCCTCATCCTGATGATGGCGGGGGAGATGACGATCATGGCGATCTTCATGGTCATGTACATGATGAACCCGGCCGGTCTCAACCCGATGACCATGGTCCACCAGCACCGCACGGCCGCCGTCGCCGGAGCTGGTGCGTTCGTCGCCCTTGCCCTCGTCGGTCTGCTTGCCGACTTCCCCGACCGGCCGGCACCCTCTGGCACCGACCCTACCGTCGACCTCGGCGTCGAGCTGCTGGGGGAGTCGATGCTGGTGTTCGAGTCGGCCGGGGTCGCCTTACTCGCGGTGATGATCGGCGCAATCGCCCTCGTTTCCAAGCGAGGTCGCTACGGCGACGCCGACGAGGGTTCTGAGGAACCGATTCTCGAGAAGACGGAATGAGCCTCGACGCGTTGCTGGTGGTGGCCGCCGCTCTCTTCGGGGCCGGTGTCTATGGGGCGCTGAGCCAGCAATCGTTCGTGATGATCATGATGGGCCTCGAGCTGATGCTCAACGCCACCATCCTGGCGGTAGTGGCCTTCTGGTGGGGGAGCACCGGCGGGAATCCTGAAGGTCAGCTGTTGGCGATCGTGGTGATGGCGGTGATGGCGATCGAAGCGGCGATCGGCTTCGCCCTGGTGACCAATGTCTACCGGGTCCGGAAGGCGGATATCACCGAGAAGCTGCGGAGGTTGCGCGGCTGATGGTGTGGCTCCCGATCTTGCTGCCGGTGGTGGGTGCCGCCAGCGTGGCGCTGTTGCGGCGACATCGGTCCTGGCTGGGTCCGGTCGCCGTGGCGTCGCTGGTCGGAGGTCTGGTGGCGTCGATGACGGCGGCCGTCTCCGGTCCGGTTGCCGCCTGGAGCTGGGGGGGAGGGATCGAGCTCGTCCTCTCGGTGGAAGGGCCGGGTCGAGTGATGGTGGTGCTGGTGCCGCTGGTGGCGGTCCCGGTGGTCGGGTTCGCGGCGGCGAGCCTCCGCCATGACCCGGCGCTGGCGCGTCTGTTGGGGCTGATGACGGGCTTCGTGGCCGCCATGGAGCTGTTGGTCGTCGCCGCCGACTTCCTGACACTGCTCATCGGATGGGAGCTGGTCGGAGTGGCCTCGTGGGCGCTGATCGGCCATGACTGGCGGGACCCGGCCCGTCCCATGTCGGCCAAGGAGGCGTTCGTCACCACCCGATTCGGTGACATGGGGCTGTACGTGGCCGCCGGGGCTGCGTTGGCCGCCGCTGGGAGCTTCCGGTTCTCCGACCTGGCCCGGGCCAGCGATCCGCAGTGGTTGAGTATGGTGGCCGCCGGGGTGGTGCTGGCGGCGGCTGCGAAGTCAGCCCAGCTCCCGTTCTCGCCCTGGCTGTTCTCGGCGATGGCCGGCCCCACCCCGGTGTCGGCGCTCCTCCACTCGGCCACCATGGTCGCCGCCGGCGCCTATGCCCTGATTCGCCTCCAGCCGATCCTTTCTGCGGTGGGCTGGTTCGGTCCGGTGGTGGTTGGTCTGGGGCTGGTCACCTCGCTGGCCGGCGGGGTGGTCGCCTTCGCCCAGATCGACTTCAAGCGGGCCCTGGCTGGGTCCACCTCCGCCCAGTACGGCCTGATGCTGGTGGCCACCGGCGCCGGGTTCACCGCCGCCGGGATGGGCCAGCTCACCGCCCACGCCTTTTTCAAAGCCCTTCTCTTCCTCGGAGCCGGGATCGCCCTCCACACCGCCGGCACCCTCGACCTAGGCTCGCTCCGGCTGGGATCGACCCTGCCGCGGGTGGCGGTGTTGTTCGCCGTCGGGGCCGCCTCGCTGGCCGCGGTGCCGCCTCTGGGTGGGGCGTTCACCAAGGAGACCGTCCTCGCCGCCGCCTTCGAGGCGGGGACCTGGGTGGGAGCGGGGACCGCCGTCGCCGGGCTCCTGTCGGCGCTGTACGCCTCCCGACTCCAATTGCTGGGCTACGGTCGGGGGCCGGTCATCACCGTGGCGACGCCTCCGCACCGAGTCGAGATGGGTGCCCTGGGCCTGCTCGCCGGCCTCGGCATTGCGCTGGGAGCGCTTTGGCTTCCCGGAGGCGAGGAGTTCGTGGCTGAGGTCGGCGCCGGGGCACTGGCGGTTGGTGAACCCTGGGAGCTGGGCGTCTCGGTGGCGAGCATCGCCGTGGCCTTCGGTGTCGTCTGGCTGCTGTGGCGGCGGGATCGGCTGGTCGGATGGGCCGTCCCCGAAGCGGTTCGCCTGGTCCTGGCCGACTGGTGGGGGATACCCACCGTCGCCCGGGCGCTGGTTGTCGACCCGGCTCTCCGCCTCTCCAGCGGTCTGGCGCGGGGGGATCGGTCGGTCATCGACGCTGTGGTCGGCGGTGTAGCCGTGGGGGCCGACCGCTTCTCCCATCGGCTCCGTCGGACGGTCGAGAGCGCGGTCGACCGGCTGGTCCATCTGATCGGTGGCGGGACCCTGCGCACGGCGGATCTGTCTGGGCGGGTCGACGATGGGGGAGTCGACGGGGCCGTCGAGGGGATCGCAGGCGGCATCGGATTCGCCGGGGAGCAGAGCCGACGACCCCAAACGGGCATGACCCATCACTACTACGCCCTGCTGACCGTAGGAGCCGTCTTCGCCGTGATCGTGGCGGCGGTCTGGAGGTAAGAGAAGATGCTGAGTATCGCCGTGTTCGTCCCCCTTGCCGCCGCCGCCGCCCTGCTGGCATTCCCGAGGGACCGGCCCCGACTCGTCCGATGGACGGCGGTTGGGGTGAGCTTCGTCCCTCTGGCGATCGTCGCTGCCGCCTGGGCGCGGTTCGAGGGTGGAAACGGGTTCGAGCTCGTCGAGTCGCTGCCGTGGATCCCATCGATAGGGGTGACCTATCAGGTCGGCCTCGACGGCGTGTCGCTTCCGCTGGTCGGGCTCACCGCCTTCCTGTTCACCGTCTCGGTCGTCTTCCCCGCCGACCTGCGGGACCGGGCCCGCCAGTACTACGCCGCGTTCTTGTTCCTCGAAGGTGTCTCGCTCGGACTGTTCTTGGCTCTCGACCTGATCCTCTTTTTCGTGTTCTTCGACCTGTCGCTGGTCGGCATGTACTTCCTGATCGCCATCTGGGGCCACGGCGACGCCCACCGCTCGGCGCTCAAGTTCTTCCTGTACACCCTGGTGGGGTCGCTCGCCCTCTTGTTGGGGATCTTGGGCATATACCTCAACTCGGGTGAGCCGCGCACCTTCGACATGATCGAGATCATCCGCACCCAGCCACTCCCTGTCTCGGGGATCGTTCCTGCGTTGATCTTCGGGGCGATCGCCTTCGGGTTCGCAGTCAAGACCCCGCTGGTGCCCTTCCACACCTGGCTGCCCCCCGCCCATGTCGACGCTCCCGCCCCCGCCTCGGCCATCCTCGCCGGGGTGCTCTTGAAGATGGGGACCTACGGGTTCGTGCGCATCCTGCTGCAGATGATGCCCGCCACCTTCGACCGCTTCGCCTTCCCCATCGGGGTGATCGCGGTGGTGAGCATCATCTACGGGGCGCTGGTGGCGATGGCCCAGACCAATCTCAAGCGCCTCGTCGCCTACACGTCCGTGAACCATATGGGCTACGTGATCCTGGGGGTGGCGGTCGCCGCCACCGTCGACGGCACCGCCGCCGCCCGCTCGATCGCCCTCACCGGAGCCACAGTCGAGATGGTCGCCCACGGTCTCATAACCGGCGCCCTTTTCCTCCTCACCGGCTCAGTGCTCGCCCGGGGACAGACATACGACATCGATCAGTACGGCGGGCTTGCCGCCCGCGCCCCGGCATTGACCGGTGCCACCATGCTCGCCGCCTTCGCCAGCCTCGGGCTCCCCGGCCTGGCCGGGTTCGTCGCCGAGTTCCAGATCTTCGCCGGCGCCCTCGGGGTCTATCCGTGGCTGGCGGCCACGGGCCTTCTCGGCCTCGTCATCACCGCCGCCCTCTTCTTGCGGATGCTGCAGCGAGTGTTCCTCGGACCCCTCCCCGAGAAATGGGATGGCTGGACCGATCTCGGTCGCTGGGAACTGGCCGCTCTGGTGCCGGCACTGGCGATGGTGGTGATCATCGGTGTCGCCCCGGCGTGGCTTGTCAACGTGATCGAGTCGGCCAGCCGCGTCATGACGGGAGGCTGACATGCCTGGAATGGGCACCCAGATGGTCGTCTTCCTGGGCGAGATCCTGCCCGAGGTCCTCCTCGCCGGAGGGGCGATCGGCGTCGTGTTCGCCGCTCTGTTCACTCCCCGTCGTCTTCAGCCGTGGATGGCGGCACTGGCCGCGGTGGTGCTGGCCGGCGCAGGCTTCTTCGCAGGTCTCGGCATCGCCGATCCGCCCGGCCTTACATTCTTCGACACCCTCGCCGCCGATGGCCTGGGTCGGTGGGCGACACTTCTCCTCGTAATCGTCACGCTGCTCGTGGTGGCCCTGTCCGTCGAATGGTTCCGATCCGACGCCCGCCACGGCGAGTACTACGCGGTGCTGCTGTTTGGCACACTGGGACCGGTCCTGCTGGCGGGGGCCGCCGACCTGATGGAGTTGGTAGTGGCGATGATGCTCTCCTCGGTCACCGCCTCCACCCTCGCCGCATTCCACCGTCGGTCTCGAAGTGCGTCGGAGGCCGGCATCAAGTACTTCCTGCTGGGCGCCCTCGCCACCGGCACCATGGTCTACGGGGTTGCCCTCCTCTTCGGCCTCGGCGGGACGACCACCTTCGCCGATCTGGGTCCCGCCCTCGTCAACGCCGATCCCCTGGCGCTGGTGGTCGGGTTTGGGCTGGTGATGATCGGTCTTACCTTCAAGCTGGGGGCGCTGCCGGTTCATCCCTGGGTTCCCGATGTCGCCGAAGGGGCACCCGCCCCGGTGGCCGCCTTCCTCATGGTCGTTGGCAAGATCGGCGCCCTCGTGTTCCTGGCCCGTTTTGCACTTCTTTTCCCGGATACGGCACTGGGTTGGAGACCGCTGGTGGCGCTTCTGGCCGCGGCGACGATGACCATCGGAAACCTGGCAGCGCTCTGGCAGGACGACGTACGCCGCCTCCTGGGATGGTCGTCGGTGTCCCAGGTCGGGTACGGGCTGTTGGCGGTGGTGGCTGTCGGGCGGAGCACGCTCGCCATCCCGTCCCTCCTCATGTTCTTGGCGGCCTACGCCCTCGGCACCGTCGCCGTGTTCGGGGTCGTGGTAGAGCTGCGGGGACTCACCGACCGGGAATCCTACCGGGGCCTCGCCGGCCCCCATCCGTGGCTGCTCGGAGCGCTTTTGGTGGGGTTCCTCTCCTTCGTCGGCATACCCCCGCTGGCCGGCTTCGCCGCCAAGCTGTTGCTGATGGGGGCCGTGATCGACGCCGGCTATGCGTGGCTGGCGGTGCTCACAGTGGTCAACTCGGCCGTCTCCCTCGTCTACTACTTCAGAGTGCTCGCCCCCGCCTACCTCGGGGCGACATCTGCCCCACGCCCACTCCTGGGCCATTTGGCCGGTGCCGCGGTGGCCATCTCCACCGCTGGGGTGGTGTTAATCGGGATCTTTGCCCAGCCGCTCCTGCAGGCGTGGGGCGCCGTCCTCCTGTTTTCCGGCTAAGTGCACCCCACCGCAATTACGCTGACGTGGAGGGCGGCCATCGAGACCGAGGCCCTCCCCACCTCGGGTGGGTATGCTTTCGGTATGAAGCCCGAACGCAAGCGGTCGGCGCTCAATCGTCTGAAAACGGTCCGTGGCCACCTGGAAGCCGTCATCACGATGGTCGAAGCCGAGCGCTACTGCCCCGACGTGATGAAGCAGGTGTCGGCGCTCCAGGGTTCACTGGAGCGTGTGAACCGCATCCTGCTCCAGAACCATCTGGAAACATGTGTTGCCGAGGCGGTGATGGACGGGCGGACCGACGAGATCGTCGATGAGCTGATGGAGACGATGAAGTACACCGCCGCCGTCACCGGTCCCGGACAGGAACCCATACCGGATAGCACGGTTGAAGAGCGCGCAGCTTTTTAGCTCGGAGGGGTACGCCCCTCATGCATACAGACGGCGATGTCCCGTGGGGTGCAAGTCGACATGAACGAAGGACGTCAGAGCAAATCCGCCAAACGGCAGCAACGCCGGGAGGCCGCCCGACGTGCGCAACGCCGCCGACGCCTGATCGTCGGTGTGGCGGCAGCGGCGGCTGTCCTCGCCGCCGTCGGCTTCGCCGTCTCTCGACCGGAACCGATCGAACTCCAAGCGGTCGAGACTTTCGAGGACCAGGGGCAGGAACATGTCGACCCTGCGACCGCACCTGGATTCGAGTACAACTCGAAGCCAGCCACTAGCGGCCCGCACGCACCCCAACCTGTCCCATGCGGCATCTACCGCCAGGCCGTCCCAGACCTGCTACAGGTCCACAACTTGGAGCACGGGGCCGTGGTGATCAACTACTCGCCCGACCTCGGCGAAGGCGCCCGTTCGACGCTGGAGGAATTCGCCCGTAGTACCGCAACCCACATCCTCGTTGCGCCCAGACAGGACCTCGACAGCCCGATCGTCCTCACAGCCTGGACGCGCAAGCTGTCGCTCGACGAGGTCGACGTTGCGAGCATCGAGGCCTTCTACGACCGGTTCGCCCGGCGTGGACCTGAGCGGGGAATCCCATGCCCCTTCCAAACCGACGAGTCCGGCGGCGGATGACGGCATTTGGGTATGCCAGTCTGATTTGGCCCCACTTGGGGCCGTTTTGATCGTTTGAAGTGGCCCCACCCAACCTACTAGTCCTTACTCTCGGTGAGCTTCTGCATGAGGCTTGTCGAGGTAGGAGAAGGAGATGTCGAGGGTGGAGTTGTTCGAGAAGATACGTTGTGATTGGCGCCAGGGGGCGTCGATCCGGGAGTTGGCTGATGGGCATCGTGTGCATCGGCGGACGGTGCGTCAGGCGATCGCCTCGGCGGTGCCACCCGTGCCGAAGACACCGAAGCGGGAGGCCCCGGTGTTGGGTCCGTGGATGGAGACGATCCGGGGGTGGCTGACTGAAGATCAAGAGGTGCCCGCCAAGCAGCGGCACACGGCCCGGAGGGTGTGGGAACGGTTGGTGTCCGAGCATGGCGCGGTGGTGGCAGAGTCGACGGTGCGGAGGTATGTGCGGGAGGTGAAAACCGAGCTGGCGGCTGCCGAGTGGAAGGTGGCGGTGCCCCAGACCCACGGTCTGGGTGAGGAGGCGGAGGTCGATTTCGGTGAGTTCTACGTGTGGCTGGATGGGACGTGGACCCGGTTGTGGATGTTCGTGATGCGCGCTGCTCGGCTTCGGGGAAGGCTTTCCACGCCGTGTTCGGCAACCAGTGCGGCGAGTCGTTCTATGCGGGCCACAATCTGGCCTTCGCCCATTTTGGTGGGGTCCCCACCCGGATCCGCTATGACAATCTCAAGGCGGCGGTGGTCAAGGTGCTGTTGGGGCGACAGCGGTGGGAGAACGAAAAGTTCGTGGCGTTGCGGTCCCATTACGGGTTCGACTCGTTCTTCTGTCAGCCGGGCCCCGACGGGGCACATGAGAAGGGCGGGGTGGAAGGAGAGATCGGCCGGTTCCGTCGCCGCCACCTCGTTCCCGTTCCCCGAGTCTCCTCGCTGGTCGACCTCAACCGGTTCTTCGCCGATGCCGACGCCGCGGACGATACCCGGGTCATCTCGGGAAGACCGATGATCGATGGCCGCCGTCTCAGTGTCGGGGAGCATTTCTCGCTGGAACAGCCCCATCTCGGGCCGCTGCCCGACGACGTCTTCGATGTGATGGTCGACTTGGAGTGTCGGGTCGACCACAAGGCGAGAGTGTGTGTCCGTCAGGCCTACTACTCGGTGCCGGCCCGTCTCTCGGGCCGCAAGGTCGCCGTCCGTTTGGGCGCCTCCCATCTCGAGGTCCTGGACGGGTCCAAGGTGGTGGCCCGCCACGTGCGTTCTTTGCACAAGAGCACCGAAACCCTTGCCTTGGACCACTATTTGGAGATCCTGGTCCGCAAACCGGGAGCATTGCCGGGAGCGACCGCTCTGGTCCAGGTCCGGGCGTCGGGGGGGTTCACCCCGGCCCACCAGATGTTCTGGGACGCCGCTCGTCGTCGTCTCGGCGACCAGGTCGGCACCCGGGCGCTCATCGATGTTCTGTTGGAACATCGGCGCCTGCCCACCGAATCGATCATCGCCGCCCTCGAGGCAGCCAACCAGGCCGGGATCATCGACGCCGCCGTGGTGGCGGTGGAGGCCCGCCGTCACGCCGACACCCGCCCTCCAGCAGAGGTGATCCCCATCGGCGCCCTGTCCCGTTACGACCGGCCCGCCCCCTCGGTCGCCCTCTACGATCAGCTACTCACTGGAGAATCCCGATGACCAAACTGACCGAACCCGCCGCCGACCGCTGCCATCGTCTCGGCTGCCACCACCCTGTGCCTGCCCACCGTCCGCACCCAAGCCGCCAACCTGGCCGACGCCGCCGCCCGTGACCAGCTCACCCACCGCGGCTATTTGGCCGAGCTGTTGTCGACAGAGGTCGACGACCGGGCCGAACGGCGCCGTCTCCGCCGCATCCGCGAAGCACGATTCCCCCGTCTCAAACACCTCGCAGACTTCGACACGTCGATCTCTCCCGTCGACCCGGCCACCATCGCCACCCTCACCGCCGGGACCTTCATCGACACCGGATCACCGGTCGTCCTCCTCGGCGACTCGGGCACCGGCAAGACCCATCTCCTCATCGGGGCCGGCATCGCCGCCTGCCACACTGGCCGTTCTGTCCGTTACGTCACCGCCGCCTCCTTGGTCAACGAACTGGTCGAAGCCCAAGACGAACGCACCCTCACCCGCACCGTGGGCCGCTACGGACGTCTCGACCTTCTCCTAATCGACGAGCTCGGCTACCTCCACCTCGACCCCCGTGGCGCCGAACTCCTGTTCCAAGTCATAACCGAACGAGAAGAACGCGCCAGTGTCGCCGTCGGGACCAACGTCCCCTCAAACAAGAGCTTCTCAAAAAGCCGAGCGAGTAGCAGGCCGACGGCAGTAGAGCGGCGTGAGCGGATGCCGTTGCGAAGGCGCGGCTGCGCTGCCCCCGCCGACCATCAGGCTCGCCACCTCCAAGTCGCCCAGATGGCGAACCCCCGCCTCGTCAACGAGCTTATGGTTCCGTCAAAGAATGCTGCCGACAACGACGACTTCGACATCGACCAGAGGCCGAGGGAGATCCCAGGGGTAGGGTTTCCAGTGATTACTGGAAATCTGTTAAGCTGATGGCATCATGTTGTCGAAGACTGAGCAGGTGTGGCGTCATCTCACCACGGGAGCCATCGAGCACGGCCAGCGCCGTTGGCCATCACTGACCTCCCTGGCAGACGAGTTGGGTATCGGAGTGTCGACGGTGCACCGGGCGCTGGCCCGCCCAGCCGGGATCGGGGCTGTTCAGATTCGTCCCGCCGGCGGAGTGCGTCTGGTCGATCCGGGCCGGCTGCTCATCCTGTGGGCCGGTTACCGACGGCTAACCCGAGACATCGCCGACCGGTTCGAGGTAGCGGGGTCGGCGCCTGCGGTAGAACAATCGATCACCAGCCCCACAGCCGTACTGGGCGGGTTCGGGGCGGTGGTGGCGCACACCGGGGGGAACCGGATAGCCGATTATGAGACGGTGCTCGTCTACGGGGACCCCCAAATCAGCTCGCCTCTCCGCCGTGACGACTCGGATCCGGGGCGTGTCACCGAGGTGATCGTGGCCCGCCCCGACCCTCTGCTCGTCCGCTACGGCGAGGTCACCCCCCTCACCCAAGCCTGGGTCGACCTGTTCTGTCTGCCCGGCTGGCAGTCAGCCCGGTTCGTCCACCATCTGCTTCCCAGACTGGTCACCGATGCCATCACCGAACAGGGAGTTCTATCCGCCTGAACTGACCGACCGCAGCCGGTCGGTGCTCAGTCGCGTCCACGACACGGTCCCGGATGCAGTCCTCATCGGAGGATGGGCAACGTGGGTGCGAACCGGTGGCGCCATGAGCCACGACATCGATCTGATCGTCACTCGCCCCCAGCTGGCGGCCATCGCTGCCCTGACCGAAGAGTTGAGCGAATCGCGACACATCGCCGGCCGCAAATGGCGAGCCACCGTGGACGACATCCACCTCGACTTTTACGTGCCGTACGAATCGAGGCTCGGTCAACACCTGCAACTACGCACCGAGAGGCTCATCGACCGCCGCGTCCACATGGACGAATGGGTAGTGCTCGACCTCGCCGCCCATCTAGCTACCAAGCTGGCGGCACTGCTCGACCGGCCCGACTCCACACCCGGGGACAAGGACCGTCAAGAGATCATGGCGCTGCTCGCCCTAGATGTGAACCCGGCAGAAGGGGTTGGTGTAATCCATCACGCCTCGGACGGCACCCCCGACCAGGTCGATCGACAGATCCGAGAAGCGTTCCAATACCTTGGCGATCTGAATCTCGACCGAGCCCAGCGCCGCTGGCTGACCGGCCTCGCCGGCGAATGGGCCACAGCCTCCAAGCGGGTAATCGAGGACCAAGGACTCAGCGGCGACGCCGCTAACCACTCACCACTGAAACGAGAGCCACCCGGACCCACCCTCGGCCGGTGAACCACGCAGAATCCGTAAGGCGCGACTCTGTTCGGGCGGCCCGCGCTCCCGGGTCCTCCTGCCCGGAATTGCTGGTCGGGTTCGGTGCCCTCGCAGATGAGGGCGTAGTAGCCGCTGTGGACGAGGCCGGCACCGCCGCCACCCCCAAGCTGGCTGCATTGGCACGGCTCGCCGACACCCACGACTGGCGCATCGTCCTCGTGGGTGACCCCCGCCAGTTCTCCGCC
>WHUC01000204.1 GCA_009377435.1 Acidimicrobiia bacterium
GGCGTGACAGACCTCAGACCGATTCGAGCCATTCGTCGTGGAGGTCGGCGGTGACCAGATCCCTGCCCGGTGGTCCGCCCAGATCCTCGACCCGAAACGTGACCGTGTACAAGGGCGGATAGGGTTGGTGGTGGTCGAGGGGGTTGACAATGACCCCGTGGCGTGCGGTGACGATGCCGACACGTCCCCTCACATAGTGGGGGGTGCGGGGATTGCCCCCGGGACATGTCTCGAGGACGCGAACCCGATCACCGATGCGGAACCGCTCATCGGTCATGGTGCCCGGTTGGGTGGTGGGATCTCCTCGCTGCCAACCAGGCTCTCGGCGGTCACCAGCTCGGCCAGCTCCTCCTCGCTCATACCCTCGGTGCCCTCGGGTCGGCGGGGGAGGACCATCCAACGGACGTCGGAGGTGGAGTCGCGCACCATCACCGTCCGCTCCGGGGCGACATCCAGTCCGAACATGTCACGGATCGTCTCCCGCGGGTCCGCCACGATCCTCTGTTTGTACCCGTCGGTGCGGTACCACCACGGCGGATCGCCGAGGAGGTCGTGGGGGTAGCACGAGCACAGGGTGCACACCACGATGTTGTGGACCTCGTCGGTGTTCTCGGCCACGCCGAGCTTTCCGAGACGTCCCGGGGGGATGTCGAGCTCACGCACCGCCTCCCGGCCGGTGGCGAGGAGGCGCGCCTTGAACTCGGGGTCGACCCAGGCCCGGGCCACGATGCGGGCCCCGTTCCGATAGCCGAGCTCATTCAGACGACACCGGTTCTCGGTGAGGGCGTCCATCGTGACCTCGTCACGATCGAGGAGGGCTTGGGTGAAACAGGCGATCAGGTGTCTCGTCTCGGATAGGGTTGTCTCGAGGAGCCCGATCCGCGTGGTGAGGTCCCCCTCGTAGACCCGGTCGGCGAGACGGAACTCGGGGTGGTAGTCGCCCCGTTCCCGACGGTTGTCATCGATGGCAACCGAGTGGTTGGCCAGCGGGGTGGTTACGGTGGCGATGTCGAGGATCATGGCGTCGAGGGCATCCTCGAGGGCGCGGATCCGCGGCTCGAGGTCACCTGGAGGATCCGTCAGTACCGTGGGTTCGGTGGTCTCGTGGGCCGAGAACAGGTCGGCCCAGGTGATGATCCCCCGTCGCAGGAACAACAGGACCCGTGCCTCCACCCGTTTCCGTCGGAAGTACTCGAGATCCGCCGCCACCGCGGCGACGTGACCCTCGAAGTCCTGCATATGGGGGTGGTCGGGATGCTCACTCATGTCGGGGTGACCACTCTGAGACTCATACGAGCACTGTAACCCGGGAGCGATGGTGTGGCGCCTCCGGTCACTCCGTTCTCGCGCGCAATTCGAGTGCCATACCGCGCGAATCTCGCGCCGGAACGGGTTGGAGGGCCGGGATCGACACCGCAGGACCTCACAAGAGCGATACCGCGAGCCACCACTGTGGGAGAATCGTCGTGATGGATTCGGCTCTCCCCCAGTACCAGCGATGGGCGGCCTTGCTGGCGGTCGCCCTCGTCCTGGTGGCCTGCCAAGGGTCCGGCGAGACATCGCCGGACGTTGCAGACTTCGCCGAAATTTCCGGGGAGGCACCGGTAGTCGAGCCCGATCCGTCGGGCAGCACTGCAACGTTGCGGGTGACGACGTCGATCGATGCAGTCTGCGCCGTCGCCTTCGGCGAGACGGAGAGTCTTGGCCGGCTCGCCACCGACCAGGAGATGGGTGCGAGCGGGCACCGTGACCATGAGGTGTTGCTGACAGGGCTGACACCAGACACCGATTACGTCTATCGGCTGCAAGGTGTCGGCATCGATGGGCGCCTCTACCGTAGCGAGGTGTTCAGTTTCCGGACACCGTTGGCGTCGGAGGTCCCGCCTGGGCGCAACGTGGCGATGGACGCCGAAGTCGTCGATGTGAGCTCCGAGTTCTCCGGAGCCTTCGCCGCCGCCAATGCTGTCGACGGCGATCTTGGCACCGAATGGTCGTCGAGTGGCGACGGCGACGACGCATACCTGGTTATCGATCTCGGACGGGAAGTGCCGGTTGTGGGTGTCGGGTTCCACACCCGCACCATGTCGGACGGGAGCGCAACCACCGAGACATTCAAGATCACCGTCGACGGCGATGAGGCGTACGGAGCGTTCCCGGCCGGCCGCGCCGATGTGAACTTCACAGGACGAACGGTCCGGTTCGAGATCGTCACGTCGAGCGGTGGCAACACCGGGGCGACCGAGGTCGAGGTGTTCGAAGCGCCATGACCAAGTCAGCGCCTACCCGGACGGAGGGTTTGACGGCCGCTCGTTGGGATCGACACCGCAGGACCTCACAAGAGCGCGTCGACAAGCACGGATATCACTAGGAGCAGTAGTCCCAGGACGATGAGGGCGGGGAGGAGCCGACGCATGTCCAACAACCCTCCCCACCGTGTTCGACCCTCTAGCGACCTGATCACGGTGCGCGCCTCGTCTACCCGGGAGGCGGGGACGAGGACCCTGATGCGGTCTTCTTGGAGAGGGCCGGCCACTCCGGTCCTGGTGGTGGTGGCGTCGATACCGCGGGCCGCCAGTTGGGCGATGAGGACCCGAGCCTGCAGGTCCGAACCGCACACCGAAACCACGACGCGGTCTTGACCGGTCATCCGACCAGCGTACGGGACGACGTCTCCGAAGGCTTCACCGTGGGGTTGCCCCTGAACCGGGGATGAAGCCGCCCGTCCTGGCATCGGTGGCACGACGACCCTCGGCGACCCGGGTCCCTCTCAGATAGGTGGCCTCGATCCGACCGCGGAAGGTGCGGCCCGTATAGGGGCTCCACCCGGCCTTGGAGATTATGTCCGTGTCGGCCACGGTCCAGTGCCCCTCGGGGTCTACGAGGACGAAGTCGGCGTCACTGCCCGGTTCGAGCAGGCCCTTACGGGGGGCGAGACCGTACCGGGTGGCGGGGGCGGCGGAGGTCAGCCGGACGACGTCCTCGATGGTGGTGTCACCCCCGAGGGCGGCGTCGATGAGGAAGGGGAAGGTGGTGTCGAGGCCGGGAAGACCGAACGGCACCGACCAGATGTCGCCGTCCCGCTTCTGGGCGCTGGTCGAGGGGGCGTGATCGGTGGAGAAATGGGAGTAGGCGCGTTGGGCCACCGCCGCCCACATGAGACGCCGCTCCTCGTCGGAGCGGATCCGGGCCGGTGGGGTGAACTTACGGAACGGGCCATGCTCGGCCACCTCGTTCTCGTCGAGGGCGAAGTACTGCGGGCA
>WHUC01000205.1 GCA_009377435.1 Acidimicrobiia bacterium
CCTCTGATAGTGTTGTCCTGTCGGAATCCGGAGGTATCGCCCTGTCGTCGCCAACCGAACGTATCGATGACGCCCTCCTATCCCACCTTCCCGAAACCATCCGCCGCGACCGGGTGATCAAGCTGATAGACGAGACCCCATGGTCGGCGACCACATGAGACTCCTCGTCACCGGGGGTGCCGGATACATCGGATCCCACACCGTCATCGAGTTGATCGGGGCCGGTCACGACGTGGTGATCCTCGACAACCTCTCCAATTCACATACCGTGGTCATCGACCGGATCTCCGAGATCTCGGGAACCCGACCCACACTCGTGGTCGGCGACATCGGCGACGCCGAACTCGTCGACTCCCTCCTCAGCGAGCACTCCCCCGAGGCCGTGGTCCACTTCGCCGGTCTTAAGGCGGTGGGTGAGTCGGTCGCCCAGCCCCTCCGCTACTACCGCAACAACGTCGCGGGGACGATCTCGCTCCTGGAGCGGCTCGACGCCCACGATATCCGCACCCTGGTGTTCTCGTCATCGGCGACGGTGTACGGGGAGCCCGAAAGTCTCCCTATCACCGAGGACGCCCCGGTGTGGTCGGTCAACCCCTACGGGGAGACCAAGGTCCAGATCGAACACATCCTCTCCGATCTGGCCGTCTCCGACGACCGCTGGAGGTTCGCCGCCCTGCGCTACTTCAACCCGGTGGGGGCCCACCCCTCGGGGCGTATCGGCGAGGATCCCCCCGACATCCCCAACAACCTGATGCCCTACATCACCCAGGTGGCGGTGGGGGCCCTCGACAGGGTGATGGTCTTCGGCGACGACTACGACACCCCCGACGGCACCGGCGTGCGCGATTACATCCATGTCGTCGATCTCGCCCGCGGCCACGTCGCCGCCATCGACGCACTCGGTGATCGCAGCGGTTTCCACGCCTGGAACCTGGGTACCGGTGTGGGAACTTCTGTTCTCGAGCTGATCAACACCTTCAGGTCGGTGAACGAGGTGGACATCCCCTACGAGATCACCCCGAGACGACCCGGCGACACAGCCGCCTCCTACACCGACCCCGCCAAGGCGGAACGGGACCTCGGTTGGAAGGCCCAACACGACGTCGCCGACATGTGCCGCCACTCGTGGCGGTGGCAGAGCCGGAACCCGACGGGCTACCGGGGTTAGCTGGCTTCGGCGCGGGCCGATCGCTACCTGTCGATATCCCGTCGTCGATGCGAGCTCAGGAGATATGCCTCCGGTTCCGGACTGATGAACTGGAGGGCTTTGTCGATGCCGTCGTCCGTTGGCACACCCACGAACTCGGCCATGGCGCGCACGAACTCCTCGGGGTACCGCAATGCCTTGTCGTACGAAACGCACAGAACCGGTCGGGAGCTAGCGTCAATGAAAGCCACGATATCGGTGTAGGCACGGAGTGCCTGCCGCAACGATTTCATGGTGCCCGATCTCATCGAGATGTTCTCTCGAAGGCCAACGGCCAAGGGGTCACGGAACACTGCGATGTAATAAGGGTTGCGGAATGACTCGTCGACGAAGGCGAGACGCTTGTGAGATGACGGTCGCTTCCATCCCCAGATATCGTGTTCGGAGTTCTTCTCGGCGATGAGCTCCCGAAAGCGGTCATCGTCGCCCTCGTCGAAGGCAGACCCCAGATCGCGGTCTTCGATAACAAGGCCCCATCCCGTGGGCACCCCAATGCGATGGAGAACACCTGCAACCATCGAGGTCCCACCGCGGGGTGGGCCGACTACAATCACCGTCCGTTGTGGGGGGTGTTCATCGTTGGGACGTACGGCGAAGGTGCCCCTGTTCAGTAGCTTGGATATCTCGCTCATGTGTCTAAGTGCCCTGCTGTGACGACTCCTCCATCACCATGCAGCGAGGCGCAACCCCATCTGTGGACTGCATACCAGAGCGAATAGTAGGCCCCACGGCACTCAGCCACGGGTCATCGGACGATCAGTCCGTCGGCCATCCCTTCAGCCTACGATCCGCAGGGAGCGGTCCGAGGTGTTGAACACCTCCACCCCGTCGTCGGTCACCGTAACGATGTCCTCGATGCGGACCCCGAATCGGTCGGGCAGATAGATGCCGGGTTCGATGGAGAAACACATGGTGGGCTCGAGGGGGGTGTCGTTCCCCTCGACGATGTAGGGCTCCTCGTGACCCTCGCGCCCGATGCCGTGACCGGTACGGTGGATGAAGTACTCGCCGAACCCACCCTCGGTGATCACCGTGCGGGCGATCCCGTCGATCTCCTCTGCGGCCACACCGGGCCCCACCGCTGCGGTGGCCGCCTCCACCGCCGAGAGGACCAGGGCGTGCACCCCGGTCTGCTCGGCGCCGGGTTCGCCGATGACGAAGGTGCGGGTGGTGTCGGCGGGATACCCCCCGACGAGACCACCGAAGTCACACACCACCACATCGCCGGGTTCCATGACCCGGTCCCCGGAGTCGTGATGGGGTGAGGCCCCATTCGGTCCCGAGGCGACGAGGGAGAATCCGGGGGCGTCACTGCCCTCCTCGACCACGGCATCGTCGATCCAGCGCGAAAGCTGGCGCTCGCTCATCCCCGAGAAGGTCAGCGTGGCGAGACGGTCGGCCACCTGGTCGGCGGCCTGCGCCGCCGAACGCAGGAGATCCAGCTCCTCGGGATCCTTTCGGATGCGGAGTTCGGTCATGACCGGTGACGATGGGACCCACTCGGCCTCAACTCTGTCCTGGAGGGCGAGGACGAATCGGGCCCAGGTGTGATCGCCGAGGGCGATGGTCTCCCCCGGTTTGCACCTCGCAACCACCAGGTCGATGGGGTCGTCGACCTCCCCCCAGGGGATGATGTCAACCGAACCTGGTTCAACCCGGGGCGTCTCCAACTCGGGAATGACCAGGACCGGATCGTTCTCATGGTCGACTATGAGCATGGTGAGGCGTTCCAGTGCCATCGCCTCATATCCGATCAGATAGGGCATGTCGGGACCCACCGACAACAGCAGGCGGTCGATCCCCCGGGTGGCCATCGCCTCTCGGGCACGCACGACGCGAGGGTTGGTCATCGTTGTTCACCTATGGAGTAGGGAAAAGGTCCCTTTGTTCCCCCTCCGCAGGAGGGGGAAAGGTCCCTGCCGGACCGGAGGTCCGGGAGGTAAGGGGGCACGGCAGGTTGGGGGGCACCTCCACGTGGACTCAGGGAGGATTCCTCTTCGCATCGCCGATCTGCACAACGGCATTCCAAACCAGCTTCCTAG
>WHUC01000206.1 GCA_009377435.1 Acidimicrobiia bacterium
ATTCGGTGCGGATGCGACTAGACCTCAGCCAGTATCGTCCCTCGATGTGACCCGTGTCCTCATCTCCGGTATGGGCGGAAGACTCGCCACCTCGATCGTCGCCGCCATCGAGTCCACCGATGACCTATCAGTCTCCGGTGGTTACAACCCCCACGATCCCGAACTGTCCGATCCCTCTGTTCCTGCCGACGTCGTGCTCGAGGTCACCCGACCCGATGTGGTCATCGACAACCTGACACGGTGGCACTCCCGCGGGTTGCCCTGTGTGGTGGGGACATCGGGGTTCTCCTCGGACCGGGTGGAGGAGGTCCGCGGATTCTGGGGCGAGGACGACCCAGGTTGTCTCATCGTGCCCAACTTCTCGGTCGGGGCCGTGCTCATGATGCAGTTCGCCGAAAGTGCCGCGCCATGGTTCGGTGATGTCGAGATCGTGGAGCGACATCATGCCGACAAGCCCGATGCGCCATCGGGGACGTCACTCGCCACCGCCGAGCGGATCGCCGATCGGGGCGGGGCATCGGCCGACGCCGGTGATTTCCCGGCCCGGGGTCTCGCCCACAGGGGGATCTCCATCCACTCCATGCGTCACGCCGGTGTCGTCGCCGAACAGGAGGTCCTCTTCTCCTCGAAGGGGGAGACCCTCCGGATCGTGCACGTCTCGGGTGACTATCGGTCGTTCCACCATGGCGCCCTCCTCGCCCTCAGGGCCGTATCCGAGATGGCAGGGGTGTACGTCGGTCTCGACGTGCTTCTCCAACACCCTGAGACCTAGCCCGAGTTTCCCCTTTCGCGCCCCGGGTGCGTCTTCGTCCTGCGTCCTGGCGAGCGACGCGTCTGGCCGCCGATCTGCACAACGGCATTCCACACCAGTCTCCTAGAGCTGCCCGCGCCCGCTGGTGGCTACCAGCGGTTTCTCGTCGCGGCCGGGACGGAAGGTGTCGGCGTGATCGGGGAGATCGCCGCCTGTGATCCACTGCGCCGCCAACTCACCCGCCGCCGCGGAGGCCATGAGACCGAATCCACCCAGCCCCACTACGTGGAACACCCCGGGGTGGGTGCCTGCTCCGATGAGGGGATGGTTGGACTCGGTTCGGGTGTAATAACCCCCGTCGACCGTCGTCGAAGGGAGCCACTCGGTGTAGGGGGCGAGCCGGGGGATCATCGTGGCTAGACCCCGGAGAACCACCTCGGCATACATCGGGTCGACGGGGATGGGGAACACCGGTGCGGTGCGTGGTGTCGCCACCGACCACTGGCCCACCACCCACGGAGATTCCGTGCCGCCCTCGGGGTGGAAATGGCACATGGCCGGGAGCTCCCCGAGCAGATAGGCGAGGTCGGGGTCGTCGGCGAGGGCCTCTCTCTCCTCGGCGTCCCAGTCGAGGGTCTGGCGGTCGGCCCAGAGGAGCATGGGGGCGTCGCGTGGGACCAGTCCCAGGTGATCTCGGAACATGACCTTGGTGTGCAACTCGGTGAACAGGGGAAGTTGGTCGCCTACCAGGTTCCCCACAGCGGCGGCTCCGGGGCCGGCGGCGTTGACGAACACCTCCGTCGCGATCCGACCGCCTTCGCCGAGGGCGATAACACGGACCCCGTCACCATCCACATCCACGCCAACCACCCGGTCGTGGACAACCTCGGCGCCGACACCGGTGGCGGCGTCGAGAAGGGCCCCGCCATACCGTTTCGAGTCGAACCATCCGGCGCGTCGAACGTGGAGCACCGCGCCGACCCCCTGGGCGAGGTAGGGAAACCAGGCGGTGATGACGTCGGGGTCGGTCAGGATGTCGGCGCCCGGTGGCACCTCGGACCAGTGGAGGTCCCCGCCCCGGTAGGCGTCGTCGATGCGGAGCGGACCAGCGCCCAGGGACGAAATACTCTCGGCGTTGGCGATGGTCTCGCTGGGATCCTCCGCGGTGGCGAACAGGTAGCCACGTCTCCCCAACCCGATCCCGAAGTCCCGTTCGTAGGTCTCGAGCAGATCGATGGATCGATTGACCAACGACACCATGGGCCGACTCGGCCACCAGTTGCGGTATGACTCGCTGGACTTGTCCGATGTGACGGTCATCGGGGATTCGGGGTCGACGAGGACCACCTTTCCCACCCGGAGTCGGGTGAGTTGATAGACGGTCGAAATACCGGCGATCCCGGCACCACACACCACTACATCAGCATGTTGCACCGCCCCGAGCCTACAAAACCCCGACGGGGGTCGGACGGTGGTCCGGGACCATGAGGATGAGCTTCGACTACAACCAATGATGTGATTGGCGGATACCGGCTTGTACCCTGCCCCTGATGCGCTCTGCGATCATCTGGGGACTCGTCCAGGGTCTGACCGAGTTCCTTCCCGTCAGCTCATCCGGTCATCTGGTGCTGGTACCGGCGTTTCTCTCTCGGTTCGGCATTGAGACACCGGAGCCGTCACTCGCTATCTCGGCGGTTCTCCATGTGGGGACACTGGTGGCGGTTCTCCTCTACTACCGTTCCGATCTCGCCAAGATGCTCCGGTTTCGGACCGACCCTGAGGCCCGTCGACTGATACTCCTGATCGTGGTGGGAACCATTCCCGCTGGCATCGGGTTCTTCGTCAGGGACGTCGTGGCCAGCCTCCAGAAGAGCGTGATAGGGGTGTCGATAGCCCTCCTGTGCACCGCCGTCATCCTGCTGATCGGTCAACGTCTCGCCACCGGCGCCCGTCGTATCGAGATGGGTCGGATCCCCGACGCCCTGGTCGTCGGTGTGGCCCAGGCCTTCGCCCTGATACCGGGTATCAGCCGTTCCGGTGCGACCATTGCCGCCGGGAACGGTCGTGGCTTCGAACCAACCCAGGCCGCCCGCTACTCGTTTCTCCTCGGGATCCCTGCCATCGCCGCGGCAGGGCTCGTCGAGGGTCTCGAGCTCCTCGATGTGGGTGATCTCGGGCCCGAGGTCCTCGTCGGTGCCCTTGTCGCCGGTTTGTCGGGGTACGCCGCCATCGCCCTGCTGCTGGCGACGATCGGCCGGGTGGGGTTGGTGCCCTTTGCCGTCTACGCCGCCATCGTCGGACTCGCCGGTCTGATACTGCTGTGAGGTGCTAGTGGTCTGTCGCCGAAATAGCTACGCGGTCTCGCCGGCCCTAGACGCCGCTTGCTGCGTCCTCGTCCTCGAAGCACCGCCCCGGGTGCGCCTTCGTCCTGCGTCCTTGCCATCGGCGCCGATGGCTCGGCGACACCGC
>WHUC01000207.1 GCA_009377435.1 Acidimicrobiia bacterium
TAGATCACCGCGCCTTACCCCTTCAATTTTGCGTTACGTATCTTTACGTTGGTCAACATATGACGAGATGTCTGGGAATACGAACTCTCGATGACCGCCTTCTCTCGGCGGTCGCCCCCATCGGACTGGCGGCGGCAGCGGGGACGGCGCTAGTCATCGATCTCGAGGAGTCGGGTGTGCCCTATCCCGGCGAGCGGACCTTGGCCGAGATCGTGGCCGAGGGCCCGCATCGAGACGATATCCGACCGGAGGGGTCGGGGGTTGCCCTGCTCGCCAACGGCGGGGTCGACGCCGCTGAGGCATGGCCGACGGTCGAGACGCTTGTCTCCCACTGGCCGGCGTCGGTGATCAGAACGGTGGCCACCGAACTTCCGGTCCCGGTGATCCCCGTGATGCCGCTCTATCCGGGGTGGATGGTCACTCCGGTGGAGCGAGCCGCGGTGTGGCAGGCAACCACCAGATGGTCCGATGCGCCCGGCCCTGGACCCGTCCTCCCCCCGGTGGGTCGAGGCACCCTCCTCAGGATATGTGAGGGCCGTCTGCCCGTTCGGGGTCGATGGGTGCGGGCGTGGCGTCGGGTCTGGGAGTTGCCGTGGCGGTAGTGGAGCGCATGGTCGAGGCCCTCATCTCCTCGGAGGTGCCCCTGGATCGAGTGGCCTTGACCGAGGCGGCACGACGACTGGCCCGTGTGGAGGCGCCCCTCTCCGGACCCGAGCTGGTTGACAGGGTGGTCGACTCCCTGGTCGGTCTGGGGCCGGCCGAACCCCTCCTCCGTGATCACACCGTTACCGACGTGCTCATAAATGGAGCGTCGGAGGTCTGGGTGGAGCGCCAGGGTGTCCTCTGTCCCACCGACGTGAGCTTCGAGGACGACGACGCCGTGGTCACCGCGGTGGAACGGGTGATCGCACCGCTCGGCCTTCGCATCGACCGGGCCTCGCCGTTCGTTGATGCCCGCCTCGCCGACGGAAGTCGTCTCCACGCCGTCATCCCTCCGGCGGCGACACATCACCCCGTCGTGGCCATCCGCCGCTTCACCCGCGCCGTCACCAGCCTCGACGAGCTGATCGACATCGGGGCGGCCACGTCCCCTCAGGTCGAAGCCCTGCGAGAAGCCGTCATCACGGGCCGCAACATGTTGGTCTCGGGCGGGACAGGCGCCGGCAAGACCACACTCCTCAACCTCCTCGCCGGCGAGATCCCGCCGGGGGAGCGGGTGGTGACCATCGAGGACGCGGCTGAACTCGACCTGCCCGGCCATGTGGTCTCCCTCGAGGGCCGACCGCCCAACGCCGAGGGTAAGGGGGCAATACCGTTGCGTGACCTGCTCAGGTCGGCGCTGCGGCTCCGGCCCGACCGGATCGTCGTGGGGGAGGTGCGTGGCAAAGAGGCCCTCGACATGGTGTGGGCACTCAACACCGGCCATCGTGGGAGTCTGTCGACCATCCATGCCAACGGACCCGAGGAGGCGCTGTGGCGTCTGGAGACGTTGGCGCTCCTCGATGGCGCCGCCTCGCCCGAGGCGGTGCGACGTCAGATCCACACGGCGATCGACGTGGTCATCCAGGTGGAGCGTCGGGGCGGGCAACGCCGCATCGTGTCTATCGACGAGATCACGACGGAGGGGCGGCTGAGATGATGGGTCTGGGTGAGGTGGTGCTGCTGGCGGTGGGAATTGCCCATGGTGTCCATCCACTCGCCGCTGCCCTCCTCCTCATGCTCATCGTCGATGCCCGCTGGGCCATGGTCGTGGCCCTCGCCCTGGTCCTGCTGGCCCGACGCCGACGCCGCGTCGATGAGATCGTGGGATCGCGGCGGTTCTTTGAGCGGGTCTCCGCCGAACTCGCCGCAGGGGCGTCGTTGCGGTCGGCAATCATCGAGGGGACGGCCACCCTTCCGGTCGCGGTTGGGGCACCACTGGTTCGTCGGCTCGAAGCGGGGATGGAACTCACCCGTGTGGGAGACGCCCTTGCCGGGGCCCTGCCCATGGCAGGGCCGTCGCTGTCCGCGGCGATAGGCGCCGCCGCGACGGGGGGTGGTTCGGCTGTCGAGGTGTTCACCGAACTCGGTCTCGAGGTCGCCGAGGAGGTCGAGTTGGCACGGGAACGGAGCGTGCTCACGACCCAGGCCCGTGTCACCGCCGTGGTGGTGGGGGGCGCGCCCTTTGCGTTCCTCGGCTATCAGATCGCCTCCGGCACCCTCGTCGACCGACTCGCCACCCCACCCGGGCTGATGCTCACAGCCATCGGTGGTGTCCTCGTCGTTGCCGGGGTGGGCTTGGTGATCATCCAGCTGCGGAGGATCCGATGAATTCCCGATATGCCGATCTTCTGATCCCAATTCTGTTGGGGAAGCTTGTTGCCGGTGTCGTCGGCATGGTGATAGCGGTCGCCGTGGTTCTCGTGGCGCCGCTGCTGGCGACCCGGATGGCGGAAATACGGCGGCGGAAAGCTCTCACATCGGCGGTGCCCGACGTCGCCCGTGTCGTGCTCATCGGTCTCAGTGCGGGTCAACCACCGATGGCCGCACTCTCCACGGCGGCAAAACATCTCGATCCCGTCATCGCCGGTGAGATCAGGTCGGTTCTTCGGGTGGCATCGGCCCGGGGAAGTGGTAACGCCCTTGGCCATGCCGACGGGCCGCTCGGACCATTCCTCGCCTCACTCGCCCGCGCCCAGGTCACGGGCGCATCGGTCCGATCCGCCGTCCGGGCCCAACTCGAGGAGAGCCGTCGGGAACGTCGCCGCATCATCCGGGAGGGATCCCAGAAGCTGGCAATACGTCTGATGGTCCCCGTGACACTCTTCATCCTCCCCGGTTTCGTGATCATGTCGTATGGGCCGACCGTCATCTCGGTCCTCGTCGACACCCTGGGCCCATTGGGCGGTCTTGCGCCATGATCTGCGATCCGTCGATTTTCCACACGCCTTCCCCGCCGAGGTCGGCCGGTTGCCGACAAAGAAGGAGCCCGCATGTTGCAGGCAATGGAGCAAACAGTCGCCCGGATCGAATCGGACGAGAGGGGGCAGAGCACCGTGGAGTATTTCCTGGTGATCCTGGCGGCAACGGCACTCGCCGTGATCCTGATCACGGTGTTCGCCGACCAGGACCAGGGGATCGGCGGATTCATCGGCGATCTCCTCGCCAACGTCTTCGGGTGGATCCCGAAGATATTCGCCTAGG
>WHUC01000208.1 GCA_009377435.1 Acidimicrobiia bacterium
CCGCGTTGATGTTGAGGTTGTGCGAGACGTGGCGGTGGCCCGATCTCAGCGTCTCCCTGAGATAGCATGCTACAATGCATGCATGCGCACGACGATCGAGATAACCGATGAGCAGCGCAAGGCACTGGCAGCGCTTGCGGTCGAGCGCGGTTTGCGTGGATTCTCCGTCATCGTCCAAGAGGCGATCGACCACTACTTCGAGTCGCTGCGAGGTGATGATCTGGCGTCCACTCTGGCGTTGAGAGGTTCGCTCAGCGACGATGACGCCGAGGCCATGCGGGTTCACCTGGACGAGGCGTGGAAGACGTGGCGGTCGTCGTAGTCGACACCGATCTCCTTATCGACTGGCTACGCGACCGACGCCCGGCAGCGGACCGGGTGGAGTCGTGGTTGCGCTCGGGGGCGCTGTACACGACAGCCATCACCGCTTTCGAGCTGCGGCTTGGTCACGATTTCGTGGAACGGGAGCCCAACATCCTGAGAGTATTGGTAGGACGCACGCTCGACTTCGACCTCCTCTCGGCGCTGCGGGCCGGCGAGGTGCACCGTCATCTGGCGGCGTCGGGCACGCCCATCGGTGTGGCCGACACGCTCCAGGCAGGCACATGCCTCCGGTACGGTCTACCTCTGGCCACGGGAAACCGACGCCACTTCGAGCGGGTTCCCGATCTGGAGTTGGTCGACTGGGATTGAGTTGGAACATCCGGTCGCATGTTTCGGCGAGCCAGGGGCGTCGCCCGCAAGGACGCAGCCCCCTCGGTCCCTCGGCCATTCATTGTCACCGTGGCGCCCTACCGTTTGTCCTCCGGTGTGATAACCACGGAACAGGAGATTCCCCGATGCCCGTTGTCAGAAAACGTGTCACCGCCGTCCTGTCGGCGCTCGCCCTCGTCTTCGCCCTCGCGCCCGCCGGCCTCCCGGTGGTCGCGGTACCGGGCTCCGATTCCGGGGTCTTCATCAACGAGATCCACTACGACAACGACGGTACCGACCAGGACGAGGCCATCGAAGTGGCCGGGGCCGCCGGGACCGATCTCTCCGGATGGCAGATCGTCCTCTACAACGGCAACAACGGCGCCTCATACAACACCAGGGACCTCTCGGGTGTGATCCCCGATGAGTCGGGGGGGCGCGGCGCCCTCGCCTTCACGTATCCGGTGAACGGTATCCAGAACGGGTCCCCCGACGGAATCGCCCTTCTCGACGACGGCACCCTCGTCCAGTTCCTCAGCTACGAGGGCTCCTTCGCGGCGGTGGATGGCCCCGCCGCCGGGGAGACCTCCACCGACATAGGGGTCGCCGAGGGGAGCAGTACCCCCGTCGGGCAGTCGCTCCAACTGGTCGGTACCGGGCAGACCGCCGGCGATTTCACCTGGCAGGACCCGACCACCGCCTCGATGGGTGTGCTCAACGACGGTCAGACCTTCGGCGAGCCGACCCCACCGCCCGATCCCGAGGCCGTTCTCATCTCGGAGGTGCAGGGCAGCGGCCCCGAAACACCCCTCGACGACGTCCTCGTCGAGGTCGAGGCTGTCGTCGTGGGCGACTACGAGGGCTCCAGCCCCAATCTGCGGGGCTTCTTCATCCAAGAAGAGGTCCCCGATCAGGACACCGACCCGGCGACATCGGAGGGGGTCTTCGTCTTCAACAACATCGGGGGGACCAGCCCCGGCCTCGTCTCACTGGGTGACATCGTCACAGTGACCGGGACGGCGGGGGAGTTCCAGGGCCAGACCCAGATCACGGCCCGGTCGATCGAGGTGGTCAGCTCCGACAACACCCTCCCCGCCACCGAGGTCGAGCTTCCCCTCCCCGATCCCGACTTTCCCGAGCGTTACGAGGGGATGTTCGTCACCTTCCCCCAGGATCTGTACGTGAGCGAGTTCTTCCAGTTGGGCCGGTTCGGTGAGGTGGTCGTCTCCTCGGGCGACCGTCTGCAGCAGCCTACCGCGGTGGCCGAGCCGGGGGATCCGGCCAATCAGGTTCAGGCGGCCAACGACCTCAACCGGATCAAGGTGGACGACGCCATCAACGATCAGAATCCCGACCCCATCCTGTTCGGGGGCGGGGGTGATCCCCTCACCGCCGACAACCCCCTCCGCGGTGGCGACACCCTGAGTGGTGTCGAAGGTGTGCTCACCTGGGGTTGGGCGGGTAACAGCGCCTCACCCAACACGTGGCGTCTCCGCGTGGTCGGAGATCTCTCCGACGTCGCCGACGAGGACGACGTCCCGGTGTTCAACCCGGAGAACCCCCGTCCCACCGAGGTTCCCGATGTCGGGGGAGGCGTCAAGGCCGTTGGATTCAACGTTCTCAACTACTTCCTCACGCTCGACGACGGCGGCGCCGACTGTGGTCCCACCGGGTTCCCCCAGGGGTGCCGTGGCGCCGAGACCGCCCTTGAGTTCGACCGACAGCGGACCAAGCTCCTTGCAGCCCTCTCCGCGATCGACGCCGACGTTCTTGGTCTCGTCGAACAGGAGAACACCGAGGGTGTCGAGCCCCTCGCCGACCTCGTCGCCGGTCTCAACGAATCGGCGGGCGCCGGGACCTACGACTATGTCGAGACCGGGACCATCGGCACCGACGTGATCAAGGTAGGTTTCATCTACAAGCCCGCCACCGTGATACCGGTGGGTACACCGGCGATTCTCGACTCGTCCGTGGATCCCCGGTTCGACGATGAGCGCAACCGCCCCACACTTGCGGTGTCCTTCGAGGAGGTTTCCTCGGGCGAGCCCTTCACCGTCGCCGTCAACCATTTCAAGTCGAAGGGATGTGGTGGGGCGGAGGGGCCGGACGCCGATCAGGGTGACGGCCAGGGATGTTGGAATGCGACACGGACCGCGGGCGCCGCGGCGCTGGTGGACTGGCTCGCCTCCCACCCTACCGATGTCGAGAGCGACGACGGGGTCGTCCTCGGTGACCTCAACTCCTACGCCAGGGAGGACCCGATAACGGTGTTGGCCGACGCCGGCTACGTCGACCTCGCCCAGGCCTACTCCTTTGTCTTCGACGGACAGTGGGGATACCTCGACTATGCCATGGCCTCTGCGGGGGCGATGGAGCACGTGGCCGGTTCGGCGGTCTACCACATCAACTCCGACGAGGTTCCCGTGCTCGACTACAACACCAACTTCAAGAGCGACGGCCAGATCGACTCCCTATATGCTCCGGACC
>WHUC01000209.1 GCA_009377435.1 Acidimicrobiia bacterium
GCGTTCCGGGAAACCTCGACCAACTGGGCGAACGCGCCGGGGTCGTTGACCGCGATGTCGGCGAGCATCTTCCGATCGACCTCCACCTCCGCGGTCTTGAGACCGGCGATGAACTGGGAGTAGCTCATCCCGTTCTGACGGGCGGCGGCGTTGATGCGGGTGATCCACAGCCTCCGGAACTCCCCCTTTCGGGCACGGCGGTCACGATATGCATCCTGATGGGCATGCATGACCTGCTCGTTGGCGGTACGGAAACGACGGCTCTTGGAGCCCTTGTAGCCCTTGGCCTGATCCAGGACCTTCTTGTGCGCCCGACGCGTCGTCGGGCCTCCTCTGACACGTGCCATCTCGGGTACTCCTTCAGTCGTTCAGCAGCTTCTTGGCAACCCGACGGTCACCGGGCGAGAGTTCGACATCACCGGCGCGGCGACGGAACACACCCTTGCCCTTGGCGAGCTTGTTGTGCCCCCGTCCCGCTTGGCGGCGCATATAGCGACCAGAACCGGTCACCTTGATTCTCTTCTTGGCACCCTTGTGGGTCTTCATCTTGGGCATAGATCCTCTATTCCTCGGACGTTTCCGCTGGGTCCGACGTCTTCGTCTCGGTCGGCTTCGGATGCTTCCTGGGTGCGATCACCATCGTCATACTGCGGCCCTCGAGCTTGGGTGCCTGTTCGATCTGGCCGATATCGTCGAGCGACTCGGCGAGGCGGTGGAGCAGATCCCGACCGAACTCGGGGCGCTCCTGTTCACGACCACGGAATCTGATGTTGACCTTCACCTTGTCCGCGTCGGCGAGGAACTCCCGTGCCTTCCGAGCGGTTATGTCAAAGTCGTGATCACCGATCCGGACCTTCATCCGGAGCTCTTTGATCGTGGTCCGCGTCTGTTTCTTGCGGGCCTCGCGCTCCTTGACGGATTGCTCGTACTTGTACTTCCCGTAATCCATCAAACGACAGACCGGCGGTTTGGCGTTGGGCGCAACCTCGACGAGATCGAGATCGAGCTGTTCCGCCAGCCAGATTGCCTCGGCCAGTTTCTTTACCCCGATCTGTGATCCGTCGGGGGCGACGACCCGTACCTGGGGGGCACGGATGTATCCATTCACACGCAGGTCAGCGATACCGAATCCTCCTGAAATCGAAAAAACGCAACGGCCGGCTGCCGCTGCGATACGAGAGAACGGGCTGGTGCCTTCGGATATTCCCGGTGGTCACTCGCCCGTCTACCTAATTGACCACGCCTCACCATTGGGATCTTGGTGGACGGGTGGGAAACAGCGGCTTCCTCTTCTTGGGGGGTCATTGTACAGAACCGGGAGCGGGGGAGAAATTCAGGACGAGTCTCCCGGCGCGAGCCGACGTAGGGCCAATACGGCTCCCACCACGGCCGCGGCCGCCTCGTCGCCCTTGTTCTCGGCTCCCCGACCGGCCCGCTCCACGGCGTGACGGGGTTCGTGCACGGCGAGTATGGCGTTGCCCACCGGGACACCGGTGTCGACCGCCACCCTCTGGATCCCGTCGGAGGACCCAAAGGCAACAATGTGGTAATGATCGGTCTCGCCCTTGATGACCACCCCGATGGCAATCACTCCGTCACAACCCGACTCGACGAGCCGCCGGGCGGCGACGGGCAACTCCAGCGAACCCGGCACCCACACCACGGTGGTGGCCCCCACTCCGAGATCCTCAAGTCGGGCGAGGGCACCTTCCACGAGTTTCCCGGTGATGTTGCGATTCCATTCGGCGGCGGCGATACCGATATGGAGAGAACCGGCGTCGGACGGGTCGGCTTCGACAACCGTCGTCCTCATTCGGGATCCGGCTGGTAGGTGTGACCCATCCGGTCCCGTTTGGTGGTGAGATAACGCTCGTTCTCGGCGGTCGCGTTGCCGAGGAGGGGGATTCGCTCGACGATCTGGAGTCCATAGCCCTCGATACCGGCCCGCTTCGTTGGGTTGTTGCTGAGGAGACGCATGGTGCGCACCCCGAGGTCGTAGAGAATCTGGGCTCCCACTCCGTAGTCACGGGCATCGACGGGAAGACCGAGGTGCTTGTTGGCGTCCACGGTGTCGAGTCCATCGTCCTGGAGCTGATAGGCCGCCAACTTGTGGAGAAGACCGATGCCCCGGCCCTCATGACCCCGGATGTAGAGCACCACTCCCCTACCCTCCTCGGCGATCATGCCCAGGGCGGCGTCGAGCTGGGAGCCACAATCGCAGCGGACACTCCCGAACACGTCGCCGGTGAGGCATTCCGAGTGGACCCGCACCATGATGTCCTCACCATCGCCCACGTCACCCCTCACCAGGGCGATATGCTCTCGCCCGTCGACGAGAGAGCGGTATCCGACACCACGGAAGCGACCGTGGCCAGTGGGGAGATTGGCCTCCGACACCCGTTCGACCAGCTTCTCGGATCGGCGCCGGTAGGCGATGAGGTCGGCGATCGACCCGATGAGGAGACCGTGCTCCTTGGCGAACATCTCCAGGTCGGGGAGACGGGCCACCGTGCCGTCGTCGTTCATCACCTCGGCGAGGACCCCCGCCGGGAATCGGTCGGCGATCTTGGCCAGGTCGAGGGCCGCTTCCGTATGACCCGCCCTCTTGAGAACCCCACCTGGATCGGCCCGGAGAGGGTAGACATGGCCGGGACGGGTGAGATCGGCGGGTGTGGTGGCATCGTCGATCAGGGCCTGCACTGTCGTCAGCCGGTCGGCCGCCGAGATGCCGGTGGTGGTCCCGGTTCGGGCGTCGACCGACACGGTGAAGGCGGTGCCCCTCACATCGGTGTTCTCCTGGACCATCTGGGGGAGGCGCAGATCGTCGAGGCGTTGGCCCGACAGGGGCACGCAGAGGATCCCCGAGGTGTGTCGCACCATGAACCCGATCTGGGCCTCGGTCACGAGGTCGGCCGCCACGAAGAGGTCACCCTCGTTCTCTCGGTCGGCGTCGTCGACAACGACCACCATCTCGCCGCGGCCTATGGACTGGATCACCTCCTCGATGCGGGCGAAGCTCATCGGGTGCCCACCAGCCTCTCCACGTACTTGGCGATGACATCCATCTCCAGATTGACCCGCTCACCCGGCTCCTTCTCTCCGAACGTCGTGACCTCGAGGGTGTGAGGTATCAGGGCGACCTCGAAGCCGGTGTCGGTGAGTACGGCCAC
>WHUC01000210.1 GCA_009377435.1 Acidimicrobiia bacterium
GCCCGGGTGTCGAGAGGAACCAGGGTGCGGACGTCTATCACCTCGGCGGAGATCCCGTCGGCGGCCAATCTCTCGGCGGCCTCCACGGCGCGGGGCACCATCAAGGCCAGCGCCACGATGGTGCAGTCGGTTCCCTCACGAACCACGATGGCCTTACCAAGCTCGTCGACGATCTCACCGTCGGGCACCTCACCCTTGGAGGCGAGCAGGGATTTGTGCTCGAAGAACACCACGGGGTCGGGGTCACGGACGGCGGCGGCCATCAGTCCGACCACGTCACGGGGATTGGAAGGGGCGACCACCTTGAGACCGGGGATCATCATGCACCAGTTCTCCACCGACTGCGAGTGCTGCGCCCCGAAACGTGACCCCCCACCATTGTGGGTGCGGACCACCACCGGGACCGTCATCTGACCACCGGTCATGTAACGGGACTTGGCCATCTCGTTGGCGACGATGTCGAAACACACCGCCAAAAAGTCGGAGAACATGATCTCGGCGATGATGGGAACACCGGTCATGGCCGCACCCATGGCCGCACCCAGGATCGCCTGCTCCGATATCGGGGTGTCCCGGACCCGATCCGGACCGAACTCGTCGAGGAGCCCGACCGTGGTCTTGAAGACACCGCCGGCACCCGCGATATCCTCGCCCAACATCACCAAGGCCGGGTCGCGCCGCATCTCCTGGGCGATCCCGTGGGCGACGGCATCGCGATAGCTCAGTTCCGCCACGACGAACCCCCGTCGGCCCAGACATCGGTCATCAACACGTCCTCCCCCGGTGGGGCACCCGACTTGGCGAACTCGGTCGCCTCGTCGACCCGCCGCGCCACGTCCTGGGAGATCCGGGCCAGGTCCCCCTCGGGCACACCGAGACGGAGGAGACGCTGGTGATACATGGGGATGGGATCCCGATCCAACCAGGCCTCAACCTCATCCACCGGCCGGTATTTGGCCGGGTCGGCCCGGGAATGACCACCGTGGCGATACGTCACCGCCTCCACCAATGATGGTCCACCACCCGAACGGGCCTTGGCGACGACGCGACGAGCCATCTCGTACACATCATCGGCGTCGTTGCCGTCGACGACGATCCGCTCCAACCCATAGGCCGCGGCGCGATCGGCCGCCGGGTGCTCCACCGCGGTGGTCAGATCGATCGGCGTGTACTCCATATAGAGATTGTTCTCACACACGAAGAGGATGGGAAGATCCCACACCGCGGCGAAGTTGACCGCCTCGTGGAAGGCACCGATATTCGTCGTCCCGTCCCCGAAGAACACCACCGTCACCGCATCGGTGCCACGCATCTGCGACGACCATGCCGCCCCGTTGGCGATACAGAGATGGGCGCCGATGATGGCGTAGGACCCCATCATCCCGTGCTCCACCGAGGTGAGATGCATCGACCCACCCTTGCCACCGAGGATGCCGTTCTCCCGCCCCAACAACTCCGCCATCACCGGGCCCATCGGCGCCCCTCGGGCCAGGGTGTGGGCGTGACCCCGATAGGTCGCGAACGAATAATCACCCTCCCGCAACACCCGACCGAAGCCCGTGGCCACCGCCTCCATCCCCAGCGACAGATGCGACGTCCCCTTCACCAGGTTCTCCATGAACAGGTCGTACGCCCGCTTCTCGAACTGACGCAACTCCTGCTGCATCTCGTACATGGCCAAACGCTCATCCAACGAGATATCCAGGCCGTCATTGGCCTCATCGACCGGATCGGGTAGACGCGGCTCCCGCTGCGAGTAATCCATCAACCCTTGATCGAACGTCTCAGTACTCATTGGCAACCATCAACTCCTCGCATGGGAACAACGTAATGATCTGGGGTCCGTCGGCCGTCACCACGACCTCCTCCTCGATACGGGCCGCCGAACGCCCGTCAGCGGCCGGTGCGTATGTCTCGAGTGCGAACACCATGCCCTCCTTGATCTCGATGGGATCGTCGAGCGAGTTGAGCCGGCTGATGATGGGCCGCTCGTGGAGACCGACACCGACACCGTGGCCGAATTGGAGACCGAAGGCGTCCATCTCGTCGTCGAACCCGAACTCGTGCGCCTCCGGCCACACCGAGGCGATCTGGTCGGTGGTGGCGCCCGGCTTCACCAACTCGATGGCGGCGTCCATCCACTCCCGGCTCTGTTTGAAGGCGTCACGATGCGCCGTGGAGGCCCGCCCCACGGCGAAGGTCCGGTAGTAGCAGGTGCGGTAGCCGTTGAAGACGTGGATGATGTCGAAGTAGGCCTGGTCCCCCGGACGGATGAGACGATCGGAGAAGACGTGGGGGTGGGGTGAGCACCGCTCCCCCGCGATCGAGTTGACCGCCTCGACGAACTCCGACCCCATCTCGAACAGCCGGGCGTGGGCGAGGGCGACGACATCGGATTCCCGGATCCCCGGTTTGAGCGCCTCGAAGATGTCCTGATAGACACCATCGACCATGGCGCAGGCCTGGGTGAGGAGGATTATCTCGTCGGGGCTCTTGATCTCGCGGGCCTTCATCATGGCCTGCTGCCCGTCGACGACCTGCAGGTTCTCGGTCTGGAGGGCGAGGAAGACGGAGGTCTCCGCCATGTCGACTGCGAGGGGTTCCCCGGCCAGACCCTCCTCCCCGAGTATCCCGGCGATCTCGGCCGCGGCGGCGGTGTGGAGACCGGCGCCGGGTCCGATGGCACCCTGGAGACCGGTGTTGCCACCCACCGAGTTGGTCTCGTCGTAGAGATCGGGGAGTTGCAGTCGGTGGGCTTTGGCCGCCGAGCCGAAGTCCCAGATCCGGGGCTCATGGTCACGGGTGAGCAGGGCATAGCGCTCGCCCTTGTTGAAGGCCCAGTACCCGATCTGGGTGGAGGTCACATACCGGATGTTCGAGGTCTCGAAGAGGAGCAGAGCGGCGAGTCCTTCCTCCTCCATGATCCTGCGGGTGCGCTCGAGACGATGCTCCCGGAGCCGACCGAAGTCGACCCGGCGCTCCCAGTCGACCGCCATCATCCCGGGGGACGGGGTGGTTGCTACGGGGAACTCGGCCATGCTCTCTCCTTCTCGCAATCTAGGCCAACTGTAGAGGCC
>WHUC01000028.1 GCA_009377435.1 Acidimicrobiia bacterium
TACCCCGATTACGCCAACGACAAGCTGCTGTCGGAGACGTTGTACATGCTCGACTACAACTTCTACCAGCCCAACCATGTCGCCTACGGGCCCTACTTCACCGCCCTCTACGAGAACATGGTGAGCGCCGAGAACGGCGACGCCACCCCCGAGGAGGCGGCCGATCAGGCCATAGCGGTGATGGAGGCGGAGATTCCCGACCAGATACTGATAGAAGAGTGACCACAGATTCGTCCCCGACGACGGTGACGGTGGAACGACCTCCACCGTCACCCGTCGAGGAAGTAGGCCGGGGTAGCCGGTCGACGCCGTGGGTCTTCATGAGCCCGACGCTGTTGCTGGTCGCGCTCTTCTTCGCCATCCCGGTGGTGCTCATCGCGGTGCTCTCGTTCACCGATATGAGCACCGCCACCGGGCTCCGAGTTTGGAACTTCGTCGGTCTCGCCAATTACGAACAGATCCTCAACCATCCCAACAGTGGAGTCATTGTGTGGGCAACGGTCTTCTATGTCGGGGTGACCCTGGCCCTGTTCAACGTCGGTCTCGGCCTGCTGATAGCCATCCTCACCACCCACATGCCCCGCCGCGCCGGATTCTTCTTCCGTGGCGTCTGGCTTCTTCCTCGGATGACGCCGGTAGTGGTCTATATCCTCATGTGGAACTTCCTGGCCGAACGGGTCCCGTACGGGGTGATCAACGAACATATCCTGGTACCGCTCTTCGGCGCCGACGGTGCCGGTCTCGTTCCGGCGGCAGCGTGGTTCTTCGTGATCCTCACGAATGGGCTCGTCGGGGCCTCGTTCGGGATAATCATCTTCAGCTCGGCAATCGAGTCGATCCCACGTGACTACATGAATGCCGCCCTTGTGGACGGTTGCACCATGTGGCAACGGATCCGCTACCTGATCCTGCCCTCGCTCAAATGGCCACTGCTCTTCGTGACCACCTATCAGACCCTGTCGCTTCTCACGTCGTTCGAGTACATCCTGGTGCTCACCGACGGGAACTTCGGAACCAGGGTCTGGTCGTTGTGGGCGTATCAGACCGCCCTGAGTAACTACTTCGGCAACTTTCAGTATGGCCTGGGTGCGGCTATGGCTGTGATCCTCGTCGTGATCGGTGTGGCGGCATCGATCGTCTACATGAAGTTCTTCCGCTTCGACGAACTTGTCCAGGAACCCAAGATCGAGGCGCTGTGAGTACCCCGGGCACCACCACCCCGACCACCGAGAGCCTGCCCCCCACGAGGAGGAATCGAAGTCGTTGGACGGATTCGGAATACCGCGCCTCATGGTTGCCCATCGTCATCCTGGTCGTAGTCAGCGTGCCGGTGGTCATCGGTTATCTGTGGCTCATAGTCTCGACCCTCTCCGATCGGACCCATGGTCTGATCCCGGTGGACTCCGAAGGCAACTTTGGGGGCTTCACCCTCCGCAACTGGTCGTTCTTGTGGGAGGACCCCCAGATCTGGACCATCACATTGAACACCTTCCTGCTCGCCACTGGTCTCACCGTTGGGGTGGTTGCCGTCTCATCCATGGCCGGCTATGCCCTTTCCCGTCTCAAGTTCCCGGGACGTCGCTCGCTGCTAGCCGGCATGCTCATCCTTCATGCCTTCCCCTCAGTCACCCTGCTCATTTCCATCTTTTTCGTGCTTCGCTGGCTGCGGGACGTCCCCGTGGTGGGGTCCGATCTTCCTCTCATCGGCGGGATCGGCTACAACACAGTGGGCGGTGTCATCCTGGTGAGTGTTGCCCTGCAACTGCCTCTCGGTATCTGGCTCATGAAGGGATTTTTCGACGGGGTCTCCTGGGACATGGAGAGAGCCGCCCTGATCGACGGGTGCTCCCGCTACCAGGCGTGGCGCAAGGTGGTACTTCCCGCAGTACGGCCCGGAATCGCCGCACTGGCGATCTTCACCTTCATCGTCGGATGGGGATCGTTCCTAATCCCCTACACCTATCTCGTCGATCCGACCAACAATGTCATCGCCGTCTATCTCAATGACCTCCTGGGTCCGACGTCGCCTGTCAATTTCGGCGAGCTGGCCGCTATCGGGCTCTTCCAGTTGATTCCCGTCCTGATCTTCTTCTTCTTCACCCAGGAGTATCTGCTCAACATCTTCGCCGGTGGCGCCAAAGGAGGAGCGTGATCCCATGAAGATCGAGTTGCGGGACCTGGTCAAGAGATTCGAGAAGGCCGAGGCCGTTCGAGGCATCGACCTCATGGTGGATGACGGGGAACTCGTGGCCTTCCTGGGCCCTTCTGGTTGTGGCAAGACCACCACACTTCTCACCATTGCCGGCATCTATCGTCCCACCGGGGGCGAGGTTGTCTTTGACGGACAGGTAGTCAACCGTCTTGCCCCCAAGGAGCGGAATCTGGGCATGGTGTTCCAGAGCTACGCCCTCTACCCCCACATGACGGCATACCAGAACATGACGTTCCCGCTCCGCCTCAAGAAGATCGGTGAAGACGTGACGCGGCCCCGGGTGGAGCGGATAGCCGAAATGATGGGGATCGCCGAGCTATTGGAACGTCGGCCGGGGGAGCTCTCCGGCGGTCAACAGCAGCGGGTGGCCCTGGGTCGGGCCCTCATCAAGGAACCGGATGCGCTGTTGTTCGATGAGCCGCTCAGCAACCTCGACGCCCGACTACGCCTCACCATGCGGACCGAGATAAAGCGTCTGCAGAGCCAACTGGGGATCACCTCTATCTATGTCACCCACGATCAGGTCGAGGCGATGACCATGGCCAGCCGTGTGGCCGTGATGAATGAGGGTCGTCTCGAGTCGTTCCTCAGCCCCGACGACACCTACGATCGTCCACCCACGGTCTTTGTGGCCACCTTTGTCGGTAACCCCCCGATGAATATGTTCGAAGTCGAAGTCGCCGAAGAATCCGGGCAGTTCGTGGCCCGTCGAGACGGGATAGCGGTGCCGGTCGACCGGGAGCGGGGCGCCAAGGCCGCCGCCCACGACGGATCTCTCCTTCTCGGGGTGCGGCCCGAGGATGTGCGTTTCGCCGCGGACGGGGTACTCGGTGAGGTGGTGGCGGTTGAGCCCCTCGGACGCGAGGATCTGATCGACGTCGAAACCAATGGTGAACTTATCAGACTTCTCACAGCCCCCGAGGTAAGGCCGAGTCTCGGTGACCGGGTCACCCTCGAGCTCGACCCCCAGACGTTACAGTTCTTCGAGCCGTCCTCGGGACGATCGGTTCTGTGGAACTAGGACAGCTCAGCTTTCCCTTGTCCGAACCGGTCGCGATCGCTCATCGTGGCGCCCACGATGGCGAGATCGCGGAGAACTCCCTGGAGGCGGTGTGTCGGGCGATCGACCTCGGTGCCGGAGCGGTCGAGTTCGATGTCTGCAACACCGCCGACGGCACCCTGGTGGTCTCCCACGACCGCTGGGTCAGAGTGGGCGAGCGGTCCTACGACCTCACCACAACGATCTTGGACGAGGCGGACGGTCTCCCCATGGTGGATCACCACCTCGAGGCCATGGCCGATGCCGATGACGTCTTCCTCAACTTCGATTGGAAGGGATCTGGTGGGGAGGAACGAGTGGGAGAGTTGCTGGAAGACCACGGGCTGACCCAACGCACCATTGTCAGCGGCACCGACCCCGACGCCCTCGTCCGGGTGAGGCGTCACCTACCGGAGGTGACCACCGGACTCTCCGTCGACACCGCCCACGGTGACCTTGTCGATCGGATGCGTCGATGCGGCGCCAGTGCGGTGATGGTGTTCCGTGGCGTCGTATCCGCGGAGCTGGTCGCATCGGTCCGGGAGGCCGGGGGAGGAGTGTTCGTGTGGACCGTCCCCGATGTCGCCACCTTTCGTCATCTGTCGACCCTGGATCCGGACGGCATCGCCACCGATGTGATAGCCGATCAACTGGGTGTTACCGACTTCCGGGACTCGCTCCATCCCTGAGGGCGACAAGCCGATCGGGCATGTTGGTGCAGATGCCGTCGACACCCAGATCGAGCAAGGCGAGGAGCTCCTCGGGTCGGTCCTCCTGCCAGGTGATGATGCCCAGCCCGGCCTCCCGGGCGTGGTTACGGAAGCCCTCGTCGAGCAGTCGGCGCGGGGCGGGGTGGGCCCGCTCCCAGCAGGGGTGGACATACCGGGTGCCCAGTTCGTTGGCGAGACGGAGGGCGAGGTCCGGTTGTGGTGGCCCCACCAGAAGAGAGGTGGCCACCGTGGGTGCGTTGGCCTGGATCTCGGTCACCACGTTAGGGTCGAAGGAGCCGGCAATCACCTCATCGATCATCCCCAGATCCCGCACCAGACCCACGGCGGAGACGCCCGTACCGGGCGTCTTGAGGTCGAGGTAAACCCCGATCCGGCCCTGCGCCCAGATCAGCGCCTCCTCCAACGTCGGAACGTCAGGCCGCATTCTCTTCAGAGTGTCGAGGTCGAGGGACTCCACCGGCGAGCGACCGGCATCTCCGCCAACGTCGGGGTCATGATGGAGCACCGGGTGCCCGTCTGCGCTGAGTCGGACGTCGACCTCGACCATGTCGGCGCCCTGGTCGGCGGCGAGGCCCAGGGACCGCATGGAGTTCTCGGGCCCGGCATGCGACGCACCACGGTGGGCGATGATCGACGGTGTGGAGGTCAAGGGCACGGAGTTTACCGGCGTCCCAAGATATCTAAACTTGTCAAGTGTCTTCTGTCGCACCACCCCGGCGCCTCCTCGTTCTCCTCGGCGTTCTCGTGTCCCTCCTGGTCGCCTCATGCTCGACATCAACGGGGACCGCGCCCCCAACCGAGACCGGCTCGGCTCGGGCCCACGCCCACAACGACTATCTGCACGAGCGACCCCTGCTCGACGCCCTGAGCCACGGTTTCACCAGCGTCGAGGCCGATGTCTGGTCGGCCGATGGCGACCTGTTGGTCGCCCACGACCTCGATGAGGTCCAACCCGACCGGAACCTGCGCTCCCTCTATCTCGACCCCCTCGCCGACATCGTCAGGGACAACGGTGGTGTCGTCTACCCCGAGGGCCCCGCCACCGTGACGCTGCTGGTGGATGTGAAGTCCGAGGCCGATCCGACCTATCTGGAGTTGGAGGACCAACTCGCCGATTACCGGGAGATGCTCACCCACTTCGGCCCCGACGGCGCCACCGCGGGCGCGGTGACGGTGATCGTCTCGGGAAACCGCTCCGGGGCCCTGCTCGACGGGTCGACGGACCGCCTTGCCGCATACGACGGTCGGATGGATGACCTCTCCGGTTCGACACCGGCCTCGGTCATCCCTCTGATCAGCGACAACTGGACGGACCACTTCTCGTGGTCGGGTCTCGGGGAAATGCCGACGGAGGAACGGGCCCGTCTCGAGGAAGTCGTCACGGAGGCCCACGACTCGGGTCGACGGGTTCGCTTCTGGGCCACCCCCGAGCGTGAGGAGTTGTGGGAGGTGCTCATGGATGTCGGTGTCGACATGATCAACACCGACCGACTCGCCGATCTAGAGGCTTTCCTTCTCGAGTCCGACCCCGACCCGGCGCGGCCCGAGATCGAGCCTTGGCCGTAGGCCAGGGGCTGATCAGGCGTGTGGCTCGACGATCTGGCGCACCTCCAACCCCTCGTGGAGACGGTCGAGAGCCTCGTTGAGGTCGTCGAGACCAACCCCACGTCGGGTTACCAGCCGATCGATTGGAAGGAGCCCCGCCCGGTACAGATCCAACAGCCGGGGCACGTCACGGCGTGGCGCCGACGACCCCATGTACGAGCCCAGCACACTCTTCTCCTCCCCGACCAGGGTGACCGCCTTGATCGAGAAGTCATGATCGGGGTGGGGTAGCCCCACCGCCACGGCCGTGCCGCCCGGCCGGGCCGCGGCATAGCATGTTTCGAGGACCCGGGCCGAGCCCGCGGTCTCGAACGCCCAACGCACCCCACCACCGGTGAGTTGGCGGATCCGGTCCAGTTCTTCACCGCTGCCCGCATGGACGACCTCGTGGGCGCCCAACTCCCGGGCGACAGCCAACGTGTGGAACCCCCCGAAGGTCAGTCGAATCACTGCAGATCAGACCAGCCGTCGGGGGGTTCTCCTACCAGGTGCCGTCAGTGCGTTAAGTGCCGGTATCGAGCGCTCGACTCGATGTGCGTTATGCGCCCAGAATGATCGTTATGTGCGGCGCCCGGTGATGAACGTTGAGACGAGGTTCGCCACTTGGTCTGGGTGACCTAGCCACGGGCCGTGTCCAGAGTCGAGCATCTCGAGCTCAGCGTCAGGAATGGCAGAAGCTGCCTGGCGGGCTGCGTCTGCTCCGCCGAGAGGATCGTGGTTTCCCCACACCAATAGAGTCGATGGCTTCAACCCTCCAAGTTCGCTGACTCGTGTTTCGACTGACGGCTGCCAACCCCCGGGCGAAATCAGCGTCAGAAGCTCGTCCATGTTTGCCATCGACGCAACCGGGTCTTGACCTGCGGCGACCAGTGCTTCGATTTGGTGGGGATAGTTGACGATGGTGTTTCCCTCACCCATGCCGCTCATACTTTGTATGACGGTTTCTCGCGACGGAGGTGGCATCGGGGGTGGGTTAGCGGGGTCTATCGAGGCAATTCCTCGGAGCGGAGGTGGGGGCACGTTGACGCTCAGGGTGGGTGGCGCCCCGAGCAGGATCAGCCGACTGACTCTGTCGGGATGTGCCAGGGCAAACCAGACCGCCCACGTCCCACCAGCCGAGCTACCGAGCAGCGCAGCTTCCCTTAGATCGAGACCGTTGAGGAGGCGGCGAACCCACTCGACAGCCGCCTGGCGTCTGCTTGTGGTTGGCCACGTGTGAGGATCGCTCAATCCGAATCCAGGTCGGTCAACGGCAATCGCCCGGACGCCTGTGAGTCTCTCCATCAACGGAAGGAAGAGCAACGCAGAGGGACCACTGCCATGCAGCATCACCAAGGGTGTCCCTTCCGCTCCCTCCATGATGTGCACCCGTTCGCCCGGTATGGCCTCGATGTATCGACTCTGGAAGCCAGACCCCTGGAGGGCCTGCTCGTGGGCCGCCACAACCGCCGGCGGGTGTGGGTGGTCGGTACCTCCGGGCCTGTTGGGTGCGGAATCTGTTTTCTGCTTCTGACTCATTGTGACCTCCATGATTCGGGTCTCGCTGTTGAAAGGGTGCAGACTCGATGGCTGGGAAGCCAGGACTATTCCTGTACTTGGTAGCCTCCAGTGGAGTACAGATTTAGGACTTGTATCCACGACCACCGCCAGAGAGGCTCCCTACATGCGTTCCTACCAGCAGTACTGCCCGGTTGCGCGAGGAGCGGAGGTATTCGCAGAGCGTTGGACTCCGATCATCATGCGCAACATCCTCTACGGGTGCGAAACCTTCAATCAGATCGCCGACGGCGCCCCCGGATTATCCCGCTCCCTCCTCACCAAACGTCTCCGCGAATTGGAGCGCGCCGGAGTCATAACGATCACCCCCAAGGAAGAGGGGCACGGGTCACTGTACCTTCCCACCGACGCTGGTCTAGCGCTGGAGCCAGTCCTGAACGCACTCGGTGCCTGGGGCGAGATGTGGATGGAGGTGCGACCCGTGCATGCCGAACCCGGCGTCATTCTGTGGTCGTGGTGTCAGGTCTACCTCAAGCGCGACCTGCTGCCCAAGGAGCGTGTGGTTGTCAGATTCGACTTCGAGTACCGAGGTCGACCAGATAGAGCCTGGCTGCTCATACAGAAAGGCGAAGCAGAACTTTGCGCCACCGACCCGGGCTACGGCGACGATCTGGTGGTCGAAGTGAACGACACAATGGTGTTTGCCCGCTGGCATCTAGGCCACATCGACTGGGCAAACGCCCTTCGATCAGGTGGCATCACCGTTAGAGGCAGAAAAGACCTCCGCAAAGCGCTACCGACATGGAACCGGCGACCCGAGATAGGCAAGCGTCTCCGAGGCGCACGGGGCGACGCCAGGCTCACCGCCAACCTCGTTTACCACCTCGAAGACGACACTCTCCAGACTCGGGTATCTCACGAGTCGAGTCCACCAATCGGCCGCAGATAACCGGCGCTAGCTGGAGGGTTAAGGACTTGCCGAGTCTTTCATGCCACGGCGAATTCGAAGGCAAACGGGAGTCCGGTTATCTGTCTGGTGCGACCCGTCGGCGGCACGGTCCGCCTCGACGGGGCCGACCTCGTTGAGGAACGCCCCCACACCCGGGCCGGTCGTGGTATCGGGTATATGCCGGAGGACCGCCGACTGATTCCCCAGCTCACCGTGGAGGAGAACCTGCTTGTCCCTCTGTGGGCTGGTGGCGTGGATGATCCGGAGGTGCGAATCGAGGAGGTGGTGGGGCGAATCCCGCTCCTCGCCGAGTTTCTTCCCCGTCTCGCCACCAATCTGTCGGGTGGTCAGCAGAAACTGGTGGCGCTGGGCCGGGCGCTCACGATAGGGCGGCGCCTGCTGCTCCTCGATGAGCCCTTCGAGGGGCTTGCGCCGGCGCTCGCCGACTCCATGGGCGAGGCGATTCGGACCGCTCGCGACGAGGACGGGATGTCGGTACTGGTGGTGGAGTCTGAACGGCGGCTGGTTGACCGAGTGGCCGAGACGGTGGTCACCATCGAGAGGGGCGCCATCGTCGGGGCCCCAGATGAGGGCGCCGCCGACGCCACCCGATGACGCCGGTTCGCCACATACTCGGGGTGTAGGGATCAGAGACTGTCGATACGGTCGGCCAGTTCGGTGTCCTTGGTGGTGAGACCGCCCTCGTCGTGGGTGGTCAGCTTGAGCCGTACCGTGTTCCAGCGGATGTCGATATCGGGGTGATGGTCGGCCTTCTCCGCCAGCAGGCCCACCGACACGACGAACCCCATGGCGTCGATGAAGTCCTCGAACTCGAACACACCGAGGATCGCCTGGTCCTCGAGGCTCCAGTCGGGATGTGTGTCGACGAACGATTGGCGCTGATTATCGGTGAGTACGGCCATACTCGGACGATAGATGATGGATGGAAGCGGTGTGAAAGATCGGTCGCCCCTCTGATGGCAATCCGCAACGACCAGGGCATCGTGCTCAGGGGATACCCCTTCGGTGACTCGCATCGGATCGTGGTCCTGCTCAGTCCGAACAACGGCAAGCTGCGCACCGTTGCCAAGGGAGTCAGGAAGACGAAGAGTCGCTTCGGTGGCCGTCTCGAGCCCTTCACCCATGTCGACGTTGTGCTGTATGAGGGCCGCAACCTCGACACCATCACCCAGGTGTCGACCATCGACAACTATCGCCATCTGCGGGCCGATCTCGATGCCACTCTGGCCGCGGCCACGATGGTCGAGGTGGTGGATGCCGTCGCCCAGGAGGCGGAGCCGTCACAGCGGCTGTTCCTCCTCCTCAAGCGGGGTCTGGAAACCCTCGACGGGGGGACCACCGGACCCGACGTGGTCACGTCGTTCCTGCTCAAACTGGCCACGACGGTCGGAATCGCACCCGCCCTCGACCGGTGCGCCGCATGTGGGAGATCCAACCACCTCGAGCGATTCAGCCTCTCCGGTGGCGGCGCAGTTTGCGAATGGTGTCGCACCGAAGGTGGCGGGATGCGTCTCCAACCGGGTCTGTTGGATCATCTCGGTCATCTCGCCTCCACCGACCTCGCCTCGATCACGGGTGGCACCAATGACCTCTCCGGCCCCGCCATGGGTGTGACCAGACGTTTTGTCGAGTACCACCTCGACAGGAGGCTGCTGTCGCTTGACCAGTGATCATGACCTCGACCTCTCCCGAATCGACCCCGATCGTGTCCCCCGTCACATCGGCCTCATCCTCGACGGGAACGGGCGCTGGGCGAACCGACGCGGTCTTCCCCGCACCGCCGGGCATCTCGCCGGGGAGGAGGCCCTGTTCGACACCATCGAGGGCGGTCTCGCTCTCGGTGTGGAATGGATGACGGCGTTCACCTTCTCCACCGAGAACTGGGATCGATCCGGAGAAGAGGTCGAGTTCCTCATGTGGTTCAACGAGGACCTACTCACCCGACGCCGTGATGAGCTCCACGCCCAGGGGATTCGGATGGCCTTCTCCGGGGCGTTCGAGGACCCACGGGTGCCGGAGCGAAATCGCCGCCACATGGCGGAGGCCGCCGACCTGACTGCCGACAACACCGCCATGACGGTGGTGTTCGCCTTCAACTACGGGAGCCGCCACGAGTTGGTCCGTGCCGCCCGGCTACTCGCCGAGGACGCCGTGGCCGGTCGGATCGACCCCGACCAGATCGACGAGGAATCCATGGAGGCGCGGTTCTGGCTGCCCGACATGCCCGATGTCGACCTGGTGATCAGGTCGTCCGGGGAGCACCGGCTGTCGAACTTCCTTCTCTGGCAATCGGCCTATGCCGAGTTCTCCTTCCCCGGGATACTTTGGCCCGATTTCGACCGTCACGCCCTGGTCGAGGCCGTCGTCGATTACCAGCAACGGGAGCGCCGCTTCGGTGGTGCCGTCGACGCCGTTGACGATCGCGAGGGAGAGCCGACTTCTTAACACGTCGTCTGCTCGCTACCGTTTCCGGGCCATGACCGTCGCTCTTGAAACCATCGTCAACCTCTCCAAACGGAGGGGCTTTGTCTTCCAATCCTCCGAGATCTATGGCGGGATCCGCTCCACCTATGACTATGGCCCCCTCGGCGCCGCCCTTCTCCGCAATGTCAAGGATGCCTGGTGGCGCTCGATGGTCCAGTACCGGGACAACGTCGTCGGGCTCGATTCGGCGATAATCCAGGCGCGGACGGTGTGGCAGGCGTCGGGACACGAGGACACCTTCACCGATCCCCTCGTGGAGTGTCGCAACTGCAATGCCCGGCATCGTCTCGACAAGCTGGACGATCCCGACCGCTGCCCCACCTGTGGGAAGAGTGGCACGTTCACCGAGCCCATGCAGTTCAACCTGATGTTCCGCACCCACACCGGGCCCGTGGAGTCGGATGAGAACATGGTCTATCTCCGCCCCGAGACCGCCCAGGGAATCTTCATCAATTACGAGAACGTCCGTCGGACCAACCGGATGCAACTGCCCTTCGGTATTGCCCAGGTGGGGAAGTCGTTCCGCAACGAGATCACCCCCGGGCAATTCGTCTTCCGGACCCGTGAGTTCGACCAGATGGAGATGGAGTTCTTCTGCCGGCCCGAGGAGGCGTCCCGCTGGTTCGCCTACTGGCAGGAACAGCGTCTCAACTGGTATCTCGATCTGGGGATGGACAAGGACAAACTCCGGATCAGACCCCACGAGGAGGACGAGCTCTCCCACTACGCGGCGGAAACCGTCGACATCGAATTCGCCTTCCCGTGGGGATGGGATGAACTCGAGGGTTTGGCCAACCGCACCGACTTCGATCTGAAGGCCCACAGCGAGGTAAGCGGTCAGGATCTCCGTTACTACGACGCCGAGGCCGACGAGCGGTTCTTCCCCTATGTGATCGAACCGGCGGCGGGTGCTACCCGCTTGACGTTCGCCTTCCTGATGGACGCCTACCACACCGAGGAGGTGGGGGGAGAGACCCGGGTCGTCCTCAAGCTCCACCCCCATCTGGCGCCCTATCAGGTGGCGGTCCTGCCCCTGTCCAAGAAGCCTGAGCTGTTGGGCCCGGCCTCGGAGCTCGCCGACAGGCTCCGTCGTCACTACATGCTCGAGTTCGACGTCACCCAGTCGATCGGGAGACGCTACCGCCGTCAGGACGAGATCGGCACCCCGTACGTGGTCACATACGACTTCGACAGCCTCGACGACTCGGCGGTGACGGTACGCGACCGCGACACCATGGCCCAGGATCGTGTCTCCATCGACCGTCTCACCGAGTACCTCGACGAGCGACTCAAGTTGATCTGAGGGCCAGAATGGGGGGATGGGTGTGACCGTCACCTCCTTGCTCGCCGGAGACGTCATGACGGGCCGTGGCATCGACCAGATCCTCGGCCAGCCCGGCGACCCCACCCTGTACGAGGCACATGTGCGTGACGCACGGGACTACGTCGCCCTCGCCGAACGCGTATTCGGTGACCTCCCTCGGGGCGTCACACCCGGTTATGTCTGGGGAGAGCTTCTCCCGTTTCTACAGGCCGAAGCCATCGACGTGACGATCGTCAACCTGGAGACAGCGATTACCGACGGAGGGAGTCCCTGGCCGGGGAAGGGGATCCACTACAGGATGCATCCCGACAACGTGTCGTCCCTCCGGGCCGCCTCGATCGACGTCACCAATCTCGCCAACAATCATGCCCTCGACTGGTCACACCAGGGCCTCTCCCAGACCCTCGACACCCTCAAGGGGGCTGGAATCGCGGTGTGTGGTGCCGGCGCCGATGTCGGCGCTCGTACACCGGCGGTGGTCGGGTTGGAAGGCGACCGTCGGGTGGTGGTGTTGGGGATTGGCGTCACCTCCAGTGGGATTCCCCTCGAATGGAGGGCCACCAAGACCCGATCGGGCCTGTTTGTCGTGGACCAGCTCTCCGACAACACCGTTGATGACGTTGCCACCCTTCTCGGCGGGATTGTGACGCCATCCGATCTGGTGGTCGTCTCGGTGCACTGGGGTGGCAACTGGGGGTATCCCATCCCCGAGGCCCACCGGAGGTTCGCCCACGGTCTCATCGACCGGGCCGGGGTACATGTCGTCCACGGGCATTCCTCGCATCATCCCCTGGGAATCGAGGTGTACCGGGGTGCGCCCATCCTCTACGGGTGTGGCGACCTCATCAACGACTACGAGGGCATCGGGGGCCAGGAGCGGTATCGGAGTGAGTTGGGCGCCCTCTACCTGGTGACGATCGACCTGACGTCGGGTGCGCTGACCCGGTTGGAACTGGTTCCGACGCGGATGCGACGGTTCCGTCTCCAGAATGCGTCGTCAGAGGAGCAATCGTGGCTGGCGAGGAAGCTGTCGAGCGAGAGCTCCCGTTTCGGCGTCCATGTCGAGGAAGGCCCCAACGGCGGGCTCGTGGTCCGGTGGTAAGTGGGGTGCCCAACCCGTTTTCGCGCGGGTAGGCCGTCGCATACGCCCGCCTAAACGCGCGAAAACGGGATCAGTGGTCTGGGCAGTCGCGGTGGAAGGGTGGTGCCCCACGCAGGACATCGTCTCGGAAGCGGGCAATCTCCCGGATGACGACGTCGGCGTGGTGGAAGGCCTGATGGTCCCAAACGGTCAGCACGGAGAATCCCGCCGCAAGGAGACCGCCGGTCCGTTCGGTGTCGTGGGCGAGGTCGAGCGGTGCCGAGTGGTACAGAACCGACTGCGCCTCGATCACCCCGGCGAGGCCTAACAACTTGAAGTCGACCCTACCCACGAACTTGTTATCACCTAGGGCCACCTGTCGTTCCACGTCGACCCCTGCCTGATCAGCGCACCATTGCACCCTGCTCTCGAACGAGCTCTCAGGAGGGGAGTACCCCTCGTTGCGAGCGGACAGCTCCCTGGCGATACGGGTGCCGTTCCGGCCCCGTGCCCCGATCCGCTTCGTCAGACCGGCCACACGGGGAACCGAGGTGAGACGACGGACGAGGGCGTGGTCGAAGGTGCGTTCGGTGCGAGCAGGATGCAACATCCCCGCCAAGTGGAATATCAGCATTGTCGGGGACGTGACCGGAACGCCGTTACGGATCACGAGCTCGTCGAGGGGGAGATCCTTGTGGTAGTGGACGATTGTGAGTCGTCGTCGCTGTGTCACGCCCTGCCGCGGGATGGTGACATGGAGGTCTCCGCGGTCGAGATCGTACCCGGGGAGCCCCCACATCGCCGCCGCCGAGGTATGGGAAAGTGCTGCTCCCGGGGGAGCGTCGAGAACCGCCGCCATCGCCCGTTGTAATTCCGTGACCGGTGCCCCCACCAGCCTGACCACCTCATCGGAACGATACTCGAGGGACCCACGGCGGAAGAGCGGCCTCAGCTCAGCGTGGGCGATTCCGAGGTGTCGGAGCTGACGCCTTCCCACCACCCCGTGTTGCCCTTCGGCGAGTCCTCTGATGATCTTTTCGGCATCCACTCCTCGATCGTGCCGGAAGGCGACGTCTGTGTAAACCACCCTGACCGACTGGACCGGTTCTAGCGCGGGTAGGCGGCCCTATACGCCCGCCTACCCGCGCGAAAACGGAAAGGTGTGGCCAGCCGGGGCCCCGTTGTCACGGTTGGTGGCGCGCCCAGCGTCGTAGACTGCGAGGGATGGGTTTCGATCGCGACGATATCGACAGGGTGCGCTCGGCCGTCGATCTTGGAGAGCTAGTCGGGGAGGTGACCAAGATCCGCCGCTCGGGCCGGTCGATGATGGCGATCTGTCCCTTCCATGAGGAGAAGACGCCATCGATGTCGGTGGATGTCGCCAAGGGACTCTGGCATTGCTTCGGGTGTGGCAAGGGTGGCGATGTCTACGGATTCGTCCAGGAGATACAGGGTGTCGACTTCACCGACGCCGTCGAGGTTCTCGCCCGACGGGTCGGGATCGAGGTCAAGACCGATCCGGGGTCGGATCGTCGACGGGGACGCCGGGCGGCCGCGGTCGAGGCCGTTGCGGCCGCCGTCGACTTCTATCACAAATACCTGCGCAGTGACCCCGAGGCGGGGCCGGCGCGGGCCTATCTCAAGGGTCGGGAGTACGGCAAGGAGGTGGTTGAGGACTACAAGATCGGTCACGCCCCGACCGAGTGGGATGTTCTCACCAAGAATCTCCGCGCCGGGGGGATGTCCGAGAAGGTCCTCCTCGATGCCGGTCTATCCCGACGGGGGAGGGGAGGGCGACTCTACGACTACTTCCGGGGCAGGGTCCTATTCCCCATACACGACCTGAGGGGAGACCCGGTCGGGTTCGGGGGGAGGATCCTCGAGGGCGAGGGCGCCAAGTACATCAACTCACCCGACTCGGTCGTCTATCACAAGTCCGGCGTGCTCTATGGTCTCGACCGGGCCAAGGCCGCGATATCCCGCGAGGACCGCGCCGTGGTGGTGGAGGGTTATACGGACGTCATCGGGATGCACCTGGCCGGGATCGGGACCGCCGTCGCCACCTGCGGAACGGCGCTCACCGACGACCATTTCCAACTCCTTCGCCGCTTCTCCGATCAGGCGGTCCTCGCCTTCGACGCCGACGACGCCGGGGCCGAGGCGGCGCGACGCACCGATGACCTCGAGGCGCCGTTCCGACTCGATCTCGATCTGCGGGTGGCGACGATGCCCGATGGCCTCGACCCCGCCGATCTGGTCCAGGCGGGTCGCACCGACGAGGTGGTGGCCGCGGTCGATGCGGCGATACCGCTCACCCAGTTCCGCGTTGCCCGCGAGATAGACCGGTATGACGTCGCCGAGCCCGAGGGTCGGGCCCGCGCCCTCCACGCCGCCGCTGCCCAGGTGGCCAAGGTCGACGACCCGATCGCCCGCTCCGAGTACATCCGGTTCGTGAGCAGACGCGTGGGTGTCGAGCTCGACGTGGTGGAGCGGGCCCTCGAATCCACCGGCCGAAGGATATCTAACGGGGGCGGGCGGCCCGAGGCGCCCCGGCGTATCTCTCCTCGGGTGCGGGTGGAGCGTGAGCTGTTGCGGGTGGTCCTGGCCAACCCCGTGGGATTCGAGGTGGACATCGAGATGTTCTCCGATCCGGGGGTACGGTCGGGTTACGAGGCCGTTGCCCCCCTACGGGAAGAGACACCCGCCGGGGTCCCCCTCGACATCTCCCGGGCGGAGGCCGATGACAGGGTCGCCGCCGCGCTGCGTGGTCTTGCCACCGAACCGGCGCCACTGGCCGATCCGGGGGAGATCCTCGATCGGGTGCGACGGGTCCAGATCGATGCCGATATCGACGTGCTGGAACAGCAACTTGACGGGCTCGACGCCGCCTCGGAAGAGTATTCCCAGGTGTGGGAACGACTGATAGGTTTGCAAAGGGAGCGCCGTAGATGACAGACCCGGATACAGGACGGTTGATCGAATCACTCGTCAAGCGAGGCAGACAACGCGGATTCCTTACCACCGCCGAGGTCCAACAGGAGCTCGAGGTCGCCAAGGCAAGCGGTGAGTCGTTCGACATGGTCATAGTGGCGCTGCGGAAGAGAAACATCGAGATCAACGAGGAGTCCGAGGACCTCGAGGAAGATCTCATCGGTGTCGAGGAGGTCGGTGTTTCCGATCCCGTCCGCATGTACCTCAACGAGATCGGACGGGTCCGTCTGCTCACCACCCAACAGGAGGTCGAGCTGGCGATGGCACTCGAGGCCGGCAGGAGGGCGCGGGAAAGGAGCGACACCGAGGAGTTGTCCGGGGAGGATCGCACCGCGCTGGCCATCGAGGTGTTGGCCGGGGAGAGGGCCCATCGGCGACTCGTCGAGGCGAATCTACGTCTGGTGGTCTCCATCGCCCGACGTTATGCGGGTCGGGGGATGAGCCTCCTCGATCTGATCCAGGAGGGGAACATGGGTCTGATGAAGGCGGTGGAGCGCTTCGACTACCGCCGTGGCTTCAAGTTCTCCACATATGCATCGTGGTGGATCCGCCAGTCCATATCGAGGGCGATCGCCGATCAGGCCCGGACGATCAGGATGCCCGTCCATATCGTGGAGACGGTGAACAGGATCACCAAGGCGACGAGAACGCTGTCCCAGGACCTGGGTCGCGAGCCCACCATCGAGGAGCTCGCCGCCGATCTCGAACTCGATGTGGAGCGGGTCACCGAGTTGCAGCGGATCGCCCAGGACACGCTGTCGCTGGAGGCGCCACTGGGCGATGACACCACCGGGACCATCGGCGACACGGTGCCCGACCCCGAGAGCGAGTCACCCATCGATGCCGCCGCTTTCGTGTCTCTCCAGGATCAGCTCGCCCTCGCCCTCGAGGGGCTGTCCGAGCGGGAGCGTGAGGTATTGATCATGCGTTTCGGTCTCGCCGACGGCAAGGTGAAGACACTCGAGGAGGTGGGCAACCACTTCAAGGTGACCCGGGAGCGGATCCGCCAGCTCGAGACCAAGGCCCTGGCCAAGCTGCGTCACCCCGACAAGTCCTCCCGTCTGGCCGCCTTCCTCGAGGAGGGCTAGTCCCCTGTCTCATAACGTTTGACGGCGGGCGACCCCCGTAATGCGTCGATCAGGACCGTCGAGTCGAGGAGGATTCGCGCCATCGTCAACCGACTCGGCGGGGATCACCGCGGTATGTGCAAACGCATGTGCCGAGTTTAGCGGTCAGGAGCTGGCCGGGATGGTCCCCAGCTTGCCGGACTGAAAGTCGGAGAAGGCCTGGGCCAACTCGGCATGGGTGTTCATCACGAACGGTCCGTACCAGGCAACCGGCTCGCCGATGGGCTGCCCGCCCATGACGAGGACGTCCATCTCCGGGGTGCGTGTCTCCTGGGCCTCGTCGGCGGTGACGGTGAGGCTGTCCCCCCTGTCGAACACGGCGAGTTGGCCGCTGCGGATCGACCGACGATCCCCACCCACGGTCCCCTTCCCGCCGAGCACGTAGACGAGGGCGTTGAACGCCCTGTTCCAGGGCAGGCTGAGCCGGGATCCCGGCTGGAGGGTGGCGTGGAGCATGGTGATCGGGGTGTAGGTGGAACCGGGACCGGTCTGGTCGGCGAGGTCACCGGCGATCAGCCGGATGAGGGCGTCACCTCCCGGGTTGGTGAGGAGGGTGACGTCGTTGCCACGGAGATCCTGGTATCTCGGGTTGAGGAACTTGTCCTTGGCGGGAAGATTCACCCACAGCTGGAAGCCGTGGAAGAGACCGCCTGACACTACGAGATGCTCCGGTGGCTTCTCTATGTGGAGGATCCCCGATCCGGCGGTCATCCACTGGGTGTCACCGTTGGTGATGGTGCCGCCGCCGCCATTGGAGTCCTCGTGGTCGAAGATCCCGTCGATCATGTAGGTCACCGTCTCGAATCCGCGGTGGGGGTGCCACGGCGTGCCCTTGGGCTCTCCGGGGGCGTACTCCACCTCACCCATCTGATCGAGATGGATGAAGGGGTCCAGTTCGGCGAGGTCGACCCCGGCGAAGGCACGGTGCACGGGGAAGCCCTCGCCCTCGAAACCGCGGGGCGCGGTGGTGACCGACTTGACCTGACGCTCCCTGGCGTCGACCGCAGGTGCCTCTACGCGGGGGAGGACCAGCAGGTTGTCGACGGTGATGGCAGGCATGGTGCGAAACTCCTAGGAGGCTGTTGTGGAATGCCGTTGTACAGATCGGCGGCCAGGCGCGCCGGTCGCAAGGACGCACGACGACGGCGCACCCGGTGCGGTGCTCCTAGGAGTAGGACGCCGCGAGCGGCGATGACTGGTCGTCGAGATGTGGGACATGTGTTTCACACCAGCCTCCTAGGTCGGGGACATTGCCCACTCGTTACAACATGGTCGATCACGCTCTATTCCACCAGACGTGTGGCACAATGAAGAATATGAGGTTTCGATTGGGTCTACTCATTGGCGGCGGTATCGGTTATGTGATGGGGGCGCGGGCGGGGCGCCGCCGCTATGAGCAGATCGTCCGGGGATGGCGCCAGGTCCGGTCCCATCCGGCGGCGGAGGAGTTCACCAGCCAGGCGACCGAGGTCGTCGACGCCGGCCGTAAGGTCGTCTCGTCGGGGCTACGACAGGGGAGTGAGAAGCTGCGCGATGTGGCCGATGAGGAGGAGCCACCGCCACCGATGTGAGATCGGGGTGATCGACTGAATCGGTCCATCACCACATTCCTGATACTCTTTGGTGTCCTTCCGGGGTAGCTCAATTGGCAGAGCAGCGGACTGTTAATCCGTTGGTTGTGAGTTCGAGTCTCACCCCCGGAGCTGTCAAAACCCCTAGTCAGCGGGGTGTTGTTACTTCTCCGGTAGTTGGCGAATGTCGCCCAGGA
>WHUC01000211.1 GCA_009377435.1 Acidimicrobiia bacterium
GTGGCTTCGGGCCAGGGGGGCGTCTCACCCATCTCGCGATCGACGAGACCCACCCTGTGGAGGGCCCGGAACAGCCACCTTCCCGAGTTGTCCCCACAGAACATCCGCCCGGTCCGGTTGGCGCCGTGGGCGGCCGGGGTTAGGAGGTCGGTGTGAAACACATGTCCCACATCTCGACGCCCAGCCATCGCCGCTCGCGGCGCCCTCCTCCTCGAAGCACCGCCCCGGGTGCGCCTTCGTCGTGCGACCTTGCGAGCGGCGCGTCTGGCCGCCGATCTGCACAACGGCATTCCACACCAACCTCCCTAGTCCCACAATCAGGATCGGTGCGTCCAGGGGACCAAGAGAGGGCACCGGTCGACCCCAGTACTCCTCCTCCGAGAAGGATGCCCTCTTCACCTCGGCCGTGTGCTCGCGCCACTCGACGAGACGAGGGCACAACCGGCAGTCGATCAGACCCCGGTGGGGTGTCATTCCGCTTCGAGAGCCCCGGTCGAAACCTCCGAGAGCACGTTCCACAACATCCATCCCAACCCGTACTGCTCGGCCTCGTCGATCTGGGCCCTCACCTGACGATCGGTGTAACCGAAGTCCTGGAGCCAGGGGCGGACGACGACGGCGCGGGGAATGCGCTCCATGCCGTCGGCGAGGGCCGCGGCCACCAGCGTCGCCGGTTCATCATTGGGACGCTCCAGGTTGTACCAGCCGCTCCCGTAGTGGGAGGGGTAGACCATGGGGGAGGCGACATCGACGACGGAAAGTAGCTGTTCCCAGTTCTGGCCGATGCCGCCATCGCCGGCTGCCCGGGTGACGAAACCAAAGATGTCGGCAGCCACCGCACAACCGTGGGGGTGAAGTCGTTCGGTGGCCTCCTTGAGGAAGGTCCGAACCGCGGTCACCCGTGCCTCCTGGGTGACGCCACCGTCGAACTCGACCGATTCGGGACGATCGTCGGGATAACGCACATAGTCGAACTGGATCTCGTCGACACCGGCGGCACAGGCCTCATCGCCGAGGGCGAGGGCATACTCCCTCGCCTGCTCGTCGGAGGGGTCGAGGAAGTACTGGCCACTCGACTGATGAGGGGCGTTGGTGGTGTTGTTCCAGACCGCCATGTCGGGCAGGGCGCGGGCTGCGACCGGATCCTGGAATGTGGTGACCCGACCGATCAGATAGAGATCGGCCTCGTCAACACGCTCCACAACCTCACCGAGGTCATATAGGGGGTTGACCGCATTGGCCTCCCGGGCCGTCTCCACCTCGGTGTCGTACCAGATGTACCCCGACTCGTCCTTGAGGTCGAGCATGATCGCGTTCAGTTCGGTTTCACCGGCCATGGAGAGATATAGATCGAGGTTGTTGGCGGCGGCATCGCCACCGACATGGACGGCCTTGAGGACGAGGGGCTCGATGGTGGCCACCTCCTCCCCGGGACCGCCTTCCCATTCGAAGGTCGTTCCGTGCCAGGCGGGTCTGGTGACATCGATTGTCCCCGTGCTCGCCCCCCGTACCACGAAACGACCGTCACCATCGGACACACCGACGGCGTCGCCGGAGCGGACGAACGCCCCCTCGACCGGCACATTAGCCGGGGTGGTTACCCGCCCCCGTAGTAGACGGGCCCGGATGACGACGTCGACGGTCTCATCGGGATAGTCGGGGATCATGACCTTGGTGGCAACATGACCCGTCGCCGAAACCGCCAATGTCTGCGCCTCCCCCGACCAGCCCAGGGAGACGAGCCCCTCCTCTTCGGAGACACCGGTGGGATCGCCGTCGACGGCCACCGACGCATCGGAGACGGGTACGCCCTCATCATCGAGAATGCGTACCACGTACTCGTCTGAACCAGCCAATAGGGACCAGCCTGCCCACACAAGCCATCCCAGGGTGAGGATCACGAGCAAACGGATCTGGCGCTTGCTTTTCACGGGGACCGCAGGATACCAAGACATCGGAACAGGTTGGCAGTCGGAAACGCATTGCCCGATGACTCATCGAATGGTACTTTGCTCGCAGGAGGGAAACCCGTGTCACGCCAGCAGACGAGAAAGACCTACCGGGGACCAACGCTGAGTGACCCTGTGGGGATGTATCTCGAGGACATCGCCGGCCACCTCCTACTCACGGCCGAGGACGAGGTTGCGCTTGCCCAGGCGATAGAACGTGGTCGCAGCGCCCTTTCCCGTCTCGAAACCGAGAAGGAGCTGGACAAGGCCGAGAAAAGGCGACTCCGTGGTCTGGTCCGCGTCGGGGACGAGGCCAAGATGACCTTCATCCGCTCCAATCTGCGGCTGGTGATCTCGATCGCCAAGCGCTACACCGGTCGTGGTCTCGACATGCTGGATGTGATCCAGGAGGGCAACCTCGGTCTGATCAGAGCCGTCGAGAAGTTCGACTGGCGTAAGGGTTTCAAGTTCTCCACCTATGCGACCTGGTGGATACGTCAGGCGATAACACGGGGCATCGGGAACCACGGCCGGACCATCCGTCTTCCCGTCCACATGATCGATGTGGTTCGGACCGTGCACGAGACACGCCAGAGCCTGTTGGAGCGGAATCGACGGATTCCCACGATCGAGGAGATCGCCGATGCGTCCGGGGTGGACCCGGCCCGGGTCGAGTTGGCCCTCGACACCCCCGACGAGACCATCTCCCTCGACCAACCCGTTGGTGATGAGGGCGCCGCCGAACTGATCGATTTCGTCGAGGACACCACCGACACCGACCCATTCGTCGGGGCCACCCAGGTCCTTCGTGATCAGGAGCTCGTCTCGGCCATCTCGTTCCTCGACACCACCGAGAAGCACGTCATCGTCCGTCGTTACGGTCTCGATGGTCGAGAGCCCCAGACCCTCACCCACATCGGCACCGACCTGGACATGACCCGGGAGCACGTGCGCAAGATCGAGGCCAAGGCATTCGCCAAGCTCCGTCACCCCTCCTGTCCCGTAGACCTAGCTGGTTTGGATTAGGTGGCCTCCGAGACCCCAATATGTCGCGACCCGCCGAGGCTGTTTTGCCCCCCT
>WHUC01000212.1 GCA_009377435.1 Acidimicrobiia bacterium
TCGATCATCTCGGGATGGGCGCCCGCCGACACCGGAACCAGCTTGATCCGGGCGTCGACCACGCGGACACCCTCTCCGGGCTCGAGGATCATGACCGGATTCATGTCCATCTCGGCCATCTCGGGGATGGCGCCGATCATGGTGGAAACCCGACTCAGGGTCTCCTCGAGGGCTTCGAGGTCACCACGGGGCTGATTGCGGTAGCCGTCGAGGAGGGGGAAGCCCTTGATCGACCGCACCATCTCGGCGGCATCGACCTCGGTGAGGGGGTGGATGCGGAAGGAGACGTCGCCGAGCAACTCGACGGTGATCCCGCCCAGGCCGAACACCACCAGCGGGCCGAAGTTGGGATCCTGGGTCATCCCCACGATCACCTCGTGGCCACCCTCGACGAACTCCTGGACCAGGGCACCGTCGACCTTGGCCACCGTCGACGACACCCGGTGGTAGGCCTCGCGGACCGCGGCCTCGCCCTCGATATTGAGGGCGATGCCCCCGACGTCGGACTTGTGGAGGGCCTCGTCCGATACGACCTTGAGAACCACCGGTCCTCCGATCTCGGCGGCGATCTCCACCGCCTCGTCGGCGTCGATAGCGACCCGGGCCCGGGGCAGGGTGAACCCGAAGCAATCGAGGACGGCGTCGACATCCTCTGGTTCAAGCCATCCCCCGTCCTCCCCCAGATCCTCCAAAGCAGCGTCGACCACACGACGGGCCATGACCACGTCGACGTCGTCGAAATGGCGGACCGTCCCGGGATCGCGCTGGCGCCAGTAACCATGACGAGCCGCCCGTCCCAGGGCGGCGGCGGCGGCCTCGGGGAACAGGTACGCCGGGATCGTCCGACTGGGGTTTCCGCCGTTGAGGGCGCCGGTGGATCCGTCAGACTGCATAAAGACAGAGAGCAGGGTCACATCGCCGTCATAACCGTCCTGCACCGCCCTGAGGGCGATCGCCACCTCATCGAGACCGACAGGTGTGGTGGGGACATAGATGACCATCAGGGCGTCGACCTCGCCCGAGTAGAGGATGGTGGAGACGGAGCCGGCGAACTCTTCGGCGCCCCCCGAGGCGATCAGATCGACGGGGTTGTGGGTCGAGGCCGCGGCGGGAAGGGTCTTGGCCAGCTTCTCCTGCAACTCCGGGCTGAACTCCGGTGTGGTGAGCCCCTGGGCGGCCAGGGCGTCGACGGCGAGGATCCCGGGACCTCCGGCATTGGTGACCACACCGACTCGACGACCTGACGGGATAGGCTGGTGTGCCAGCAGCGAGGCGATGTCGAACAACTCCTCGATGGTCTCGACCCGGATCACCCCGGCCTGACGGAAGAGGGCGTCCACCGCCACATCCGACGACGCCAAGGCCCCGGTATGGGATGACGCCGCCCGACTCCCGGCCTCGGACCTGCCGGACTTCACCGCGGCGATCGGCTTCTTCCGACCGATGCGACGGGCGATACGGCTGAACTTGCGGGGATTCCCGAACGACTCCAGATAGAGGAGTATCACGTCGGTGTGGGGGTCGTCCTCCCAGGCGAGAAGCAGGTCGTTACCGGAAACGTCGGTCTTGTTACCCACGGAAACGAACTGTGAGATACCGATGTGGGCACTGCGGGCGTAGTCGAGGATGGCGATACCGAGGGCGCCCGACTGCGACGACATGGCCACGTTCCCCGCCGGTGGGTAGATGGGTGCGAACGTGCCGTTGAGGTTGACCGCGGAGTCGGTATTGAGCAGACCCATGCAGTTGGGCCCCACCATTCGCATACCGGCACCCCTCACCAGATCAAGGAGTTCACGCTCGCCCTCGTCGTTGCCGATCTCACCAAACCCGGCCGAGATGACCACCAGGCCCCGCACTCCCTTCTCGGCGCACTGGCGCACCACCTCGGCCACGAAGCGGGCGGGTACGACGATGAAGGCCAGGTCCACGTCGTCGGGAATGCCGAGGATCGAGTCATACGCCCGCACCGAGTTGACCACCCTCGCCTTGGGATTCACCGGGTATAGCGGTCCGGAGAAACTCGCCGACAGCAGGTTGGAGAAGAGGCGGCCGCCGATGGATCCGGGGTCGGTGGAGGCGCCGATCACCGCGATCGAGCTGGGCACGAAGATGGGGAGCAGCGACGCCGCCACGGCCCTCTTCTCCCGCTCCCCCCACGCCTCGCGGCTGTCGTCGGACTCCTCGACGGGGAAGGTGACGGAATAGACGCCGTCCTCCATCATGCGGGTCACGGCGTACCCCGAGTTGCGGAAAACCCGCATCATCCGTCTGTTCTGGGAGAGCACGTAGGCCCGGAAGGTGTCTATCCCCCGCTGGCGGGCGTAGTTGGTGAGCAGTTGGAGCAGCTCGGTGCCCAATCCCCGCCCCTGTTGCTCATCGATGACGTCGAAGGCGACCTCGGCGGAGCGCTCATCGCCATCGAGACGGTCGTACCGGGCCACGGCGACCAGTTCGCCACCTGACACCGCCACCAACGCCATCCGGTCGAAATAGTCGACGTTGGCGAAGTACGCCAGTTCGGCGGCGCTTAGGGTCTCCTTGACCCCGAAGTACCGGAAATAGCGGCTCTCCTCCCCCATCTTCTCGAAGAATTCACCGAGGAGCGGAGCATCGGCGGGAGCGATGGGACGGACCCGGACACCTCTGCCGTCCCTGAGGACGACGTCCATCTCGTACTCGGAGGGATATTCAGCCATCGCCCAACAGGCTACCCGCCGGGGATACGCCCGGCATCGGCCTCATTCGCTCCGTTGACGACGGTTACCGGTCTGCCGGACGGCCGGGGCTATTCGGAGGACCGACACGCATTGGCACGATCACCTCGACCTCGCCTATCACCGTCTGGGCACCGTCGCTGGCCTCCACCTCGATGGTGTAGATCCGGGACTCCTCATAACGCTCCGCCCGGAGATCGACGGTGTCGGGTCCGGTGATCACGATGTCGTTGGGCAGGTCAT
>WHUC01000213.1 GCA_009377435.1 Acidimicrobiia bacterium
CTCTGTGGTGGTGTCGTCGGAGAACCAGGAGGTCTGTGTCATCGGTGTACCGGTTGCGGACCAACCGATGATACCGGGTGACCGAGCCGGAATCACATAGGTGAAAGTCCGGGGTGGTGAGGGCGATCTCTATGAGGGGTATGCAGGCGTCTCACCGGCACTCCCTCGACGTGGCGCGTGATCTGAGATGCCGCGCACGCACCGCCCGATTCTATTGCGCATCAGTCACCGTGGTAATGTCTCGACCATCAAGAGCATCCGCAAATAGGGACGCTCCGTTGCTTATTCCTGCCGATCATCGACCCGGGCTCCGCTCCTATTTCCGGACGCTCTAAAACAGCGGGCACCGCTCGGTATCGAGCACGTCGCCACGCCCTTTTCGACTCAGGAGGCACCATGCGACCCGAGCAGGTAGAGCAGGTGATGAATGACCCGGTCGCACAGGAGCTCCTCGCGGCGGCCATCCCGGCGCGTTTCGGGTACATCGGAACCGATGGCTACCCGCGGGTGGTCCCGGTGGGCATTCATTGGACTGGCGCCGAGCTCGTCGTGGGCAGCCCCACGAATTCGGCGAAGGTGCCCGCTCTCCGAGCAAACCCGAGGGTGGCGGTCACGATCGATACCAATCTCCCGCCGCAAAAGGTGTTGATGGTTCGAGGCAGGTCGAAAATCGAGGTGGTCGACGGTGTACCCGACGAGTACCTCGCGGGGGCCAAGAGGGTCGTCGGCCACGACAGGATGGCTGAGTTCGAGAACCAGGTCCGCAGCCTGTACGACGAGATGGCTCTGATCGCCGTCACCCCGGAGTGGGCCAAGGTGCTGGATTTCGCTGGTGGGCGGATCCCCCGGGCCGTCGAGGAACTCGCCATCGCCAAGTTCGGCTCGTAGCTGCTCGGTCGGTGATGGATTATCCGTCGGAGATTCCGAGTTGGAGTTCACATGACCGAGACACCACAAGACCCTGGAGACGAGAACCACCGCAAACAGGCGGTGCGGCGCTTGATCGACGAGGTCATGAACAACGGCCAACTCGAGGTGCTCGACGAACTCTACGAATCCAGCGTGGCGGCGAGGGCGCGGCGGTGGGTAGAGCCCTTTCTGGAATCCTTCAGTGTCGTCGACATGAGGATCGTCACACTGGTGTCCGAGGGCGACACCGTGGTGGCACGGTTCTCCTGCTCCGGCACCCACACCGGCGAGTGGCGGGGACATCCTCCGACGGGACGACGATTCTCCGATGTCGCCGAGGCCTACTTCTTCGACTTCGAGCATGGTCGCATCGTCGGGGCCTGGGGTCTGGAGGACACCGCCGTGCGCATGCGCCAGCTCGGCCTGGCGTGATATGACACCGCGTGCCGTTGCCCGGCCCCGGAACCACAGAACGGCTCCATGAGATCACTCATCCACCACAGCAACTTCGCCTCGAAATGATCCCTACAGTCTGTCGCTGTTCTGGACCGAGGTGACCGGGTTTCGGGAGGATCACGAGGAACGCCGGAGGGCCGAATAGAGAATCCCCAAGGGGGTGGGTTGACACGACTTAGTCGGTGACTTAGTTTATTGTTATGACCGAGGTCGGGATCCATGAGGCGAAGACGAATCTGTCACGACTCCTACGTCGTGTCGCCGCCGGAGACGAGATCGTCATCACCCGGTCGGGACGTCCCGTGGCCCGGCTGATTCCCATCAACGAAGCTTCCCCACGGCTCTTGGGTGAGGATGAGGGTCGCTTTGTGGTGCCCGAGGACTTTGATGCCCCACTTCCCGACGATCTCATCGATGGGTTCATTATTTGAGAGCCCTCCTGGACACACATATTTGGCTGTGGATGCTCACCGATCCCGATCGCCTCGGTGAGCATCAGCGGGAGATCCTCGATCCGGGATCGGTGTTGCTCCTGTCAGCGGCAAGCACATGGGAGATCGCCATCAAGGCCGGAATAGGCCGCCTGGAACTGCCGGAACCGATCGCCAGCTATATTCCGAGCCGCATCCAGACGACTCGAGTGACACCGTTAGTGATCGAGCACGGTCACACCCTCGTCGTTTCCGATCTTCCCAATCATCACCGGGACCCCTTCGACCGCCTTCTCATCGCCCAGGCGATCGTCGAACGGGTCCCTATTCTCACTACAGACCCCGAGATAGAGGCCTATGACGTTGCGACCATCCGGGTGGGAGACTGAGCCGGCCCAGGACGGAGAGACACCCCGCGACACATCTTCGACGGCCGGCTTGGCCCGCGACATGCGCGACTCGATGACACCAGCTACATCCAGTGCGAGCTTCTCCGCCCCATCAGCCGAGACCGTCTTGTCCGCCGGCTCGGCACCGGCAACAAGCCGCAAATCACCGACATCATCAAGATTCTGCTCAACCACTAACCCCCTGCCAACCAACGGAGTGGCGCAAGCAGGGCTTCTGCCTCGATCCATCACCCCATCCGGGGTATCACCGCATCGCCGTAGGCCTGGAGGGTTTCCTCGCGGGCGTCGTGCATGAGGTAGACCCCGAACTGGTCGACACCGAGGTCGCGTAACTCGGCCAGACGTTTGAGGTGATCCTCCACCGTGCCCAGCACACAGAAACGATCGATGACCTCGTCGGGGACGAACTCGGTGTCGGGATTGTCGGAGCGCCCGTGGTGCTCGTAGTCGTAGCCCTCCCGGGCCTTGATGTAGTCGGTTAGTGCCGCGGGCACCGCGCTGCCGTCACCTCCGTAACGGTCGACGAGGTCGGCGACGTGGTTGCCGACCATCCCGCCGAACCAGCGCACCTGGTTCCGCTGATGCGCGATGTCGCCACCGACATAGGCCGGGGCCACCACACAGATGCTGAGGGAGTCGGGGTCCCGTCCCGCCTCTTCCGCCGCATCCTTCACCGCTGTCATCGTCCACTCCAGGATCTGGGGGTCGGCGAGTTGGAGGATGAAG
>WHUC01000029.1 GCA_009377435.1 Acidimicrobiia bacterium
TCTTCTCCCTGAGGGCGTTGCCTATCCGCCGTATGTACTCACCGCGGTTCGGTGCGGGGAGCATTCTCCACCGCTCAAAGGTGTCGACCGAGTTGGCGACGACCTGATCCCAATCCTCTCGGGAGGCCGTCGTGACCGTGGCCAACTCCTCGTTGCTGGTTGGATTGATGACAGGGGTAGTCTCACCCGACGCTTCCACCCAGACACCATCGAAGACCCCTCCCTCCTCGGTGGACAGACCGAGCGCTTCGAGAATCTCCTGTGATGTCATCGTTTTTCTGCCCCCATCGGGTCTTCCTCCCATGGTAAGAACATCTGTCGATAGCCGCTACATGACCCCGGTTACCGCGCCGCGATCAGCTCGACCTCGGCCCGGCTATCGCGCCGCGATCAGCTCGACCTCGATTAGGAACTCGGGTTTGGGGAGTGCCGCTACCTGCACCGCCGAGCGAGCCGGGGGTTCCGTGTCGAAGGAACGGCCATAGATCTCGTTGACGGTGGCGTAATCCCCTATGTCGCCGAGAAAGATGGTGGTCTTGACCACGTCGACGAATCCGAGCCCCAGATCGGACAGGAGTGTTCCGATGTTTGCCATAACCAGCTCGGTCTGGGCCGCGATCCCGTCGGGGGTGACCCCGTCCTCGATGCCGATGGGCACCTGTCCCGACATGAAAACCAGACCGGCGGCCTCGGTAACGACCGAGTACGGGGCGAGGGGTGCGGGGGCGTTGGTGAGCGAGGGAATCGTCTTCGGCATGGTCGGTCCTCCTGGTTGGTGGGGGACCCGATGGTACGCATGACATCTTGGAGCCGGTGTGGCGTCTCCCTCCCTGTTTGGAACCGACTCGGCGTCAACCGCTCGCAGCCGGCTCCAGACCTTCCTCGAGTTGGGCGACGAGCTTGGCGATACGACCCGTGCAGCGCTCGTCCTCGGCCGGGGGCACCACCTCGACGAGGGCGGATGCCAGTGCCGAGAAGGCCCGGGCCGCCGGGTTGTCGGGGTCGGCTCGCACCACGGGAGCACCCTCGTCACCCCCCGCCACGACGGCGGGATCGAGGGGGATACTCCCGAGAAGGGGAACGCTGATCTCGTCGGAGAGGACCCGACCACCACCCGACCCGAACAGGTTGTAGGTCTCGCCGTGCTCGCAGGTGAACCCCGCCATGTTCTCGATGACCCCGACGATCGGCATATAGGAGCGGCGGGCCATGTCGGCAACGCGAACCGCCACCTTCTGGGCCGCCTTCTGGGGGGTGGTCACCACCACCATCTCGGCCTGGGGAAGGAGCCGTCCCAGGGCCATCTGGATGTCACCCGTGCCCGGGGGCATGTCGATCACCAGGTACTCGAGCTCGCCCCATTCCACCTGACCGAGGAACTGCTCCAGGGCCTTGGAGAGCATGAGGCCACGCCACATGAGGGCGGTCTCCTCGCTCTCGATGATGAGACCGGTCGAGACCATCTTGATGCCCTGCACCACGGCGGGTTGGATCAGCTTGGTGTCGTCATCGGCAACAAGCTTTTGGGTCGCACCCAGCATCCGGGGGATCGAGAACCCCCAGATGTCGGCGTCGAGCAGCCCGACCGAGAACCCGAGGTCGGAGAGGGCGAGGGCGAGGTTGGTCGACACCGAGGACTTCCCCACACCACCCTTGCCGGAGCTGACCGCCACCACCCTCGTCGTTGGTGACACCTGGGTCGGCTCTGCATCGTCGCGGGCCCGCTTCCGGGCGGTCTGCATCACCTCGGAACGCTGCTTCTTGGTCATCGCCGTCGTGACTACCTCGACATCGGTTACACCAGGCAGGGATTTGACACGGCGTGCAGTGTCGCCCTCGATCGTGCCGCGCATCGGGCACTCGGCGATGGTGAGGGCGATCCCCACCTCGACATGGCCGTCGGGGTCGACGGCGACGCCGCTGACCATCCCCAGCTCGACGATGTTTCCCCCGAGCTCGGGGTCGGTCACCCTCTCGAGAACCTTGTAAACCTCTTCTCTCGTGACCTGTGGCATTATTCCAATGGTAGGGCGAGCCCGGGTCCACCAAGAACGCCCGGGGGTCTTCACGGCCCGATTCAGCGGCGGGAATGGACTGTCACGCGAGCGCGTTATGATGGGTGCAAGCGACCAGCGAGAGATATGACCCAGTTGCTCAACATCAAGTCCAACAAGCCCGTCACGCCGGTGGAGTTGACCGCCAAGGCCGTGGACAAAATCGGTGAGCTGCTCTCCGGGGAGGCTGACGCCTCCGATCTCGCGCTACGAATGGCCGTGCGACCGGGCGGCTGCTCGGGTTTCTCCTACGAGATGTTCTTCGACTCGGCGCGGGACACCGACGATATCGTCGTCGACTTCGACGGGGTCAGTGTGGTGGTCGATCCCCAGTCGGCAGAAATGATCAAGGGCTCGACCCTCGATTACAAGGACGGGCTCATGGAGGGTGGATTCTCCATCGACAACCCCAACGTCACCCGGTCCTGCGGCTGCGGCAACAGCTTCGCGTAGAGATGTGTGCGAGCTTTTCGTCGAGTCCGTCGGCGGACCCTTGCCACGGGTAACCGTTTTCGTTCCTTGATTGGGGACTCGACCAAAACAGGCGCCGGCTCGCACGTTTGCCCTCCTCGCGTGTAGCGATCGTCGCCACGATGGACCGCGATGCCCCGTTGCAGAGGCGGCCCTCGTTGCAGTTGTCCCCCACGGAGTGGGGGAAGGTTCCTGCGAAGCAGGTAGGGGGCAGGACGAAGGCGCGATCCCAACGGACTGACAGGTTCCGCGACCTCAGCCGCGCTTGACATCTATGGGAGCATCGCCGGCTCGCGCTCTACCCACACAACTGGGAGGCGAGGGGGGTGGGGTTCACCGCACCACCACCGCCGGGGTGGTATTCCCAGTGGAGATGGGGCGTACCCTCGGGGGCGTTCCCACTGGAGCCGTTGTACCCCACGATGGTCCCGGCGGATACCTGGGCGCCCTCCGAGATGGCCCCGTAGCTATCCATGTGGGCGTAGTAGTACTCGTCGCCGGCATCGGATCTCAACCAGAGCGTGATCCCACCCAACGAGCTCGACGACATCTGGATGATGGTCCCATCGAAAGCTGCGGCGAGAGGCGTCCCGTAGGCGGCCAGCATGTCGACACCCTGGTGGGTTCGGCCACCGGAGCGGGGTGCACCCCAGGTGTCGGTGAATGAGACGGGCCCGGCCACGGGGCAGGCGCTGCCGCCACCGGGCGGCTCCTCACCACCATCATCGGGCGGCTCCTCACCACCATCATCGGGCGGCTCCTCACCACCATCATCGGGCGGCGCCTCATCACCACCATCATCGGGCGGCGCCTCATCACCACCATCGCCGGGCGGCGCCTCGGCCGGTTGGGTGGTCGAGGTCGCCTGCCGTTCCTCTTCCTCGCGGGCACGGAGCTCCGCCTCCTCGCGCCGGCGTCTCTCCTCCTCGGCGCGGCGACGGGCTTCCTCCTCGATGAGGAACTGTTGGTAGAGCTGGTCGTATGACGCCTGGGCAGCGGAGAGCTCCTCCTGGACCTGGGCACTCAGCGTCTCCAACTCCTCCGCAACCTCCGTCTGTTCCGCCTCAGCGCCCGCGAGCAGCTCCGTCTCGGCCTCCAACTGGGCCCGGGTAGTGAGAAGCTGGTTGATCTCGGCCTCCTCGGTACCGGACACGGTCTCGAGGTACTCGTTACCGGCCTCGATGGTCTGGCTGTCGGTGTTGAACAGCAACTCGATGTTCTCACCCGAGGTCTTTCCCATATAGAGCTCGACGGCGAGTTCGGCGAGACGTTCGTCCGAGCCGACCAGATCGGCCTTGGCCCGTCCGATGCTCTCCCCCAGGATCGAAATCTGATCCTCGAGCTCGGCCTGGCGCGACCATGCCTCGTTGAGCTCGACCGCGATCTCGTTGGCGCGTGACTGGGCGCCGTCGACGACCTCCCGGGCGCGTTCGAGGTCCTCGTCACCAACGGCGGCAAGGAGGGGGGCGGCCAACGTCAGCACGACGAGCAGCGCGATCGCCAGTCGAAGGTATCTCATCGCCTCTCGACTGAATTGGGACCACGCGTCACTGGCAGACATCTCCGTCTGTCATGCCTCCGCTCTCCCTTCTAAGTTTCGCATGCTCGGACTCTCGGATCGGCAACATCGGTCACCCTAATCCTTCCCTCGGACTCGAGCTTCGCGAGATGGGCCCGCACGGACCGTGATGCAAGGGGATGGAGCGAAGGATCTACCGAAGAGTATACGTGCTCGACGATCTGACCCAAGGTGTCGGCGCCAGCGGCCATGGCGGCGACGACCTCCTCCTCGCGTTGGCGCCGGTGCTCCACGTACCAGTCGATCACCTCGTAGGGTTTCTCCATGATGTCACCGTGACCGGGGTGCAACGACGATAGCTCGAGTTGCCTCACCTTTTGGAGGGATGCGAGATAGGCGACCAGATCCTCGATCATCACCGAGCCCCCGCCCATGATGTGGTCGCCCGTGAACAACACCGTTCCCGCCAGGAAACAAAGGTGGTCGTCGGAGTGACCCGGGGTGTGGACCACGCTCATGCCGACGTCCCCGACGGTGATCACCGAGTTCTCGTCCAATCGTTGATCCGGGTCGAACCCAGGTCCCGGAGCATGGCCGAGCGCGGGAACACCGAGGTCACGGGCCAGCGGATTGGCCAGCGGAGCGTGGTCGGGATGGGTGTGGGTGACCATCACCGCAACCGAAGTCGTATCACCCAGCTCGCCAATGATGGCTGTGGTGTGGCGATCGTCGATGGGACCGGGATCGATTATGACCGCAGACGACTGCGACTCGACGATCCAGGTGTTGGTCCCCGGACCCGTGTACACCCCCGGATTGGGGGCGAGCACCCGTCGGATCCTCATCTTGGTGGCATGGCGGACTCGGTGATCCAGGACGGCAGGTCGATCTGATCGTTCTCGATGACAGGGATCAACGGATCCCTCCGTCTCTCCCGGGCGGCCGCCATCGCCGTAGCCCCGTCGTCGAACTGGTCGAGCCAACGGAGATGAAATGATGTGGGAACGACCATGGGCCACTCACCGGAAGCGGCGAACCCGACCGCCTCCGCAACCGGCACCCATCCCGCCGACACCACCTCCTCTGGTTGGGGCCGAAGACCGATGTCGACATCTGTGGCCGCAACGTGAAAGGCAGCATCGAAGCGATAGGGCATCGTATCCGGGGTGATCCATCGGGCGAGGGGCACCGGTGACACCCCGTCGAAGCGACGACCGGCGGCCTCGAGGACCGCACCGACGGGACCCACGGGAAGGGAGACCAGCCCGGCATCGGTGAGGAACAGACCAACCTCCTCGGCGGTCTCACGCAGGGCGGTGGCCAAACCCTCCTCCGGGGACCCGGTGATGGGTAGGTGGTCGTCTTCGGGATCGACGGCACCACCTGGAAACACGTGGAGACCAGGGAAGGTCCCCCGCGGTGGCCGTTCCACCATGACGACCTCGAGTCCCGAAGCCCCGTCCCGGATCAGTATCAGGGTGGCGGCCGGGATGGGTCTTACAGTCACCGGGTCCTAGGAGGCTGGACCCGACTCGAGAAGAGGCGAACCAGACGGGGTCGGATCAACTTTCGCAAGGGTGGCACGAGGAGTAGGAAGCCGATGGTGTCGCTGAGGAAGCCGGGGGTAAGGAGCAAAAGTCCGGCGGCGAGGAGCATGACCCCGTCGGCGATCTCAGAGGTCGGGATCTCCCCGGAATCAAGTCGGTGTCGGAAGCTCCGCCATGTCGCCGAACCCTGTCTTCGCACCAACTCTGCCCCGACCAGACCGGTGAAGACGATGATGAGCAGTGTCTGTAGCAAGCCGATCCGGCTGCCGATGAGCCAGAGCAGCGCAAACTCGACCGAGGGGACGCCCAGGAAAAGTCCGACCAGGAGTGGCCGTCTCATGGAGATGAGATCCCCGGGAGTTCGACGTTACGCGTTGCTGCCCGCGGCGACGAGTTCCTTGCGCTCCATCTCCGAATAACCGCCCCAGATGCCAAATAGCTCCTTGGTCTCAATGGCATATTCGGCGCACTCCTGCTGTACCGGACACACATTGCAGATGGCTTTTGCCCTCGCCTCCCTTCGAAGACGATTTTCCTTACGCTCGAACGTCGAAGGTGGGAAGAAGAGGTGTGCATGGTTTCCCCTGCACAATGCCCGCAACTGCCATGTATCGGTATCCGACAAAGCGCTCCTCCTTGCTAGACCAGGACCTCGGTATGGTCCCGCAATCGCAACTTAGAGCGGCTCTCGCCTGTGTGCAAGAGCGAGACCGTTGAGATCATGCCGATAAGTGGTTAATTACCGACGTGTCATTCACTCCCATTCACCCGTTCCACATCGAGGAACACCCCGTCCACAGCCACCACCCGGATGGGCTCTCCATCGCTGATACCGGCCTCCCGATGCGCCCCCGCCCGCCACGTCGCCCCCTCGATCTCGATCTCGCCATCGGGTTCGAATTCCCCGACGGCGACGCCCTCCTTCCCGATCATCCCCTCGGCCCCGAGGGTTGGGGTGGAGAAGCGGGACCGTCCCACGACCGGCATTGCCAGCAGGTAGAAGAACAGCACGGCGAGGACGGAGGCGACCATCAGCCACCAGTTGGTGGTGATGGCTGGTCCGCCACCGTTGAGGGTCATCCCCCCGGCGGCCATCAGAATCGCTCCCGCAGCCGTCAGCGCCAACACCCCACCCCGCTGGTGTGACATGGTGAGCACCGCCCAACCCAACAACACCACCACGAGGGCCCACCACCGGATGGGGAGGACGGCGAGACCATAGGCGCCCAGGGCGATGCTGATCGCTCCGGTAGCCGCGGCGACGCCGGGGCCAACGGCGTAGAACTCGAAGGTAGCAACGGTCAACCCGACCACGAGGAAGAAGAAGGCGGCGTGAGGTGTGGCGGCGAGACGCCAGAACTGTGCCCAGTAGCCGGGGCCGCGGAACACGATCGGCAGCGTCGTCGTGTCCCCATCGGAGGTGGCCCGAAGAGTGGCGATCTCCGACCCATTTGGTGCCGTCTCGCCATCAACGATCTGGATCACCTGTTGCAGTGTGGGGATGACCTCGCTGACACCCTCGGGTATCGAGTCCACCCGCACCGTGGTGATGGCGCCGTCGGGACCGGCGAACCGGGCGTCGTTCGAGGCAAACGCGAAGTCGGCCGCGGCGAGGATTCGATGGGCATCCCCCCTGATCTGTGCCGGCTCGGGTCCGACCCATACGACCACCGGAACCTCCGAAGTATCGATCGATTCCACCAACGAGGCGAAACGGTCGGTGGTGATCCCGGCGCTCCCCTGACTGTCGAGCTGGATCACCACGACCTCGGTGCTCCCCGCGTTGGCCTCCTCCAGCGTGGACTCGACGAAATCGGCGATGAGCCCATCGATCACACCCGAGACCTCGACAACATCGATGGAGCGATCCTCCGACTGACCGAGTGCGATCAGGGGGATCACCGAAAACAGGAGAACGGGTATGAGAATTCGGAATAGACGTTTCACCGAGCGTTGATGTTAGAGGTGGGAGTGCAGCGGCTCCGCGGCCACTAACGTCAACCCACGATGTCAACCGTGCTGCTCATCGCAGACACCCCGTGGGTCGTCAATGATGTCCGTTCGGCGATAAGTAGTCCCGGTCGGGAGATCGTTGTCCTCAACGACCCGACCATCGCCGCCAGCACCGCGGCCGAGACCAGACCCGATGTGGCCATCGTCGATCTTCAGGTCGGGGCGATGGGGGGAATGGCGATCGTCCGGAGCATCCACGACGGGCAGGCCCTCGGCCAGGTGCCCGACTTCCCCACGGTGCTCCTCCTCGACAGGACCGCCGACCGCTTCCTCGCCCGCCGCTCCGGGGCCAACGCCTCGGTGGTCAAGCCCTTCACGGCCCAGGAGCTCCGCTCGGCCGTCACCCGGATCCTCCTCTGACGACCCACCATCGAGACGACGCGGCAGTAGCGACAGACCACTAGAATGACCCAACGATCGGGACGTGGCGCAGCTTGGTAGCGCGCATCGTTCGGGACGATGAGGTCGCCGGTTCAAATCCGGCCGTCCCGACCATCATCTCTGGGGGCGGTCTCTTGTATCTCCCCCAGACCCCTCTCACACACTCTCAAGCCACGTAACTTCCGTCGAGCACTCAGGTTGCCGGTTCCAGCCCAGCTAACTATCCGTGAGCCAGGAACCGCTCGGCGATCTGGATGGTGTTGAGTGCGGCGCCCTTGCGGAGGTTGTCGCTCACGACCCAGAGACCGATCCCACCGGGTTCTCCGACAGTGGGGCGGATCCGACCGACCAGCGTCTCGTCCCTACCGGCGGCATCGAGCGCGGTGGGGACGGTGTCCTCCCACACCTCGACACCGGGGGCGGCGGCAATGATGTCGCGGGCCTCGTCGCGAGCGACGGGACGGGAGAACCGTAGGGTGGCGGCGATACCGTGACCGACGGCGACGGGGACGCGGGCACAGAATGGCTCGATCAGCGCCTCGGGCACGTCGAGGATCTTGCGGGTCTCGTTGACCATCTTCCACTCTTCATCGGTGTGGAAATCGTTGGTGATGGCGCCGGCGAGGGGTATCACGTTGAAGGCGATGGGCCGGGGAAACACCTGGGCACCCGGGTCCTTCCATCCCCCCTCCACCAAGAGATCGGGGTCGGCGCCCAGGATCGACACCTGGCTCATCAACTCGTCGATGCCTGACCTTCCGGACCCACCCGTGGCCTGATAGGAACAGGCCACCATGCTGCGGAGTCCGGCAGCGCGGTGGAGCGGACCAACAGCCATCATCAACGCCATGGTCGTGCAGTTGGGATTGGCGATGATCCCGGGACCATCCGGGATGTGATGGTCGTTGACGTCGGCTATGACAAGGGGGACACCCGGTTCCATCCGGAATGCCGAGGAGTTGTCGACCACCACTGCGCCGGCGTCGACGAAGCGGTGGGCGTGCTGGCGACTTCGGGCGGCCCCGGCGGAGAAAAGGGCCACGTCGATCCCGGCAGGATCGGCGGTCTCGAGATCCTCGATCGTCCTCGTCCCCAGATGGGTGTCGATCTCCGACCCGGCGGACCGGGATGACGCCATCACCCTGAGCTCGCCCATGGGGAAGTCCCGCTCTTCGAGGATGGACAGCATCGTCCTCCCCACGGCGCCGGTGGCGCCCACGACGGCTACGGCCGGCCCGGTCATTGGTCCTCACCCTGATCGGGGACATCGCCGAGTTCGAAAGCGTCATGCAACGCCTTCACCGCATCGTCAACTCGGGCGGCGTCGACCACGCAGGAAACCCGGATGGTCGATGTCGAGATCATCTCGATGTTGATATCGACCTCGGCCAGCGTCGAGAACACCTTGGCGGCGACACCGGGATGGGACTTCATGCCGGCGCCCACCACCGACACCTTCCCCACGCCGCGATCCACGGTGACACCTTCCGCTCCCAGCTCTCTTGCGGTGCTTCGCGAGATCGCCTCGGCCTCCCCTATTGAGGAGATGGGTGCCGTGAAGCTGATGTCCGTCGTCCCATCCCTGGAGATATTCTGGACGATCATGTCAAGATTGATACCGGCGGCGGCGAGGGGATCGAAAACTGCTGCGGCCACTCCGGGACGATCGGGGACCGAGCGGATCGTCACCTTCGCCTCGGAGCGGTCGTGGGCGATACCCGAGATGACTGCCTGTTCCATCGAGTCCTCCTTCACCCAGGTGCCGGTTGTGTCACTGAAGGACGACCGGACATGGATTGGGATGTTGAATCGTCGCCCGAACTCCACCGCACGCGACATGAGCACCCCCGACCCCGAGGCCGTCATCTCCAGCATCTCCTCGAATGAGATCTCGTCGACCTTCCTCGCGTCGGAGACGATCCGGGGATCGGCCGTGTAGACCCCGTCGACATCGGTGTAGATCTCGCAGGCGTCCGCCCCGAGAGCGGCGGCGAGAGCCACGGCGGTGGCGTCGGAGCCACCCCGTCCCATGGTGGTGACCTCCTTGCGCGCCGGGTCGACACCCTGCATACCACCGACGATCACCACCCTCCCCTCGGCCAGGGCCTCTTTCACCCTGGTGCCGGTGATCTCGATGATCTTCGCCGACCCATGTGCGGCGTCGGTCAGGATTCCCGCCTGTGAACCGGTGAAGCTCACCGCCTCCACACCGCGTTTCTCCACGGCCATGGCGCACAGTGCCATCGAGATCCGCTCACCCGCGGTGAGGAGCATGTCCATCTCCCGTTTGGGTGGATCGCTGTGGACCGTCTCGGCGAGTGCGATAAGATCGTCGGTCGTTTTGCCCATCGCCGACACCACGACCACGACATCGTGACCGTCGCCTCGGGTTGCGGCTATGCGGTCGGCGACACGGTCGATCCGGTCAGGGGAGCCCACCGACGTACCGCCGTATTTCTGGACGATGAGAGACATAGGAGTACAACGGAACGGTAGCGTCGCGACCAGCGCAACCGAACGACCCCACCGAAGGTGCCCTACCATCCCACGACATGTCCGACCGTCGTCGCGCCGCCAGAGAGGAGAGGAGCACCGCCCGCGAGGCCGAGCGGAAACGGGCCGGCCGCCTGGAACTCCTCAAGCGTTTGGGGTTCGGGCTCGGTATAGGTTTCGCCATCATCTTTGTCCTGGTACTAACCCAGCTTCTCGGCTCGGGTCCGGAATCCCAACCGGCCCGCTACGAGGAGTATCTCGCCCAGGAGACCGCCTGCGGCGCCGAGGCCCCCGAGCCCCAGAGCACCGAGACATTCGACCAGCCCGAACCGCAACCCGACCTCGCCGAGGCCACCCGGGTGACCGCGGCCATGGAGACATCCTGTGGTCCCATCGAGATCGAGCTGACACCGGCATCTTCGGCGTCGGTCGAGTCGTTCGTGTATCTCGCCCGCTCCGGCGCCTATGACGGCACCATCTTCCATCGTGTCGCCGACGATCTTGCCGTCTTCGGTGGTGATCACGCCGCCGACGGAACAGGCAACCCCGGGTATCGGGTGCCCGACGACTTCCAACCCAACGACTACCGGTTCGAGACGGGTGTGGTCGCCCTCGACAACCGTGGTCCCGGAACCAGTGGCAGCACCTTCTTCATCACCTCGGGTGAGGAGGCCGCGGCCCTACCAAACACCCACAACGTGATAGGGACCGTCCTCTCCGGGATGGAGACGATCGGGGCGATGGAGGATGTCCCCACCCGCACCCAGGTCGGCACCGTCGAGGAGAGTCGGCCTCTCGAGACCATCTACATCGAATCGGTCGAGATCACCGTAGAGCCCTAGGAGGCTGCCTCCTAGACCGCGACCTCCACCCCCCGCCCCCTACCCTTCGGTGACAACATGGCCGTCGACCTCCACACCCACAGCACCATGTCCGACGGCTCCTTCACACCGACCGAGCTGCTGGAGGAGGCCGCCTCCATCGGGCTCTCCGCCATGGCCCTCACCGACCACGACACCCTCGACGGGATCGGGGAGGCGGCCCTGGCCGCCGATCGTCTTGGCATCCGCCTCGTCCCCGGTGTGGAGCTCTCCCTCGAATGGACACCGGGAACGATGCATGTCGTGGTGTTGTTCCTCGACCAGACGAGCGGATTGGCCAACCGTCTGGCGGATCTCCGCGATGGCCGCGACGATCGGAACACGGCCATCCTGCATCGTCTTGCCGATCTGGGAGTGACGATCTCCCCCGAGGAGCTCGCCCAAACAGCCGGTGAGGGGGCGGTGGGACGGCCCCACATCGCCGCCCTGCTCGTGGAGAAAGGTCATGCCGAGTCCATCCAGATCGCCTTCGAGTTGTACCTCGCCAAGGGGCGGCCGGCCTATGTCGGGAGGGCCCGGCTGCCACCGGAGGAGGCCTTCCTCCTCTCTCGGGAGGCGGGAGGGGTGCCCGTGCTCGCCCACCCCCACACGCTGGGCATCGACCGGTCCTCCGAGATAGCAGAGGCCCTCGACTGGCTGGTTTCGATCGGTTTGGTCGGCATCGAGGCCCATTACGGCGGATACGACGGTTTCCACCGCAGTGGGCTGGTGGCATTGGCCGAGAAGTTCGGGCTGGTCGCATCGGGTGGCTCGGACTTCCATGGCACCTACAAACCGGACACACCTCTGGGGTTCGGGCTCGCCGGGATCCCCATACCCGACTCGGTACTGTCGGACCTCGAGTCGGTACGACCATGACACACCCTACGGCTCGGAGGACCGGGCGGTTGACCCGGCCTCTTCCCGGGAACGGTCCCGGCAAGGCGGCGATCGGAATGGGGGCTGCCGCGGTGGTGGTGGCCACGAGTGTGGTCCTGTCTCGTCTTCTTGGTCTCGCCCGCGGGTCGATCCTCGCCTACTTCCTCGGGGTGTCCGCCGAACAGGACCTCTTCAATGCCGCCTTCGTCATACCCGATTTTCTCAACTACTTCCTCGCCGGCGGATATCTGACCATCACCTTCATCCCCATCCTGACCCGGTTCTTGACCCGCGACGACGAGCGGGGAGGGATGGAGGCGTTCACCGCCATCTTCCGACTTCTCGTCGTCGGTGTCGTCGTGCTGTCGGCCATCATGTGGGTACTCGTCCCGGTACTCCTACCGGTGATCTTCGGCAACTTCGGCGAGGCCCAGCTCTCCGACCTCGTCGGTTACACCCGTCTCGTCATACCCGCCCAGATATTCTTCATCAGCGGATCACTTCTCACCGCCTTCCAGTACGCCCACCGGCGTTTCCTGATACCGGCCTTCGCCCCCCTCATCTACAACGCGGGGATCATCCTGGGCGGTCTCATCGGGAACGCCCTCGGGATCACCGGGGCCGAGGGCTTCCTGGTCGGTGCCGTCGCCGGCGCCGCCGTCGGGACCTTCGGTCTGCAGTGGGTCGGGGCGAGACGGTCCGGTCTCCACCTCACCCTGGGTACCCCGTGGGTCAACCCGGCTGTCCGTCAGTATTTCACCCTTGCCATCCCCCTCATGCTCGGACAGTCGATTGCAGTCCTCGACGAGTCGTTCACCACGTTCTTCGGACAGTTCGACGAGGGTGCCATAGGGGCGCTCCACTTCGCCCGTCGCACCGCCATGGTCCCGGTGGGGATGATCGCCCAGGCCGCCGGGGTGGCGGCATACCCCTTCCTGGCACGCCTCGCCGAGCGAGGTGACGACGAGGAGCTGACGATCACCACGGTGGAGGCCATCCGGAACACGGTGTTCGTGGCCGGACTCGCCGTAGCCGGGGTCTTCGTGGTTGCCCGACCCCTGATCAGACTGATCTACGAATGGGGTGGTGCCTTCACCGCCAGCGACGGCGATCTCGTCACCGACCTCCTCTTCCTGTTCATCTTCGCCCTACCCGCCTGGAGCATCCACCAGGTCGTGGCCCGCAATTTCTACGCCCGACGCATGATGTGGGTGCCCGTCATCGTGGGAACAATCAACACCCTGATCGCGGTGGGGATCTGGCTGTGGCTCCGTGACGCACTGGGGATATACGGTCTCGCCGTGGCCTCGACCATCTCGATGAGTCTCTACGCCCTCAGCCTGACACTGGTCTGGTTGGCCATGACCAACTTCCGGGCGGGATGGCCGATCCTGACGGCCCTGGTGCGTGCCCTGCTGACCGGTCCCGTCGCCCTGATCGCAGGGTATGGGGTGATACTCGTCACGACCGGCCTTGCCGACCGGCTCCGCAGCTCCACCACCGATTCCATCACTCTTTGGCTGAGCATCGTCATGATCCTGGTCGCCGGGTCGGTGACGGTAGCCGTTTATCTGGCCGCCAACTGGGTGAGCCACTCACCCGAACTACGGGTGCTGGGTCCGAGGATCTGGGGTCGAATCAGACGGGGGCCGACGGTCAGCGCGGATCGGGGCGCACATCAGGGAAGGGGTTCGAAGGGTCACGCATCCACCCCGCCCGCACCCACGCCGGGGGAATGGGAGGACGCTCCGGCTCCGACCGAATTGCCGCCTCCTCCTCCGTGATCAACCGCACCACCGCGGCGATGAGCGCCGCCTGGTACTCGTTGGCGCCACCACGTATCTCGAGGGTCATGAGACCGGCCTCCCATCCGCGGTCAGCTCCACCAACTCGATGAGGGTCCCGGTGAGATCCCGGGGATGGACAAAGGCGATCCGGGCTCCCCTTCCCCCGACACGGGCCTCACGGTCGATGAGGGCGGCTCCCTGCTCCTCGAGATGGGCAAGGGCGGAGTCGAGATCGGGCACCGCATAGGCGACGTGATGGAGGCCCTCCCCCTTGCCGGCGAGGAATCGACCCACCGGAGTGTCGTCGCCGAGGGGCCGAAGCAACTGGATGTATGAGCCGCCCACCGGGATCATCGCCTCCTCGACTCCCTGGCTCTCGACCACCTCGCGATGGAGAGGCTCAACCCCGTAGCGCTTCCGGTAGCCGGCGATGGCGGCGTCGAGATCCACCACGGCAACGGCGACATGATCGAGGTTGAGCAACTTCACGACGTCCCAGGCTAGTGGCGGATTGCCCGTCTCGATTACGGGTTCTTCGCGAGGGCCCCAGGTCGAGTGTGCTATCAGACCTAACCAGGACGACCCACAGCACACTCGACCCGGACGCCCCCCACCCCACGGGATAGACCCACCGCCACCGGTGCCGGTACCCTAGGAACCATGAATCGCACAGTGATCACGGGAATGGCACGAACCCCCATCGGCAAGTACGGGGGCGGCCTCGCCCCGTTGCGAGCCGTGGACCTGGGCGGAGTCGCCATCGGGGCCGCGATGGAGCGCTCCGGATTCGACCCTTCGGCGGTCGACGAGGTGATCTTCGGTCACGTTCTCCAGGCGGGCGAGGGTCAGATCACGTCCCGTCGTGCGGCCATTCGCGGCGGTCTTCCCATGACGGTGCCGTCCCTCACCGTCAACAAGGTCTGTCTTTCCGGTCTCTCCGCCATTGGTCTCGCCGACCGCTCCATCCGTTCGGGCGACGCAACGGTGATCATGGCAGGGGGAATGGAATCGATGTCCAACGCCCCCCACGTGGTGCGCGAGCTGAGATGGGGTGGCCGCATGGGTGATGCCACCCTCGTCGACGTGATGCAGCACGACGGCCTTTTCTGCGCCATCGACCACTGCACCATGGGGGAGTCCTCCGACATCAAGAACCGGGAGCTCGGGATCGAGCGGGCTGCCCAGGACGGATGGGCGGCGCGGTCACAGCAGCGGGCGGAGGACGCCTCGACGTCGGGGAGGTTCGCCGCAGAGATCGTCCCCGTGTCGGTACCGCAACGCGGGGGCGATCCGAAGGTGGTGGACACCGACGAGGGAATCCGCCCGGGGACGACGGCGGAGTCCATGGCCAAGCTGCGACCCGCCTTCGACGCCGCCGGGACCATCACCGCCGGTAACGCATCCCAGATCTCAGACGGGGCGGCGGCCGTGGTGGTCTCGTCCCGGGAGGCCGCCGAGGCCAACGGATCGGAGATCCTGGCCGAGGTGCTGTCCTATGGCCAGATCGGCGGTGGTGACGCCACCCTCCACGAACGACCCGCCGAGGCCCTGCGCGTCGCCCTGAAACAGGCCGACCTGGCGCCGGCCGACCTCGATGTCGTCGAGATCAACGAGGCGTTTGCCGCGGTGGCCCTGTGGTCGGCGCGGATGCTCGACATACCCGAGGACCGCGTCAATGTGAACGGGGGCGCCGTCGCCCTCGGCCACCCCCTGGGAGCGACAGGGGCCCGAATCGTGGTCACCTTGATCAACGCCCTCCGCCAACGGGGCGGCGGCATCGGAGCGGCTACCTTATGTGGCGGTGGCGGACAGGGCGACGCCCTCATAGTGGAGGTGAAGTGATGGCAGAGCCGGTAGAACGAAACCTGGGGCTCGATCTGGTTCGGGTCACCGAGACGGCAGCCATGGGCGCCGCCCGCTGGATGGGTCGTGGCGACAAGGAGGCGGCCGACCAGGCCGCGGTCGACGGGATGAGAGCCCATCTGGCGACATTGGCCATCGACGGCGTGGTGGTCATCGGCGAGGGCGAGAAGGACAACGCCCCCATGTTGTTCAACGGGGAGAAAGTCGGTTCGGGTGAGGGGATGCCCGTCGACGTCGCCGTCGATCCCGTCGATGGGACCACACTGACCGCTCACGGCATGCCGGGGGCAATTGCGGTGATCGCCCTTGCGGCAGGTCACGGCACCATGTACACACCGGGAAGTTTGGTCTACATGGACAAGATCGCGGTCGGACCCGAGGCGGCGGGGACCATCGATCTGGAAGCACCCGTGGAACACAACCTGCAACAGGTCGCCAAGGCGAAGGGCGAGGACATCGAGGATCTCCGGGCCGTGATCCTCGATCGCCCCCGCAACCAGCGTTACATCGATGCCGTCCGCAAGGCCGGGGCCCGCATCCGCCTCATCCGTGACGGTGACGTCGCCGGCTCCATCGCGACTGCCCGCGAGAAGACCGATATCGACATCCTCCTTGGCATCGGGGGCTCACCCGAGGCGGTGCTGTCGGCGGCGGCCCTGAAATGCATGGGTGGTGAGATCCAATGTCGGTTGTGGCCCCGCGACCACGCCGAACGGAAGCTGGCCGAGTTCGAGGAATTGGACCTGGATAGGGTCCTCGGGACCGACGAGCTTGTCTCGTCGGACAATGTGTTCTTCGCCGCAACCGGTGTGACCGGCGGCGAGTATCTCAAGGGTGTCGACTTCTACGGCGGCGGCGCATCCACCCACTCTGTGATCATGCGCTCCAAGACAGGGTCGATCCGCTACATGGACGCCTTCCACGACCTCAACAAGCTCCGCCTCATCGCCTCCGACGTGCTCGACTGAGTGCTCCCACGCTCAATGCGGTGTGGCAGTCAAGTCGTCGGCAGCAGTACCGGCCTCTTGAGACGTCGGCGAATCCACAGGACGATTGCCAAAGAGATGACCGCGGCGATGGGGATCCCGATGAGAGCGACCTGGATGGAGAGAACGTCCGCAACTGCGGCGAAGGCCAACGGAGAGGTAATGCCGGCGATCCCACCGGCGGTCACGGCCATCTCCGATGCCCCCTCCTGGGCGTCGCTCCGTCCCGCCGATACCATGGTCAGGATGAGACCGAGCGGGAAGACCGTCGACACCAGCAGGCAGAGAAGCACCAAACCCGTCACCGAGATCACCGTTCCCGTTCCACCGGGAATGACCGGACCACCGAGATAGAAGAAGGATGCAACCACCACCGATCCCATCACCGCCAGCATCACATCGGTGAGGCGGAAGCCCCCAACCGACCGGGTCATGAGATACCGCCCCACCACCAGTGCGGAGAGGACGACGACGGTGGCTCCGGCGGCGATCCGGTCACCGAACCCCAGGATGTCCTCGAGATAGGTTGCCGCCCACGCCGTCACTCCCAACTCCATGACCACGGCAAGCCCGGCGAGGCCCGCGGCCACACGGGTGATCGTCGACCCGGCGCCGTCGCCGCCGTCCACCTCACCGGATGGCCTCTGGGGCAGGACACGGGCTGTTCCCGCCGCGGCCGCTACCAGGGCGAGGACCACCGGCACGACGAAGGCAATCCGCCACATCCCGGTGATGCGTCCGAGGGCGACCGCGGCCGCGCCCCCGAGCAGACCCCATCCGGCCACAAGATGCCCCCGTGACAGCGTGGTGACGCGATCGGTGGGGAACATCTCCCCGAGTACGGCCTGACCGACGGTGAGGGACGTCACGCCGAACAAGCCCATCACCAGCGAACCGATGTAGGTGACCGGCGCCGTCGGGGCGGCGATGATGAGAATCGCCCCGATCGTGATCCCCGAAAGCGAGAGAACGACGATGAAGAACCGCGGCAGCACCCTGCGGACGAACCCCGCCGTCGCTCCCCCAGTCAGAGCGCCGAGTGAGAACAACGTGAGGTTGAGGGCCGCTCCCGAGTAGTCGAGCCCGAACGCCTGCTGGAACACCGGGATGGCGGGACCCATCGTTCCCATGGCAAGGCTGAAGACGAACATGAGCACCAGCGGCGCCCGGGATGACGAGATCACAACTCCATTGTCCCAGGGATCGGCCCCCTCGG
>WHUC01000214.1 GCA_009377435.1 Acidimicrobiia bacterium
AGTTGCCCGCTGCGATGAGGGCGTTGCGACGCAATGTCTCCGGGCTCCGTTTGGGGAGATAGAAATGGGAGTAGCGCCGGAGCAGCGTCTCGTCGTCGGTGGTGAGAAGATCGACCAAGCCCACCCGGCCCCGGTCGACGTGGGCGCGTTCGAGGAGACGCCCACCGGGGGGACAGGAGGTGAGGCAGTCGTCACAGCCGTAGACACGGTCGTCCATGGCCTCCCTGAACTCGACGGGAAACACACCGGCGGTCTGAGAAAGGGCGGCGAGGCAGCGGCTGGCGTCTAGTCGGCCATCCATGGTGAGGGCGTCGGTGGGACAGGCCGGGAGACAGGCGGTACAGGTTCCACAATCCCGGATCATGGGGTCGGTTGCGTCGAGATCGGCGTCGGTGACGATCGATCCCAGCACCATCCAGGGGCCGACACCGGGGGCGAGCACATTGGTGCTCCTCCCCTGCCATCCGATCCCGGCCCGCACCGCCGCCGCCCGGTCGACGAGACGGTCGTCGTCACAGAGGATCTCGGCGCGATGACCGGATGCGGTGAGAAGAGAGGCCACCTCGGCGAGGGCATCCCGCAGGGGCTTGTAGGGATCTTCGACGGCGAAGCGGGCGATCCTCCCCGACGGGACCGACGACGGGCCGGGCGAGCCGCCGTCCGGTAGATAGGCGCGTCCCGCCACCACCAGGTTACGCGCCCAGGGGAAACTCGAGGTGACGTCGGTGGACCGCTCCGGATCCTTGAAGGTGAACCCGAGCCCCCCACGAAACCCCGACCGGTCGCGCTGCTCGATCTCCTCCCGCGCCTCCTCGAACGGGTCGGCGGTGGTGACCCCAACCGCAACGAGACCGGCGGAGATCCCGGCGTCGACGAGCTGTTGGGTGGTCACGGAGCCCATGGGCCCTTAGGGCAGAGCCTTGGCGATTCTGGTCACGATCTCCTCGAGGATCGGCGTGGGTGTGGCAAAGTTGAGGCGGGCATGACCGGGGGTGCCGAACACCTCGCCCTCGGAGAGGGCGACCCCCGCCTCCTTGAGCAGGTACTCGGCGGGCCGATCGAGACCGCGGGGACTGAAATCGAGCCAGGCGAGATAGGTTCCCTCCGTCGGGTGATAGCCGATGTCGGGCATCATCTCCCCCACCATGTCACCGAGCCGTGTCCGGTTGGTCCCCAGATAGGCCAGAACCTCATCCCTCCACCCCGACCTGTCCCGATAGGCGGCCGTCGTCGCGAGGAGACCGGGGGTGGCGACACCAACTACGAAGTCGGGGAAGGCGGCATCCCAGGGCATCAGATCATCGGGGTCGTTGCAGATGACCTGGGCGCACTTGAGGCCGGGCAGGTTCCACATCTTGGACGCCGCCGTCACGGTTACCGCCGTTTGGGCCGCTGGATGGTCGAGACTTCCGAACGGGGTGTGGATCCCTCCCGGGTACACCAGGGGGCCATGGATCTCGTCGGCGATCACCCGCACCCCGTGACGATGGGCCAGATCGGCGACGGCTATCAGTTCGACGCGGGCGAAGGACCGTCCGGTGGGATTCCATGGGTTACACAGCACGAAGCCGGCCGCCGTCCCGGCGAACGCCCGCTCGAGACCATCGAGATCAAGAGTGGCCCTTCCCCCGCTCTCGACCTTCGCCGGAACCCTGATCTGGTCTCTTCCGGCTCGGTCCACCATGGTGAAGAACGGGTAGTACACCGGGGTGTGGAGGACCACGGGTGATCCCGGGGGGGTGAGCTCCATGACCGCCCTCCGGATTCCCTCGACGACATCGGGGACCGGTCGTATCGCGGTGGGGTCGACCGTCCACCCGTACTCGGCAGATTGGAACTCCGATGCCGCCTCTGCCATGTCGAGTTCGGCCTCGGGATAGGGATATCCCGTGATCGATCGCTCGGCACAATCACGAAGGGCGTCGCGTACGGGTGGGGAGATCGAGAAGTCCATCTCCGCCACCCAGGCGGGTAATACATCGGGGTCGTGGGTCCCCCATTTGAGTCCTCCCCGCTCCCTGAGCTCGGAAGCGGTGATCGAGTCGAAACGGTGACTGCTTTCCGAATCGGTCATTCCCCTACTTTCTCATGGGCGCCAACCCCATACCGTAGGGCAGCACACGGCGCCCATCATCAACCGGAGGTCAGTCGCCCACGATAAGACGCAGCGGGGGGACGAGACCCTCGGCAGCGAGGTTGTCCATCGCCTCCATCTCTACATCGGAGATCTCAACCCGGCCGCGACGATCGGGGGCACCGAGCAGCACCGGCACGATGCACTCGTCGCAGGTCGGCGTGTCCGCCATGATGCAGATGTCGCAGTCGATGATCATCGGGGACCGCCGATGATCTGGTGATCGGTTGGATGCTCGGTTGAATACCTGGGTTGTGGGTCGCTCTGCACATCTACCTCCGCGGTTCACGTGGTCCCAACCTACGAATCGTCTGTGACAGTTTCCTCGGCCGGTTCCGAGTAGATGGGTGGGCCCAGCTCCGAGCTGGGGAGCCAGGCGACGTCCTGGGGGAAGATGAGATCGGCGGTCCAGTCCACCGCCACCCGGACCTTCCGTTGCACACCGGGCAGCCTCATCAGGTAGTAGCTGCGCCACAGGAACCAGGCGGGAAACCCCGAGACCGACACCCCCAGGACCTTGCCAACCGCATTGCGGTGCCCCAGGGAGACAAGCTCCCCCAAGGTCCGGTACTTGAAGGCGGGATAGGAGCGACCGGCGAGCAACCCGGGCAGGTTGCGCCCCAGATACCTCCCCTGACGTATGGCGAACTGGGCTGTCGGCGGCGAAATCGCCCCGGCCCCATCGGGCACCGCGGCGGCGTCGCCCACCCCGAA
>WHUC01000215.1 GCA_009377435.1 Acidimicrobiia bacterium
CTAGCCCGGTCCGGAGGGGCGGGCTCTGCCCCTCAACGATGCGACCCTGACCCGGAGAGCCGCGGGACCATCCGGCCCGGAACAGGATTCTCGTCGTCAGCGGTTACGCTCATCGCCATGCGAGTCCTGCCCACCCGCGTCGACCGTCGCTCCGAGGAGTACCAGGTCAACCGCTCGGCGATGCTCACCGCACTCGAGGAGTTCGAGGCCCTCATGGCCGACGCGAGGGAGGGCGGGGGCGTCAAGTACATAGAGCGGCACCGCAAGAGGGGAAAACTCCTCGCCAGGGAGCGGATCGAGCTGCTCGTCGATCGTGACTCCGCATTTCTCGAGTTCTCCACCCTCGCCGGATGGGGATCCGACAAGAACCTCGGCGCCAATGTGGTGACGGGTATCGGTGTCATCAACGGGGTCGAGTGCGTGCTCCAGGCCAATGATCCCACCAGTCAGGCCGGGGTCCTCAACCGCTTCTCCCTCTACAAGACCCTGCGGGCCCAGGACATCGCCCTGCAGAACCGGATGCCCATGATCAACCTGGTGGAGTCGGGAGGGGCCGATCTCCCCGATCAGGCGGAGGTGTTCCTCACCGGGGGGAAGTGGTTCCGCAACCTCACCCACATGTCACAACGGGGCATACCTACCGTGGCCCTCGTGTTCGGCAGCTCCACCGCAGGGGGTGCGTACATACCGGGGATGTGCGATTACACGGTCATGGTCGACCGCAAGGCCAAGGTCTTCTTGGGTGGGCCCCCGCTGGTCAAGATGGCCACCGGTGAGGAGTCGACCGACGAGGAGCTCGGTGGTGCCGAGATGCACTCCCGGGTGTCGGGTCTGTCCGACTATTTCGCCCGTGACGAATACGAGGCGATTCGCATGGGGCGAGACATCGTCGCCCATCTCAACTGGACGAAGCTCGGTCCCGGTCCCACCCGTCCCAGCGATGAGCCGGTCCACGATCCCGAGGATCTCATGGGGATCATCTCCAGTGACCCCAAGATCCCCTTCGACCAGCGCGAGGTGGTGGCCCGGGTCCTCGACGGTTCCCGATTCGAGGAGTACAAGGCCGTGTATGGGACCTCGATGCTCACCGGTTGGGGATCGATCCACGGGTTTCCCGTCGGGGTGGTCGCCAACCAGCAGGGTGTCATCTTCTCCGACGAGGCCAAGAAGAGCACCGAGTTCATCCAGTTGTGCAACCGCTATGACACCCCGATCGTCTTCGTGCACAACGCCACCGGATACATGGTCGGCAAGAAGTACGAGCAGGAGGGGATGATCAAGGACGGGGCCAAGATGGTCAATGCCGTGGCCAACTCGACGGTGCCGCACATCTCGCTGATGGCCGGGGTCTCCTATGGCGCCGGGAACTACGGGATGTCGGGACGCTCCTACGACCCCCGCTTCGTCTTCGGCTACCCCACCCACAAGGTGGCCGTGATGGGTCCCACCCAGCTCGCCGGGGTCATGTCGATCGTGGCCCGTTCCGCTGCGGCATCCCGCGGTGTCCCCTTCGATGAGGAGGTGGATGCCGCCCACCATGCCGAGACCGAGTCGCGGATCGCCTACGAGGAACAGGCCTACTTTTCGACGGCGCGGGTCCGTGACGACGGGCTGATCGACCCCCGCGACACCCGAACCGTGCTGGGAATCGCCCTGTCGGCGGTGCACAACGCCCCCGTCAAGGGCACCGCCGAGTTCGGCGTCTTCCGCATGTGAGTGGCAAGCACCCAGGCGTGCGGGCCGGTTGACCAGCCATGCGTGTCGTGATCGCGGTCGACAAATTCGCCGGCACCATGAGCTCGCCCGAGGCGGGCAACGCCATCGCCGAGGGGTGGCTGTCGGTACGGGGGAACGACTCGATTGTCGTCGTGCCCATGGCCGACGGCGGGCCGGGAACGGTGGACGCCCTCGCCGGATCTGACCTGTCGGAGACCGTGACCAGTGCCTCGGTCGACCAGTACGGCGAGCCGGTCCCGGTCACCTGGCTCCTGATCGGTGGCCAGACCGCCGCGATGGAGGCGGCCTCGGTGTGCGGGTTGCATCTTTCCGACCGCCGCTCACCACTCGATGGCGACACCACGGGTCTGGGTGTGGTGCTTCGTGACATCTCGCGACGGGGAATCGGTGAGGTCATCATCGGTCTGGGGGGTTCGGGGACCGTCGACGGTGGCGTAGGCATGGCACGCCGGTTGGGTGCTCGATTTGATAGCGACATCCGAGCCGTCGGCCCGGCACCGCGGTGGATGGACCACATCACCGCCACCTCGGCGGTCCTCGATCTGGGCTTCGACGTGGTTCAACTCGCCTCCGATGTCAGTAACCCCCTGCTGGGTCCCCGCGGTGCGGCCCGGGTCTTTGGCCCCCAGAAGGGTGCGTCGCCCGACGACGTGGAACGGCTCGAATCGGGTCTGACCAGGGTGGCCGACATCGCCGAGCGGGACCTCCCCGGTGGGCCGTGGCGGGAATCCCCCGGTGCCGGCGCGGCCGGGGGATTGGGCTTCGGGGCGATGGCCTGGCTCGGCGCCGAGGTGATCGGCGGGGCCGATCTGGTCGCCGACAGGGTCGGTCTCGACAGCGCAATCGCCGAGGCCGACGTGGTGATCACCGGTGAAGGTAGCGCCGACGCCTCGACCCTCGAAGGCAAGGTGCCGATTGTGGTGCGGCGGCGCTCCGGGGAGCGACCCACCCTCCTCGTCGCGGGTCGTATCACCCCCGAGATCCGGGGCCACTTCGATGGATGGGTCGAACTTGGTGATCCGGGCCTTACCGCCCCCCGGGACGAGGCCCGGAAGGCGGGTGCATTGCTGGCCGCGGGGGACCTGACAGGGTGAGACCCAAGTGCACCC
>WHUC01000216.1 GCA_009377435.1 Acidimicrobiia bacterium
TGGCGAACCAGAACTGGAAGGACGCCGAGATCATCCTCGTCGGCACCAGGCCCGCCCATGTCCCCTTCTCCGACCTTCTCGGCGCCGACCCCCGGGTGACCCTGGCGCCAAGCCTCGAGGACGCCGCCACCGCCGCCGCCGGTGAGATCGTGGTGTTCGTCGACGGACGTCTCCGTCTCGACCGCCGACTTCTCTCCAATCTGGTGAAGCCGTGGGAGCGCGCCCCCGGGATCTCCTCCCTCACCGTCGGCTACGGGATCCCCGGCATCGATACCGCATTCCTGCTCGACGACGACACCGCGGTGCTCGATGGGCTGTGGCGCGACGATGGCCTACCCCTTGTCGCCGCGATGCGACGGCGCGATCTGGCCAAACTGGACGGACCCGTCCCCGAGCGGTGGACCACGATCAGATCCTGGGATGAGCCCGATCACGTCGCCCTTCCCCTCGTGGTTGTGCCCGACACCACCCCCGATGGAAGGTCGGCCACCGAACTCGACCCCCCTCCCCCGCCGTCACCACCGGGAATCAAGGCGACCATGAGAACGGATCCGCGAGCCGTCCCCGGAGTGCTCCGGCAGCGGTTGCGCGACGAGCCACCCCCACCGCCGCCGCCGCCGTCGGTGCCGGACCCACTCCCGTTGCCGGAGACCCCGCTGGGGGGGCCTCCCGGTATCAGATACGTCGGATGGACCGGTCAGGACAACCTGGGCGACGAGCTGATGTTGGACGCCATCTCCCACCTGATGCCCTGGGGTGACCTGACCACCGAGGGCCCACCCACCCACCTGCTTCTTCTCGGGGGCGGCACCCTGATCAACCGTCACCGCTATCTGGGATGGCTCATCGAGCGGGACAGCCCCCGCGTGGAGCGTGCCGTCTTCGGCACCGGCGTTGGCAACCCCGAGTACTGGGGCGAGACCGAGTCGCCGGAGGGTTGGATAGATTGGTTGTCCACCTGCGCCTACGTCGGGGTGAGAGGCCCCCGATCGGTCCAGATCCTGCGGCGTTGGGGCTATGAGGGCCAGTTGGAACAGGTCGGCGACCCCGCCCTCGCCCTCACCGCACCGGAGGGAGTCACACCCGACCCCGATACGGTGGTGGTGGTCCCGGCGTGGACCGGAGGCGAGCTTTGGGGCGGTGACGACGCCATGGTGATCAAGGCCCTCGCCGACACGGTCGGTCGCCTCGTCGCGGAGGGGCGGAGGGTGACGATGCTGTCGTTCAACCCCATCGACGATCGACCAATCATCGAGATCTCACGACGTGCCGGTCACCCCGACCTCGAGTACGTGCCCGGGTACCGAGACCCCGATGGGGCTCAGCGTCTCATCGCCGAGGCGGGTCTCGTCGTTTCGGAACGTCTCCACGGCATCGTGGCGGCGGCGGCATTGGAGACGCCCTTCATCGGGTTGGAGTACCGTCCCAAACTGATCGACTTCGCTGCCTCGGTGGGCGCCGAGGATGTGATGCTCCGAACCGATGACGTCAGCGCCGACAGGGTGATCGGGCTGATCGACACCGCGTCCCGTCCGGAGATGATCGAATCGGTGGGGCGTCATGTCGGTGAGTACCGTCGTCGTCTGGTCGCAGCCGCCGAGCAGATCCGCACAGAGGTATTGGAATGAAGGTCTGCATGTTCGTCAAGAACTCCTTCGAGTACGACGCCCGGGTGGCCAAGGAAGCGCTGACACTGATCGACGCCGGTCATTCCGTCACCGTGGTCGCCATCCATGTTCCCCGCGTCACCGCCGCGCATGAGATTGGCGACGACGGCATCGAGGTGATCCGGGTGCCCCGGACCAACCTCGGTGTGGAGACGGTCAACGGGGCATACCGACGGATCCAGCGCCACATGGCGGCCCGCAACGCCTATTTCGCCGGGGAGGGCCAACCCGGGGGCTCCGTCGAGAAGACGGTGTGGGACAAGGGGGTGACCATCGGTCTCAAGGTGGCGCGTCTCGCCATAAGGAAGGGCGACAGCCTTGCCAGGGCGGGACTCAAACGGCAGGGACGGGCTGCTCAGGCACTGGCCATCAATCGCCGCATGATCGCCGAGGGACTCGGGACCGGGGCCGACGTGTTCCATAGCCACGATCTCAACACCCTGTACATCGGTCGTGTGTGCAAGGAGAACACACCCGGATCCCGCTTGGTATACGACTCCCACGAACTCCAGACCGAACGTAGCCGGATGGATGACAACTGGCGCCGCTGGGCGACGTGGAACGAGCGGAGGAGTCTGCCCGCGGTCGACGCCATGATCGTCGCCAGCCCGTCGTGGATCGACTTCAACAGGACCCTATACGGAAGTGTCCCCCCCTCGATCACGGTCCTCAACACACCGCCGAAACGCACCGTCGAACCGCGCCACCTCAGGGGTGAGCTGGACATCCCCGCCGAGGCGCCCATCCTGCTGTACCAGGGCTCGATCCAGGAGAACCGGGGCATCGAGGCCGCCATGGAGGCGACCCTGTTACTCGATGACGCCGTGATGGCGGTGGTCGGCTACGGCTATCACCGGCCCGCCCTGGAGCAGATCGTCGCCGACCGCCACATCGGCGAGAGGATCAAGTTCTTCGGCCCCATCCCCAACGAGGAGCTCCTCGCCTGGACCGCGGCAGCCGACATCGGTCTGGCCAACATCGTGAGCGCCTCCCACAGCTATCACACCTCGCTTCCCAACAAGCTGTTCGAGTACATGATGGCGGGTGTGCCCGTGATCGGGTCGGACTCACCGGAGATCGGGCGAGTGATCCGCGAGACCGGGGTGGGCGAGGTCGCCGACGCCGAGGACCCCGAGGCCATAGCCGCCGCGGCACGTAAGATCCTGGCCGA
>WHUC01000217.1 GCA_009377435.1 Acidimicrobiia bacterium
TCCACCTCCTCGATGGTCTTGGTGGGTGGCGCCGCCCCGGCGACGACGATCCGGGTCCGACCGGAACCGGGGATGGGCCCGTCCCAATTGCGGGCGGCGTCGAGGACCATCGCCACCACCGCCGGCGCCCCACACATCAGGGTGACACCGTGCTCGTCGACCCGGCGGAGGATCTCGGCCCCGTCAATCTTGCGGATCACCACCTGGGTGACGCCGACACCGGTGAGACCGTAGGGCATCCCCCAGCCGTTGCAGTGGAACATGGGGAGCGTGTGGAGATAGACGTCACGGTCCGATATCTGTGTGTGCAGCCCGAAGGTGACCGCATTAAGCCAGATGTTGCGATGGGTCATCTGCACGCCCTTGGGTCGGGCGGTCGTCCCCGACGTGTAGTTGATGGTGGCGGTGGCGTCCTCGTCGGGGTCGTCCCATGGTTCGGGCGCCCGACCCTCGGGGAATATTCCGGCGTCGGTGTCGGTCCCGAGGACGACCCGGGTTTCGACGTCGAGATCCTTGGTGATCTCCTCCTGCTCCGGGTCCACCATCAGGGTGCGCACCCCGGAGTGCTTGACGATGTAGGCGATCTCGTCCCGGCCCAGACGGAAGTTGATCGGTACCAGGGTCCGCCCCCATCCGCTCACCCCGAAGAACGAGACCAGGAGTCGGGAGGCGTTCTGGGAGATGATCCCGACACGGTCGCCCCGCTCCAGCCCGGCCGCGTCCAGACCGGCGGCCTGGGCACGGGCGAGCTCGGCTACCCGCCCGTAGGTGAGCTCGCCGAGACCACCCCCCGGAGGGTTGGGTTCGTCGATGAACCCGGCCTGGTCCCCGTACACCAGGGCGGCACGATCGAGAAAGTCGGCGACGGTCAGTGGCACACGCATCGAGTCCTCCGGTCTATCCGGTCGCAACCGACGCTACCCATTCCGGAGTAGTTTTGCGTTCCGGTATCCTGGAGCCGATGACGGAAGGAACCCTCTCCATAACCGGAGACGACGAGGCGGACGCCCTGCTCAACTCCGATGGCACGGCCGTGCTCATCGGGATGCTCCTCGATCAACAGGTCCCCATGGAATGGGCCTTCCGGGGACCGGCAACCATCGCGGAGCGCATGGACGGGCTGTCGGCGGAGAAGATCGCAGCCCTGGATGTCGAGACCTTCATCGATCTGTGCCGGGGACCACCGGCCATCCACCGCTTCCCCAAGAGCATGGGAGCGCGGGTCCACGCCCTCGCCGAGGTCATTGTCGACCAGTACGACGGCGATGGTGCCAATGTCTGGACCGATGTCGAGGACGCCTCCACATTGGGAAAGCGACTCGACGCCCTCCCCGGTTTCGGGGCGGAGAAGGTCAAGATCTTCACCGCCCTTCTCGCCAAACGGTTCGGTGTGGCCCCCGAGGGTTGGCAGGATGTCGCCGGACCGTTCGCCGACGATACCCCGCGTTCCGCCGCCGACATCGACTCCGAGAAGACTCTCGAAGACGTCCGGAACTGGAAGAGGGCCCAGAAGGCCAAGGGCTCGTCGAAACAGGACTAAAAAACATCGGTCTCCTAGTGCGGGGCACTAGCTGTCGCGATCCTTGGATTCGGGGACGTCGGCCAACATCGGCTGTTTGAACACGACCCCATAGGGGAGGGGCGCCCCGATGCGAAGACAAGCCAGCTTCCAGGTGGGAGAGGATCCGAGCGCCCATCTCAGGACCACAGCGATCCCCTTTCCGGCGAAGAGCGCTCCGGGGGTGCGCCGTAGACCCAGGATGGTGCGGATGCGGTGGGGGATCGTGGCCACCACCGCCGAGAAGATGAAGCGGTAAACGACACGGGGAAGTAGGTCCAGGGGTGGTCGGCGCAGGAAGGCAACGGCGTCCTCCATACCCGGGGCGGGGGCCATCGCCGGGTGTTCGGTGACCCATCGGGTCAGCTCGTCGGCAGTGGTCGGCATCGGATCCGAGTCGAGCAACGCCCCCACCCTGGTCTGCTCGGAGACGAACCGGTCGGCATCCTCGCCGGTGAGGGGATGACCGGAGAAGGTCTGGTGGGAGACGAGAAAGCCCGCGGTGAGGGAGTTGTGCACCCATGCCGAAAGCCCGGGATCATCGGCGGAGTAGGGGATGTCACGATGGGAGGTCCCCGAGATGGGTATGTGTCGTCTCCTTACCACGGCGATGGCGTTCTCCACCTCGGGCATCGCCCCGAACGAGGTGGAGACGACGTAATTGCTGGTGCGGGAGAGCCTTCCCAGCGGGTCCTCTCGATAACGGGAGTGGTCCTCGACACCGGCGACCACCTCGGGGTGGGCGGCCTGGAGGAGAAGACCCCGGATACCACCAAAGAGGGAGATCGGCGACCCGATCACCCGCCAGGTCGCCGAGTCGGGCCCGAACAATCCGAGGTCACCCGGATAGTCGAGGGTGTGCTTCAGGGGATACTCGGCGTGGGCGAATGGCCCCGTCGCCGCGGCAGCCATTCTGCTCCGGAGTTTCTCGATCAGCGTCATCATCACCGATTGAAGCGCCTCAACCGAGATACTTGTCGCTGACGCCCGCCCCGAAGCTCGGGGGTGACAGGTCGTCAGTCGTCGCGGGTGGAGACGCTGCCGATGATCTCCCACACCTGGAGGGGAGTGTCGGTTGGGTCGGCTTCGACCTGATAGGGGAATGGCGTCCATCCCGTCGCCTGGGTCTCGTCGGGTCCGGTCATGGTGAATCGCCATTCTCCCGACCACATGGCGTCGATCGAGGCGAGGAAGCAGCCGCAGTCGTGACCGACAGCGGTGCCTTTGGTCTCA
>WHUC01000218.1 GCA_009377435.1 Acidimicrobiia bacterium
GGTCACCGAGGCAGCGTTGGAAAAGGTCGCCGCCGACAAGAAGCGGGAGGCCGAGATGGGTTACGACGGGACATGGGTGGCCCATCCCGACCTGGTCGAGGTCGCCAGACGGGAGTTCGACGCCGTCCTTGCCGGGAGACCCAACCAGGTGGAGCGGCTCCGTGACGACGTCGCAGTGACCGCCGCTGACCTGAGGGACACCGACATCGATGGTGGTGAGATCACCGAGGAGGGAATCCGTACCAACGTATCGGTGGGGATCCGCTATCTCGCCTCGTGGCTCTCGGGGGTGGGTGCGGCCGCCATCGATAACCTGATGGAGGACGCCGCCACCGCGGAGATCTCGCGATCCCAGATCTGGCAGTGGGTCCACCACAGGGCTTCCACCGAGGACGGGGCGCCGATCACCGCCGAGCGGGTGAGGGCCGTCACCGAGGAGGAGATGCGAACCATCGCCGAGACCATCGGGGAGAGAGCCTTCGTGGAGGGTCGATTCGATGAGGCCCGTTCGGTCTTCGAGAGGGTCGCCCTCGACGACGACTACATCGACTTCCTCACATTGCCCGCCTACGAACAGCTTTGACCACATTGATCACAAATCACCAAGGAGCCGCCATGACCCTGACGAATCCCCCCGCCCGCCCCCGACCCGCTTCCGCTGTCCCCTCACGAAGTGGGGGGAAGGTCCCGTTGTTCCCCCTCCGGAGGAGGGGGAAAGGTCCCTGCCGGACCGGAGGTCCGGGAGGTAAGGGGGCACGGCAGGTAGGGGGGCACAACAGACTGGGTCCGACTCCGCGTGGGGGGAACAACGAGGTCCTCCAATGACACATCACACCGAAGCAGCCGAACTCTCCGCCCGTTGGGCCACCGAGCCCCGTTGGGAGGGCATCCGCCGCGACTACACAGCCGAGGATGTCGTCCGGCTCAGGGGGAGCCTCCGTGAGGAGCACACCATGGCCACCGCCATGGCCGAGAAGCTGTGGGGCCTCATGAACGACGTCGACTACGTCCACGCCCTCGGTGCCCTCTCCGGCAACCAGGCGGTGCAGATGGTGAAGGGCGGTCTGCGGGCGATCTATCTCTCCGGATGGCAGGTCGCCGGTGACGCCAACCTCTCCGAGAACGTCTACCCCGACCAGTCGCTCTACCCGGCCAACTCGGCGCCGGCGCTGGTGAGACGGATAAACAACGCCCTGCGTCGGGCCGACCAGATCCAGTGGGCCGAGGGTGACGACTCCGTCGACTACTTCGTGCCCATCGTCGCCGACGGGGAAGCCGGGTTCGGTGGTGCTCTCAACGTGTTCGAGTTAACGCGCTCTTTCATCCTCGCCGGGGCGGCCGGGGTCCACTTCGAGGACCAGCTCGCCTCCGAGAAGAAGTGCGGCCACATGGGGGGCAAGGTCCTCGTCCCCACCAGCCAGCATGTGCGCACCCTCCTTGCCGCCCGTCTTGCCTCCGATGTGTTGGACGTGCCCACCGTGGTCGTCGCCCGCACCGATGCCGACACGGCCAACCTGCTCACCTCGGACATCGATGAGCGTGACCGGGAGTTCACCACCGGGGAGCGCACCGCCGAGGGATTCTTCCGGGTGCGCAGCGGCCTGGAGCAGACAATCTCCCGTGGGCTCGCCTACGCCCCCTACGCCGATCTGGTGTGGTGTGAGACCTCTAAGCCGGATCTGGAGCAGGCGGGCCGGTTCGCCGAGGCAATCCATGCCGAGTTCCCCGGCAAGAAGCTGGCGTACAACTGCTCGCCGAGCTTCAATTGGAAGGCCCATCTTGCCGACGACACCATTGCCGAGTTCCAACGTGAACTGGGGGCAATGGGTTACAAGTTCCAGTTCATCACCCTGGCCGGATTCCACGCCTTGAACGCCTCGATGTTCGAGTTGGCCCGTGCCTATGCCGATTCGGGGATGACCGCATATGTTGACCTCCAGGAACGGGAGTTCGCCATGGAGGACCGGGGCTATACGGCCACGCGCCATCAACGGGAGGTGGGAGCGGGTTACTTCGACCTGGTGTCCAACGCCGTCAGTGGGGGAGAGGCCTCGACCCTGGCCCTCACCGGCAGCACCGAGGAGGCCCAGTTCTGAGCGGGCAGAAGTGGTGACGATATCGTGCCAAGAATGAACATTGAATCCGACATCGAGGAAGCCATCCGCGCCCTGGGGAGAGGTGACCACGCCGGGGCCCGCATGGCGATCTCGAAGTCGGTCGCCGTCGATTCCTCGATCGCCGCCATCGCCGACGCCGTTCACTATGCCGCCAGCGAGCTAGAGCATGACGAGCACATATCCGAGGCCACCTGGAACGGGCTCGCCGACGCCCTACTGGGCACCGGTATGGATGGGCTGGTCGACTCGGTACGCTAGGAGACCGGTGTGAAACACACGTCCCACATCTCGACGCCCAGCCATCGCCGTTCGCGGCGTCCTCCTCCTCGAAGCACCGCACCGGGTGCGCCTTCGTCGTGCGTCCTTGCGACCGACGCGTCTGGCCGCCGATCTGCACAACAGCATTCCACACCAGTCTCCTGAGCCGTGTCCGACTACCACCTCCACCTCCATCCCCATTCCGATGACGACCGTCCCGCCCCCCCGGTGGGGGAGTACCCCCCCGGATACATCGAGGCCTATCTGGAGGGGGCCGCCCACCGGGGTGTGACCGAGCTGGGATTCACCGAGCATCTCTACCGGTGTGTCGAGGCGCTCCCCGTGCTCGGCACGTTCTGGGAGGACGGGACCCCCGAGGACACCGCCCGGTTCACCGAGCAGATGATCTCCGAG